>WQZF01000070.1 GCA_009780885.1 Betaproteobacteria bacterium | reverse complement strand
GAACACTTTTTTCAGGTGGTAGTTGATGGTGTGGACTTCCACGTCATAGAGCTGCGCCATCATCTTCTGGGTCAGCCAGACATTCTCGTCGGCATACACCGCTTCAACGCCACCCGCGCCGCTGGCCGCCACGAAAGTGAGGTATTCCGCCGCCGAAGAGCGGGTGAGCACGATCTGCTTTTTCTTGTCATTCGCCGCCATCATTCGCTCCCCTTGCCGTAAGTCAGCGTCAATTGTGAACTCACCGCGTTCACAATCTCCTCTCCGTAAGGTGCTCGCTCCTTTTTGAGCAGTTCCACGCCAATGCGATGCCCAATGCGCCAGTACAACATCGTCAACGTGGCGTTCGCCGTCTGCGCCACATGCTGGCGCGCGGACTCGATCAGGCCGCGCAGTTCGGCGAGCAGCGCAGCGGCTTGTTCCGGCAGGGCAGGTTTGCTCGTCACCATCACGCATCCTCCCCCGCATCGCCAAACAAATCCGGCGTCAACGCCGCCTTGCCCGCCTTCCTCTCCTCGCCCGTTTGCGGGAGAGCACCCCGCGCCGCACGTTCGCGCGCCAACGCCATGGCGCGATGCAACTGCGCCTGCAAGACCTTCATGTCGGGGATGTGCGCCAGATATTCGGCCACGCGGATATTGGATGCGCCCAAGTCCAGCAATTCCACCTGCTCGACCCCGGCACTGGCGCACAAGATCAAACCAATGGGCGGCTCCTCGCCTGCCGGGCGGTCGTGCTTGTCCAGCCAGCGCAGGTACAACTCCATCTGCCCCTTGTGCGCGGGCTGAAATTCTTCCAGCTTCAGTTCAACTGCCACCAACCGTTTCAGGAGGCGGTGGTAGAACAGGAGATCGAGATAAAAATCCTTGTTGTCCACCGAGATGCGCTTTTGTCGCGCCACGAAGGTGAAGCCCACGCCCAGTTCCAGCAGGAACCGCTCCATCTCGCGCAGGATGGCGTCTTCCAGGTCACGTTCGCTGTAATCCTGCGGCAACCCAAGAAAGTCCAGCATGTACGGGTCGCGGAACACGAGGTCGGGCGTTATCTGCCCGCCCGCCCGCAGGTGACTGATTTCCGCCTGTACCACCGCTTCCGGCTGCTTGGCGATGGCTGTGCGCAGATACAACTGGCTGCCGATGCGCTCGCGCAGGATGCGCACGCTCCAGCGTTCCACCCGGCACATTTCGGCGTAGAACTCGCGCTCCAAGGGTTGCTTGAGCGGTATCAGCGCAATGAAGTGCGTCCAGCTCAATTGTCGTGACAGCGATACGACAATTTCCTCATCTGGAAAGACCTCGGCGAACTGGATCATGCGGGCCAGATTTTTTGCGCCGAAGCCTTGCCCGTAGTCGTTCACCAATTGTGTCGACAGCGTCGACACAATCTGTTCGCCGTACTCAGCGCGCTGATCCTTCAACACCTCGCGCCGAATGCGATGCCCCACATGCCAGTACAGCATCGTCAACGTGGCGTTCGCCGTCTGCGCCACATGCTGGCGCGCGGACTCGATCAGCCCGCGCAGTTCTGTGAGCAGCGCATCGGACTGTTTCGGCAAGGCAGGTTTGTTCGTCGCCATCACCCCTCCTCCCCCGCATCGCCAAACAAATCAGGTGGCAGCGCGGTTTTTCTCCCCTCTCCCACTTGTGGGAGAGGGGTAGGGGAGAGGGTAAGAATCTCATCCCGAATCCGCTCCAACACACTCTCCGTGCGCTGCAAAATGTCGTGATTCCAGAAATGTAAAACCGTAAAACCTTGTAGCCTTAGCCAGTCATCGCGTTTCTGATCACGTCCATCTCCATGTTGTCCGCCATCTGCTTCGACGATCAAACCAAGTTCCAGACAAATGAAATCCACGATAAAAGGGCCGACAGGTTTTTGGCGTTTGAATTTCAAACCCATAAAACGTTGTGCCCGGAGATGGAACCACAGACGCTGTTCAGCCTCTGTCTGATAGCTTCGCAGGTTTTTGGCGCGGCTCAGTAATACCCTCTCCCCAACCCCTCTCCCGCAAGCGGGAGAGGGGCTATCCGCAACTGCCTCATTTTGGGGAATACCAAAATTCGATAGCTTCATCACATATCCTCCCCCGCATCGCCAAACAGATCCGGCGTCGGCACAGCCTTCCTCCTCTCTCCCGCAAGCGGGAGAGGGGCCGGGGGAGAGGGCGCAACCAGCGGCAGGTTCGCCACATTCAGGCTGTAATCGTCGTGCCCCCACTCGCAACGCGCCAGCACCATCTTGGGAATCTTCTTCAGCGTCAGGTTCGGCCAGCGCTCGGCAGCCTGGGCAGCCGTTACGCCGTGAAAGGCCGAACAGCAAATCAAAAGGCTTTGTCCGGCGCCCACTTCATCCGACAAGGCCTGCAAGCGCTCGGCGGACAGATTCTGCGTGGTCACATAAATGAAATCGCGCTCGCTCGAATGGCCGTGTTGCCACCAGACCGTTTCGGAAGGCGCGTAAACAAAGCCTTCCAGCTTCGCCAGCGCCTCGGCCAGTTGCGCCGCGTTGTATTCCGGATTGATCACCGGATTGCCCCAACGGTCATTGACAATCAGCGTCGGCGCAAGCCGGTAATAACGGAATCCGCCGCCGCCCTGCCAGTCCAGCGTCTTGCTGATGCCGCCCTGGTCTTCGCCGTCGATCACTTTTTTCAGGCGCGGGATGATGTGCGTATGGCAGTGCTCGCCCAGTTCGACCATGATCCAGCGGCGGCCCATCTTGTGCGCGACCGCGCCGGTGGTGCCGGAACCGGCGAAGGAATCGAGGATGAGGTCGTTGGGGTTGGTGGCAAGGGTAAGAACTCGTTCAATAAGCCGCTCTGGTTTCGGCGTTGAAAAAACCGATACGTTGTTAAAGGCAAGTGCTTCTTGCTTGGCTTCTTGATTATCACCAACCTCGCTGCGGAACCAGATTGTCTTTGCGGTTACGCCTTGTTTTACCTCTGAAAGAAACCGCTTAACGGCTGGCACGTTATTCCCGGACTCGCCAAACCAAATGCGGTTATCAGCAATTGCTTCTTGCATTTTGTCTGCCGTGTAGTACCAGCATCTCCCCTTTGCAGGCCAGAGCTTCCGCCCTGATGGTGTGGTCAGTTCGTAAAGATTCGGTGAGATCCCCGTTCTTGCAAACTGGGCGCCTCTTTGGCCTCCAGATAGACTGATAGTTGCGTCAACTGGTTTCCATGGGCCTCGTTGGTCGTTATCAGGATTTTTATAGCGACCATCCATCTCATCTGTTCTTGGCAGTAAATTCGGCGTCCACGTTAGCTTCTGTTTTGCATATACCAAAACAAAATCGTGGCTATCAGACAGCCATTGAGCGTTACCTTGAGGTGAGTATTTCTTTTCCCAAATCGCGCTACTGACGAAATTCACCCGCCCAAAAACTTCATCACACAGCACTTTCAAATAATGCGCCTCATTGTCATCAATCGTGATCCACAACGAACCATCTTCAGACAATAGCCGCCGAATGATCTCCAGCCGATCCCGCATCAACCCCAGCCAGATCGAATGCTCCAACCCGTCGTCGTAATGCGTAAACGCGCTGCCGGTGTTGTACGGCGGATCAATGAACACGCACTTCACTTTCCCCGAAAACTCCTGCTCCAACGCCTTCAACGCCAACAGGTTATCCCCGAAAATCAGCCGGTTGTCGAAGATGTCCACCCTCTCCCCACCCCCTCCCCCGCCAGCGGGGGAGGGGCTATTACTCCCCTCTCCCACTTGTGGGAGAGGGTGCCCCGAAGGGGCGGGAGAGGGATAACGCCGAAATGCCGCGTGATACGACTTCCCCGAATCCTCCAACAAAATCCGAGGCTCCAGCTTGGGGCGCTTCTCCTTACCGATCCAGGTGAGTTCGAGTTTTTGTTTGGTCATGGCGCGATCTTAGCCGTTCGTATCCGCAAGCATTTTCAAACCGTGGCAGCTTGTTATGGTTTCGGTGCTTCCCGATCCGATGTCGATCATTTTGCCGGCGCCGGCAAAATGGTTCTCCGGTGGATTTCCTGATTGTTCACAAGAGCTTATTGCCCGCTCGATGGCCTGCTCGAAGCGCCGCCATTGGCTGTATCCCAGCAAGGGCTGCAAGTCGCGGGCGCTCCAGTATTCCGCGCCGTGCTCGTTGGCTTTTTTCAGGCTCTCGAAAGATTGCCCCGCGATGCTGGGTTCCTTGCTCATTGTTTCAATTTCCGTTCGATGGGATAAGCAGTGACAGATAACTTATTTTCTAAATTTACTTAAATAATATTCCGCTACAGTAGTGTGTTTCAACAAAGAATTATTTAAGTAATTTAGAAAATATTTAAGGCTGCTCTGGACATTTTCTCACTTTTGTCTGCTTGTCATTCCTGCGCCTCCTGCCGCTGCGCCAGCCGTTGCAAGGCCAGTTCACGTTCGCGTTCCAGTTCGTGTTTGAGTTCTTCCTCACTCGGCAGCCAGGGAAGGTATTTGGCGGCGAACAGTTGCTGCTGTTCGGCCAGTACGGAATAGCGCACCACGGCCTCGCTCTTTTCGCTGCACAACACCAGGCCGATGGTGGGATTGTCGTCCGCTCCCCTGATTTGCTCGTCGTAAAGCCGCACATTCCAGCCCAATTCGCGACGCACTGCGTCGCGAATTGGAAATGCCTGATAAAAATTGCGCATGTGGCGCAAGTTGGTGGCATCAAAGCCTTTTCCAAACATGGCGGTCAGCCGAACCGAAACTTCGGCCAGTTGCTGTCGACCATAGGCGGCGCGCGCCTGCCCTTGCTGCTCGTGTTCCACGATCAGGCGGCCAATTTCCCAATAGCTCGCCACCATCGCTTGATTGACGCTCTGGCGCACATGGCTGCGGGCTTGCTGGACGACCTCGGCAATTTGAGCGATCAGCGAGGTCAGGGATGCGGTTTCGGAAATACCGGGGTTTTGCGTAGTGCTCATCATTTTTCACCCGATGATCGGTTTGCCGGCGTCGGCAAAGTGATGTTGAAACAGCGCGCGCTCTTCCATCCCCGGAAAGCCCCAGTGCGGCTCGTATTCAACACCGGAGAGATAAAGCCCATCCGGGGCGAAGGTGGGGGCGGCGAGGTTGCGGTTGGCTGCGCTGAGGAGTTCGGCGATCCAGGCCGGCGGGTATTTGCCCTTGCCGACATAGACGAGGCTGCCGACCATGTTGCGCACCATGTGGTGCAGGAAGGCATTGGCCGCGAAGTCGAAAATGAGGAAGTCGGCTTCTCGCCGTACTTCGGCGCGGTAGAGGTGTTTGCAGGGCGAGCGCGCCTGGCATTGGGCGGCGCGGAACGCGGAAAAATCGTGTTCGCCTTCGAGCAGCGCTGCGGCTTCCTGCATCGCGGCGAGGTCGAGCGGGCGGTGAAACCAGCCGGCGCGTCCATGCCAGAGGCCGGGGCGTTGCGGGCGGTTGAGCAGGAGGTAACGGTAATGCCGGGCGCGGGCCGAGAAACGGGCGTGGAATTCCTGCGGAACTTCGCGCATCCAGCGCACCGCGACCGTGGGCGGCAGCAGGGCGTTGACGCCGCGCACCCAGGCTTCCGGAGGCCGCGCCGCGCCGGTGTCGAAATGCACGACCTGGGCCGTCGCATGTACGCCGGTGTCGGTGCGTCCGGCGCAAACGACGCGCAGCGGCTCTGCGGCAATCGAGGAGATGGCCGCTTCGAGCGTGTCCTGCACGGTCTGTCCACCCGGCTGCGTCTGCCAGCCGTAGAAGGCGCTGCCATCGTATTCGAGTCCGAGCGCGATTCTCACGGGATTATTCGACCGTCACCGATTTGGCGAGGTTGCGCGGCTTGTCGACGTCGGTGCCGCGCACCAGCGCGACGTGGTAGGCGAGCAGTTGCAGCGGGACGACGTGCAGCAGCGGCGAGAGCGCCTGGTAGGCTTCGGGCAGGCGCAGGATATGCACGCCGCTGGAGGATTCGATGTGGCTCCGGGCATCGGCAAAGACATAGAGTTCGCCGCCACGGGCGCGGACTTCCTGGAGGTTGGATTTGAGTTTTTCCAGCAGTTGGTCGTTCGGCGCGACGGCGATCACCGGCATATCCTTGTCCACCAGCGCCAGCGGCCCGTGCTTGAGTTCCCCTGCCGGGTACGCCTCGGCGTGGATATACGAGATTTCCTTGAGCTTCAGCGCGCCTTCGAGCGCAATCGGGTAATGCCGCCCGCGACCGAGAAAAAGCGCGTGCTGCTTTTCGGCAAAGCGTTCGGCCCAGACGCGGATTTCCGCTTCGAGTTCGAGCAGTTTTCCGACCGCCGCCGGAAGGTGGTTCAGCGCCCGCAGTTCCTCCGCCTCGCGTTCGGGCGAAAGACGCCCACGCTGCCGGGCCAGCGTCAGCGTCAGCAGATAGAGCGCCGCGAGTTGCGTGGTGAACGCCTTGGTCGAGGCGACGCCGATTTCCGGACCGGCGCGGGTAATGAAACGCAGGCTGGCCTCGCGCACCAGCGAGGATTCCGGAACATTGCAAATCGCCAGGCAACGGCTCATTCCCAGACTCCGCGCATGGCGCAGCGCCGCCAGCGTATCGGCGGTCTCGCCGGATTGGGAAACGGCGACGACCAGCGTCTCCGGATCGGGAACCGAAGCGCGATAGCGGTATTCGCTGGCGATTTCGACCGTGCACGGCAGCGCGGCAATGTCTTCGAGCCAGTAGCGCGCGACCATGCCGGCGTGCCAACTCGTGCCGCAGGCCAGAATCAGCACCTGCCGGACGCGGGAAAACTCCTCCGCCGCCGCGACGCCAAACAGGCCCGATTGCAGGCTCTTCGCGGCGTTGAGTTGTTCGAGCGTATTCGCCAGCGCGTCGGGCTGCTCGAAAATTTCCTTCTGCATGTAATGCCGGTAGCGCCCAAGCTCGACGGCATCCGCCGAAAGCTGCGACTCGATCACCGGGCGCTCCACCGGACTGCCATCCCCGCAGCGGCAGACGCGGTAGCCCTCGCGGCGGATTTCGGCGCAATCCCCATTTTCCAGATACACCATGCGCCGCGTCACCTGCAACAAGGCCGAGGCGTCGGAAGCGGCGTAGTGGCCCTCGTTCCCCTCGCCCAGACCGATCAGGAGCGGGGAACCCTCGCGGGCGAGGACGATCTGTCCGGGCGCTCCTTCCCAGAGAACGGCAATGGCATAAGCGCCTTCCACCCGTCCGAGCGCGGCGCGCACGGCGGACAGGAATTTGTCCGGATGCTCCTTCGGATCGTCGCGCAACGCCCGCCGCACCAGATGCGCAATGACTTCGGTATCGGTATCCGAACTGAATTCAAAACCCTCGGCGATGAGTTCGGCGCGTAGCGCCTCATGATTTTCGATGATGCCGTTATGGACGACCGAAACGATGTCTTCCCGCGCCGCCGAAGACGCGGCGGAAATATGCGGATGCGCGTTCCGCTCGGAAGGCGCTCCGTGCGTCGCCCAACGGGTATGCGCAATCCCGCAATCCCCATCCACCCCTTCCCTTTCCGCCGCCTCGGCAAGCGCAGCGACACGCCCCACCGTGCGCAGCCGCCGCAACGCGCCATCAGCGCCGATCAAGGCCAGCCCCGCCGAGTCATACCCCCGGTATTCGAGCTTGCGCAATCCTTCGAGAAGAATGGAAACAATATTGCGGCCAGCAGCCGCAGCGACAATACCGCACATGGGATAAATTCCTTATCGGAGCAGTTCAAAACGAATCATCAACACTTGATTCTTCATTATACGGACGCCACCCAAGCGCCTGCATCGACAGGCCATGCCAAAAGAAAGTAAAGACTTATTGATGCGGAGAATTTTCTAAATTCAATTAAATAATATTTCGCTACTATGGTGGATTGCAATCAATAATTATTTAAACAAATTTAGAAAAACCAAGCCACAAAAACCCCGCGCCTTCCAAGGCGCGGGGTTTTTTTTCGGAAATTCCCCTCCGTGGAGGGGTGGCGCTTTAGCGCCGGGGTGGTGGAATTACGGAGCGACTTTGAACAACCCGCAATAACGCTTGTTCATCAACATCTCCTCCGCGCTCGTGCCGCAGCCGAAATAGACCTCGGTGCCGGGGATGCTGCTAACGTCCAGGCGATTGACCACCGTAGTCGTTTGCGGACCGCCTTGCGTTGCGGTCGAGAGCGGCAGGAAGGCGTCTTCGAGCGGAACCCAGCCCTGGGGGGTTTCCTGGAACCAGCCGATCGCAGGAGAACCGGCGAGGACGTAACACTGCTGGCCTGCTGCAAGCGCTTGGGTGTATTTCACACTCAGGCTGCTGTAAGTCCCCTTGAGCGAAAGGCTGGAGGGATTGCAGGCGAGTTGCCCATCGGCAAAGGTGTAGCGGCTCTTTGGCGGCGTCATCGCATCGGCAGGACAACCCGTCGCGGGCAGCGGAGCCGTGATCCACGAAGGGGCCGTGACCTTGCCCTGCAAGACCGTGACGTGGGTGCTGGTACAGGTGGGATCGACCGTGGCGCGGATCGTGGCGTTGTTGTCGTTGAGCACCAGCGCACCGTTCCTCGTTTCGAGCAGGGGCGTTCCGGAGGCGGCGGCATTATTGTTGTTCACCGAAAGCGCGTCCTTCCTCGTTTCGAGCAGAGAGCATCCGGAGGCGGTGGCGCTGATGTCGGCGCTTCCGCGGTCGAGCATCAGGGCACGTCCGTTGCCCGTGGAGAAGATTTCGAGACAGCTATTTCCGGCACGCGGCTGAATCGTGTAGGAGGTGTTGTCGATCCGTACCTGAACCGGAGCGCTGTCCGGACTTCCCAGGCAGAAGGAGGAATTCCCGGCAGGCGCGGTATAGGAACTTCCGGGCGTCAGAATGGCGCCGTCGCTAAAGCTTGTTCCCGATTGGCAGGGGTTTCCGTTCCCGTTGCCGTTGCCGTTGCCGTTATTGCCATTCCCGTTGTTCCCGTTTCCATTTCCGCCGGTGGTGCTGAAGCTCTGCCTCCAGATGTCGCTGAGCCCATTTCCGTTTTCGGCGGCAAAGCAGAAAGTGTAGGCGCTTGCAGGATTCAAGCCGGAGAGCGTGTGCCCGAACGCCGACCCGGCGCTCATGCTTCCGTCGCTCAGGTAGGAAGCGTCGAGGGCAGGACAGGAAACGCTTCCCGCAATGACTTTCCACCAAGGCGTGGCATCCTGGTCGCTGGTGACGCTAAAGCTCGCGCCGTCGGCAGTTGCGCCGTAGAGGCTTTGGGCGGAAAGCCTGGGGGCGTCCGAAGCGGGCGGCCCGGAGACGACCGTGGCATAAAGGCATTCGTTCCCACTGCCCGGGTTTTCCTGATCGGCCTCCTGCGATATCCGGAAACGATAGCCATTGCTTCCGGCCAGGGTCTCGCCTGCATTGCGGATCGTGCCGACAAAGCCATTCTCCGCACAGATCAAGGGAATCCTTTGCCGTCGCAATGAAGTGACCCCGGGTGCAAGGTCTATGACGGTGACGCTGGAGCGGAGAGAACCAGAGTCCGAGTCGGTAAAATCCACGTTCCCCCAGACCCTCAGGGGTTCTGAATGATCGGAAATCAGGAATTCGTAAAACTGGAAACCGATCACCCGGTACGGAGGCTCGCAACTTTCTGCCTCGGTGAAATTCTCCAGCCGGAAGGTATTGCCGTTAAAAGTACCGCCTCGAATATCGGTGTCGTAATAAAACCTCATGCTGCCGGCAAGGATCACGGTATTGTCCGTCGCCTTGTCGCCATCGCCGCCGATCAGCATTCTGATCACCATGCTATCGACAATCCTGACGGTATTTCCCGTCGCATTGGCCCCGGCAACCCCGCCGCCGCTGATCCAGTCCGCAAAACTGTTGATGATGCTGATGCTGTTGTTCGTGGCGTCTCCGTATACGGAGTAGCCGCCTGCAACCCATTGCACGCCGGAGTCTTTGACGACAACGCTATTGCCGGTGACATCCGCTGTTTCGGCATAACCGCCTATAACCCATCCATTGCTGGCGTTGTTGACGACAATACTGTTGCCGGTGACATCCGCCGTTTCGGCGTAACCGCCAGTGACATCGGGGCCTCCCCAATCCCGCGTTTCGCCTGTCATCACAACCGAATTTCCCTCCACCACATCGTGATCCCTGAGGTTGAGGGCGCCAAAAATGGAATACGGAGACTCGCCGGTCAGGGGATGAATCTCGCCGGCCACAGTGATGGTATTGCCGCGAAGATTGAGGCTCTTCCCGTAAGGAGCGGGGAGAGGACTGAAAGGAGGGTTGATCCAAATGTTCGTCCTGCCGTTCGAGGGGGCCAGGGCCTTTTGAAATAATAAACTGCCGGATTCTCCGACAATATCTTGCAGCGCCGAGCATCTGGAGAGGTTGGGGTCGTCCAGAGAAGTCGCGCAGTCGGCGTCGACTCCGTCGGGCCAGACAATGTCCTTTCCGCTGATTCCCCCGCCCACATAGCCGCTGGGGGTGCTGAACGCCTGCCTCCAGAGCTTGCTGGCCCCGTTTGCGTTTTCGGCAACAAAGCAGAAGGTGTAGAAGCTTGCAGGGTTCAGGCCGGGGAGCGTTTTCTCGAAAGCCGCTCCGGCGCTCATGGTCCCGGCGCTCGCATAGGAAGTGTCGAGGGCGGGACAGTTGACCTGCCCTTCAACGATGCGCCAGTGGGGAGTGGCGTCCTGGTTACTGATCGCGCTGAAGCTCACGCCCGTGGAGCTCGCGCTGAGCCTGGTGGCCGAGAGCACGGGAGGCACAGGCAGCGCCGCAGCGGTGCTGAACGCCGCTTCCGCCACGGCGCTGGTGAGGCCGGCATTGCTGGCGATGAAGCAGAGCCGGTAGGCCGTGCTGGGGGAGAGGTTGCCCAGGCTGCGGCTGAAGGCCACGTTGTTGCCCATCGCTCCGGTGTCGCCTGCGGCCATCGCGCTGTTGACGATATTGCTGGCAGAACAGGTGTTGGCCTGCGAAATGAGCTGCCAATAGCCGGTCGCCATGGTATTGGTGCTGGTGACGCTAAAGCTCACGCCTGTGTCCGTGATCCCGCTCAGGCTGAGGGCCGAGAGCGTGGGGGTCACCGGCACAGGAACGCTCGCGGTGGAAAACGTCGCCTGCGCCACACCGCTCATCAAGTCCCCACTGCTGGCGATGAAGCAGAGCCGGTAGGCGGTGTTGGGAGACAGACCGCTCAAACTGCCCGTGAAGGGGATATTGTTATTCATGGCGCCGATGTTGCCGGCGTTCAGGATGTTGCTGGCGGTGCAAGAGTCTGCCTGCGGGATGAGCTGCCAATAGGCGGTTGCCATGGTATTGGTGCTGGTGACGCTGAACGTCGCGCCCGTGGAACTGATGCCGCTGAGGCTGAGGGCCGAGAGCACAGGGGGCACGGGCGAGGCGCTGCTGCCGGTATAGGGGGTGGTAAACCTCGCCTGCGCTACAGCGCTATAGAGGCCGGCATTGACGGCGACGAAGCAGAAGCGATAGGTGAGGGTGGGGGTAAAACCGATCAGGGTGAATCCAAGGAGGCTGTTGTTGCCCATGGCCAGCGTGTAGCCTGCGGTGGTCGCCGCAGCAACGAGATCGGCGGCGGCAGGGCAGGAGCCTGGTTCCATGAGGACGAACCAATAGCCGGTGGCTGCGGTATTGGTGCTGATGAGGGAAAAGCGCGCGCTGGTGTCCGTGATCTCGCTGACGGTGAGGGCCGAGAGCACGGGGGTGACAGGTGCGGCGCTGCCGGTGGTGGTAAAACTCGCCTGCGCGACTTCGCTGGTGAGGCCGGCATTGGCGGCGACGAAGCAGGCCCGGTAGGAGGTGGCCGGTTCCAGGCCGCTCAGGCTATTGACTCGGCACGATAATACTTGAAATATTTGGATTGATCCCCATGTGGTGGAGATGGAAAAAGACGACGCAAGATATTCGACACTGGAGCAACTGCACGAACGGCGCAAGCAAGTGGT
>WQZF01000069.1 GCA_009780885.1 Betaproteobacteria bacterium | reverse complement strand
TCTGCGGAGTCGGGCGGTCTGCGGCGTTGCAAATCCTCGCCATAGCGACGGCTATGGCTGCGGTTTGCGCCTTGCATCCCATCCCGATCCGCAGCGCACACTTACCGCTCGACTTATTCAGAGCATCCTGGAACAGCGCGCCGTTCTTTTGTTAGGATGAAACATTTTCCGGCCTCACTTTCGGAGATTCACCATGAAAAAAATCGAAGCGATCATCAAACCGTTCAAGCTCGACGAAGTCCGCGAGGCGCTTTCGGAAATCGGCATCACCGGCCTGACCGTCGCCGAGGTCAAGGGCTTTGGCCGCCAGAAAGGGCATACCGAGCTATACCGTGGCGCTGAATATGTGGTCGACTTCCTGCCCAAGATCAAGATCGACATCGTGGTTGCCGACGAGAGCGTAGACCCCGCGATCGAGGCGATCGTCAAGGCGGCCCGCACCGGCAAGATCGGCGACGGGAAGATTTTCGTTTCCTCCATCGAACAGATCGTTCGCATCCGCACCGGCGAAACGAACGAAGCGGCGATTTAAGGACACTCTGAACAAGTCACCGCGCCGCGTGCCTCCTGCCGAGCCGCCTCAAGGGAGGCACAAACCCCCTTGGGGGGCAGCGAACTCCGTTGAGCGCGGGGGTCGTTATCCGCATCTGCGGAGTTGGGCGGTCTGCGGCGTTGCAAATCCTCGCGATACCTTCAGGGTTCGCTGTGGTTTGCGTCTTGCATCCCATCCCAATCCGCAGCGCACGCTTACCGCTCGACTTATTCAGAGTATCCTTAAAAATCCTTCCTGGAAGTTGCTTCGCCCCCATGCGGGCGCGCTTGGTATTTTTTGGCACTGAATTTTCTAAATTACTGGAATAATTTCTCGTTAAAATTTATTACAGTAGCCAAACATTATTTAATCAAATTTAGAAAAATTGGAATCAGCAGCTTCTGGACATGCGTAGTATTATCCCGGCAGGAAGAAGACCAGGGCGGGGATACGGAAACATTCTCAAGTGATACGTGAAATTCAAACACTATCCCCTTATTTTTCATTGCTTATTTTCTCAGGGCTTGCTATAAATTTTACTTGCCCCCTCTCCCCGTATTGCAGAATTCCTTCGCCTGAACATTGAACCCATGCAAGCAAAATATTTCTCCTCGCTCATCCCGGAAAGCGGAAAGCATTTTTTCATTGCCTTCTTCGCTGCCTGCGCTTTCGGGTTGGCTTTCTCCGGCGGCGCCGCAGCCGTCGAGAAGGATCCCGTCCAGATTTCCGCCGGAAAGGCCCCGGCGAAAAAGGCATCGCCTCCGGCCAGCAGCAAACACTCCGTGCGCGCGAAAAAAACCGGAAGGAGCGCCTCCAGGATCAACCAGGAACGCAGCACCCTGATCAAGCTCGACAACCGTTGGGAAACCTCCCGCGAACTCGTGCTGCAATCGGGTTCTGCGTTCGTCGTCGCCCAAAAGGCCGGCGCGGCGGAGGCCGGAAGCGCTTCCGAAATCCTGTTCGAGAAAAACGCCGGCACGCGCCAGCCGATCGCTTCGATCACCAAGCTGATGACCGCAATGGTCGTTCTCGATGCCGTTCCCAATCTCAAGGAAAACATCGTCATCAGCGAAGAGGATTTCGACAGCCTGCGCGGATCCCATTCCAGGCTTGCGTCCGGCACGCAGATCACGCGCGAGGACGCGCTCCTGCTCACCCTCATGTCCTCCGAAAACCGGGCCGCGCATGCGCTGGCCCGCCATTATCCCGGCGGCGTCTCCTCCTTCGTCAATGCGATGAACCGCAAGGCCGAAACGCTCGGCATGAACGACACCCGCTTTGCCGACCCGACCGGCCTTTCCAGCAACAACACCTCGACTGCGCGCGACCTGGCGCGTCTGGTCGATGCCGCCTACCACTACCCGCTGATCCGCGAATTCACCACGACGCACGAAGGCACCCTCGTCTTTGAAGACCAGCGCGAAATCGGTTTCCGCAACACCAATCCGCTGCTCAAGAACGACTCCTGGGAAATCGGCCTTTCCAAGACCGGCTTCATTCACGAAGCCGGAAGATGCCTCGTCATGCAGGCATACATCGCCGGCAAGCCGGTCATCATCGTCCTCCTGGACGCGATCGGCAGCCTCTCCCGCGCAGGCGACGCCAACCGGATCAAGCGCTGGATGGAAGCCACGCGCCCGGGCATCCAGAAGACAAGCGACACCTGAAGAACGCTCCGGCGCGGCCCCGGAAAGTTTCAAAAGCCAAACCCCCGACGGCTTCGCCGCCACCCCCTTTTACTCCCACCGGCGCTACGCGCCACCTCCCTCAGAGAAGGAGGCTGGACGGGGGCTTTGATTTGCGGCGCCTTGCGCCGGAGTGGGCCCGAGATGATGGGCATTTCTTTCTGCTTATTTTCTAAATTTGATTAAATAATGTTTTGCTACTGTAGTGTTTTTACGTTAATAATTATTACAGTAATTTAGAAAATTTCCCTAAAAAATCCTTGATTTTCCGTGGGCCTCCGGGTGTCTCCAAAAAGACAAGTCCGCTATGGTTGCCGCGAATCACTGTAAAAAAACAACAAGCAAATAGGCTATAAGAATATTTACGGTGAGGCAGAACTCCTGTATTTAGTCAAGATGTTGCCATCGACCACTAGATATAGTACTTTTTGCTTCCTCGCTTCACCCTTTCCGGTGCTCCCTGGATTTTCGCGCCGGGGGCGCGTTCAGCACTCCGGCATGGGGATGCCGTGTCGCGTGAAGCGGGTTCCGGAGCCAATGTTCCGGAGGCTTGGGGATAACGTTTACAACATGATGTTCCACCATCGGGGATGCCGCAATGAACCAGACTGTAGAACAACTCTCCCTGTCCGCCATACCCGGCGCTCCTGAAATCGCGCCCTTGCCGGAGCAGGAAATTTCAGTCGAAGTACTGATCGAAAAATACGCAAAGGGAAAGGAATTCAACGTCCATGACGTGCGACTGCGCGTTGCGCGCGCGCTCGCCGTCGTCGAGGAAGAAAAGAACCGCCCGCATTGGGAGGCGAGGTTCCTTTGGGCGCAGGAAAACGGCTTTATCCCCGCCGGGCGGATCTGTTCCGCCGCCGGGACCGATCTGGCGGCGACGCTGATCAATTGCTTCGTGCAACCGGTCGGCGATTCGATCGTCGAATTCGTCGAGGGCAAGCCCGGCATCTACACGGCGCTGGCGCAAGCGGCGGAAACGATGCGCCGGGGCGGCGGGGTGGGCTACGATTTTTCGTCGATCCGTCCGCAGGGTGCGCTGGTCAAGGGCACGCAGTCGCGCGCTTCCGGTCCGGTTTCGTATATGCGCGTTTTCGACCGTTCGTGCGAAACGGTCGAATCCGCTGGCGCGCGCCGTGGCGCGCAAATGGGCGTGCTGCGCTGCGACCATCCGGATATCGAGGATTTCATCCACGCGAAGGACAAGGCCGATCTGGCGAATTTCAATATTTCGGTGGGGGTGACCGATGCTTTCATGCAGGCGGTGGAAAACGACAGCGCGGTGGAACTGACGCATATCGCCGAACCCAATCCCGAGATGAAGTCCGCCGGCGCCTTTTTGCGCGACGACGGGCTGTGGGTCTACCGGCGTCTGCGCGCGCGCGAGTTGTGGGAGCAGATCATGCAATCGACCTACGACCACGCCGAGCCGGGGATCCTGTTCCTGGATCGGATCAACCGCGATAACAACCTGTATTACTGCGAGGAAATCGAGGCGACGAATCCTTGTGCCGAGCAACCGCTGCCGCCTTACGGCTGCTGCTGCCTGGGCTCGATTGACCTGACGCTGTTCGTGCAGCATCCCTTTTCCGAACAGGCGGATTTCGATTTCGAGGCATTTTCCGAGGTGGTGAAGGTTTCCGCGCGGATGCTCGATAACGTGCTCGATGTGACCGCGTGGCCGCTCGACCGCCAGCGCGAGGAAGCCGCGAACAAGCGCCGCATCGGCCTGGGCTTCACCGGCCTGGGCGACGCGCTGGCGATGCTGCGGCTGCGCTACGACCGCCCCGAGGCGCGCGCGATGGCTTCGCGCATTTCGGCGCAGATGCGCGACGCGGCCTATCTGGCTTCGGTCGAACTGGCGAAGGAGCGCGGCGCGTTCCCGCTCTTCAACGCTGAGCTTTATCTTTCCGGCGGCAATTTCGCCTCGCGCCTGCCGACGGAAATCAAGACCGCGATTCGCAAGCACGGGCTGAGAAATTCGCACCTGCTCTCGATCGCGCCCACCGGAACGATCTCGCTCGCCTTCGCCGACAACGCCTCGAACGGCATCGAGCCGCCCTTCTCCTGGACCTACAGCCGCAAGAAACGCATGCTCGACGGCTCGATGAAGGAATATTCGGTCGAGGATCACGCCTGGCGCCTGTACCGGCATCGCGGCGGCGATATCGGGAAGCTGCCGGATTATTTCGTCACCGCGCTCGAAATCACCGCACAGGCCCACGCCGATATGGTCGCCGCAGTGGCGCCGTACATCGACACTTCGATCTCGAAGACGGTCAACGTTCCCGTCGATTATCCATACAGCGAATTCCAGGGGCTTTATACGAGCGCGTGGAAATCCGGCCTCAAGGGACTGGCGACCTACCGCCCGAACAGCGTGAGAGCCGCCGTGCTTTCGGTCGAGCCGCAGAAACAGCCGGAAGAGAAAAAACAGCCGCAGGATTTCGTCACCGGCGACGCGAACCGCCGCCTGACGATCAAGCACCTGCCCGCGCCCGTGCTCGCCAGCCTGCGCTGGCCCGACCGCCCCGAACTGCCCGAAGGCAATATGGCCTGGACCTACATGCTCGACAGCGGACGCGGCAAGTTCGCGCTCTTCGTCGGCCACATGGAGCAGGAAGGCCGCAACTGGCCCTTTGAAATCTGGGTCAACGGCCCCGAGCAGCCGCGCGGCCTCGGCGCCGTGGCCAAGACGCTTTCGATGGACATGCGCGCCAACGACCGCGCCTGGCTGGAAATGAAGCTGGAAACCCTCTCGCGCACGCACGATGCCGAAGGGATCGAAATGGCCTGCCCGCCGCACGGCGAGCGGAAACGCTTTCCGTCGATCGTTTCGGCGCTGGCGCAACTCGTCCATTACCGCGTCGAACAACTGGGCGGCTTCAAGCACGAATTGCCTGCGCCGGTGCTCGACGCCCTCTTCAGCCTGAAGGAACCGAAAACGGGCGCCGACGGCACCCTTTCCTGGACCGTTGATGTCTTCAACCCTTCCACCGGCGACGATTTCGTCCTCGGCCTGAAGGAAATCATGATGCCCGACGGCGTTACCCGTCCTTACTCGGTCTGGCTTTCCGGAAACTACCCGCGCGCGCTTGACGGACTCACCAAGCTCCTTTCCCTGGACATGCGCATCGTCGATCCGGCCTGGATCGGAATGAAACTGCGCAAGCTGCTCGATTATCCGGAGCCGCTCGGCGATTTCATGGCCTTCGTTCCCGGCACCCGGCGCCAGACCAATTACCCCTCGACGGTAGCCTACCTCGCGCGCTTGATCATCCACCGCTACGCGATGCTCGGCATCCTCGACGAAAACGGCTTTCCGCTGCGCCAGATGGGCCTCCTCGAAACGCCGGAACCCGGCGCCAGCGGCGGCGTGCGCCCGACACAAGGCCGAATCTGCGGAGAGTGCGGCAACAGCACCGTGATCCGCAAGGACGGCTGCGATTTTTGTACGGCTTGCGGGGCAGTGGGAGTGTGCGGATAGGGCAGGACGCAGAGCGCGGTTCCGGGGTGCAATCCAAATTCCCGGCAGGCGGTTTTCCGCCTGCCGTTGCGGGGAATTCCGGTTCCCCGCGCGCAAGCACACAAAGCCCGGACTCTTCCGGGAATCACTATAGAATGGTATCCCTTCATTTTCTGGATCTGCCGCCATGCGCCTTATTGCTCCAAGCATTCTTTCCGCCGACTTCGCCCGCCTCGGCGAAGAAGTGACGAATGTCATTGCCGCTGGCGCGGACTGGATTCACTTCGACGTGATGGACAACCATTACGTGCCGAACCTGAGCATCGGCCCGCTCGTCTGCGCGGCGTTGCGGCCGCTGACCAGGGCGCCGATCGACGTGCACCTGATGGTGCAGCCGGTCGATGCGCTGGTGTCCGAATTCGCAAGGGCAGGGGCCGACATCATCACCTTTCACCCGGAAGCCTCCTCCCACGTCGACCGCACGCTGGCGCTGATCCGCGAGCACGGCTGCAAGGCCGGACTCGTCTTCAATCCGGCGACGCCGCTCGACCCCATGGACTGGGTGATGGACCGGCTCGACATCGTGCTCCTGATGAGCGTCAACCCCGGTTTCGGCGGGCAGGGCTTCATCCTTCCGGTGCTGGAAAAAATCCGCGCGGCGAGGCAAAAGCTCGACGCCTGGCAGGCGAGCGGCGGGCGCAAGATCCTGCTGGAGATCGACGGCGGCGTGAAGGTTGAAAATATTGCCGGAATCGCCAGCGCCGGGGCGGAAGTATTCGTCGCCGGTTCCGCCGTCTATGGCGCTTCCCGCGCGGAAGACCCGAACCGTTACGACAGCGTGATTGCGGCGCTGCGCGCGGAGCTGGCGCGGGTTTGACGGGGGAGTGGATTGTGTTATTCTTTTCGGGGGCCTACCCTGCGCCGTTGTGCAGGGTAGGGAAACCAACTACAGCGCCTTAACGCTGTAGAGCAGCAAAACCAAGGCAAGGATGCAAAGCATCAACACCTTGGTGATTCGCCGCCAACGGCTTTTAAACGGGACTGAAGGCAATAGAATCACCTCCTTTCCGGGCAAAGAATCGCCGGAAGAACGCCCTCCCAAGGCGATCTTCCGACCGCCCGGACGCAGCATAGCAAAAAAGCCGCCATTTCTGGCGGCTTTTTTGTTTGGGATATTTCTTCAACCGGTTTCCACTGTTTTCCGGATCACGCGATTGAAGGGCGCGATCCATTCCGGCGCGAACTGTTTGTCGCAGGCGTTGATTTCCGCGATGGCGCGGAGCACCGAGCGGTTCCTGCCGCGATGCACATGTTTGAGCATGACCGCCTCGAAAGCGTCGACGATTGCCAGCAATTTTGCGCCGTCGCAGATGGCATCGCCCTTTTCCCCATTCGGATAGCCGCTGCCGTCGGCGGTTTCGTGGTGCTGGGCGACGATGCGCGCGGCGGTTTCCCAGCCCTGCATCCGCGAGAGAATTCCGGAAGCATATCCGGGGTGGGCGCAGAGGATTTCCTTTTCTTCCCGTGTCAGCCACCCGACCTTGAGCCAGACCGATTCGGGCAGGAACATCATCCCGATGTCGTGCATATAAACGGCAGTCTGGAGTTGTGCCGGGTCGATCCGCTGCTGCATCAGCTTGTTCGTTTCGAGCGAGAGGCGCAGGATGCGCAGCGTGCGCCCCTTGAAGAGCGGCGAGTGCATTTCCAGTTGTTGCGCCAATGTGTAGAAAAAGCGCAAATCCTCGGCGACATGCGCCTCGGTGCGTGGAGGCGGCGTGGATTGCGCTTCGTCGGGCGGCGCCAGCTTCGGCGGCGGCTTGAAGCCGGTAATGGTCTCGATCAGTGCGCTGACCGAGGATTCGAGCGCCTCTGGCGGCGCCTTTGCAAGCCGTTCGAGCCCCTTGCTCAGTTGCGGCAAGCGCAGGTGTTCGACCGGCTGGCGCTCGATCATCGCTTCCGTCGCCATTTCCAGCCGGTCGGTCGCCAGCAGGATTCCCTCGGCAAGCAGTTCGGAAAAAACGATCTCGCCCGCGCGCAGGCGGGAGAGCAGCATTTCAATCGGATGCGCGATGGAAAAGGCGAATTTCAGGTCGTGCAGCGATGCGTCGCTGCCGATGCCGCGAATCGCGCGGGCAAGGCTGGAAAGATTGTCCCGGTTGCCCGGCGCGTAACGCAGACGGGTGATGTCTTCCTCGACGCGCGGCATCGTATCGTTCAACGCAGCGCGAAAATTGCGCAGGGCGTCGGCGTCCTGGATGCCGGGCAAGACGAGCGAACGAAGATCCATGGCGTTGCGGGAAAGCTCAAAGAAAGGTGTTCGGGGAAAGCCCAAAGTTTAACCCGGATCGCTTGGGATGCCCTGAAAAAGCAGGGGAAAGAACCTGAAGAACATTCCAAATTCAAGGAATAATTTGTCTTGAAAACTCATTGAATATGTTAAATCAAATTTCACTTGAATTGGAAAAAAATAAAGGTTTTTCAGAAGTGCCGATCCATTTCTGTGCCAGGGATCACTTGTTTTCGTCAACGCACGGAAAATGATGTGCGTTATCTTCCCTGAAGGCTGCGTGCAATTTCACCCATCCTTTTCGGGCAAAACCATGCCGGTCTGGAGTAATATTGCGGCAAGTGCACAAATTGAACGCCGCACTTGCCTCTGGCGAAATGTGTTTTTGCGGTCGATGCCGGCCGATGATTCACCCCCGGGCTTATCCGGTTTTTTTTACTTTTCTGAAAGGAGAACTACTTATGACACACAAATTTGCAATCGCCGCATTGGCGCTGGCTTTTTCTGCTCCGGTGCTGGCGGAACAGTGCTCCATGGATATCGAAGCGAACGATACGATGAAGTACAACAAGGATTCGGTGACGATCAGCAAGAAGTGCAAGGAGTTCACGGTGAATCTGAAGCATGTCGGCAAGATGCCGAAGGCGTCGATGGGCCATAACTGGGTCCTGACCACGAAGGCAGACATGCAGGGCGTCGTCTCCGAGTCGATCAAGGCAGGCGTTGCCAACGATTACATCAATCCGAGCAACACCAAGGTGATTGCCCATACGAAGATGATCGGCGGCGGCGAGACCACTTCGGTAGCCGTTTCGACGAGCAAGCTGACGGCGGGCACCGACTATATGTTCTTCTGCTCCTTCCCCGGCCATGCTGCGCTGATGAAGGGCACGGTCAAGGTGACGGATTAAGTTTTTTCGGCATCCAGACAAAACCCCCGGCCAGTGCCGGGGGTTTTGTTTTGCGGAGGGCGGAAAACTTCCAGCGGCTTGTTACTCGAACAGCGGGGTAGACAAATACCTTTCGCCCGTATCCGGAAGGATCACTACAATGCTCTTTCCCTTGTTTTCCGGGCGCAGGGCGAGTCGGGTCGCGGCCCAGACGGCTGCGCCGGAAGAGATTCCCACCAGCAATCCTTCGGTGCGGGCGAGCTTGCGTCCGGTCTCGAAAGCGTCCTCGTTTTTTACGGTGACGATTTCATCGAAAATCTTCGTATTCAAAATCTCCGGCGCGAAGCCGGCGCCGATCCCCTGGATCTTGTGCGCTCCGGCGCGGCCTTCGGACAGGAAGGGCGAATCGGTCGGTTCGACCGCAACGACTTTCAGGCTTGGATTTTTCGATTTCAGATATTCTCCGGCGCCGGTGATCGTCCCGCCCGTGCCGATGCCGGAAACGAAAATATCGACTTTTCCGCCGGTGTCTTCCCAGATTTCGGGGCCGGTGGTTTCCCGGTGGATGCGCGCGTTGGCGGGGTTGACGAACTGGCCGGGGATGAAGGAACCCGGTATGCCGCTTGCCAATTCTTCGGCCTTGGCAATCGCGCCTTTCATTCCCTTTGCGCCTTCGGTCAACACGAGTTCTGCGCCATAGGCGGCGACAAGTTTGCGGCGCTCGATGCTCATGGTTTCCGGCATCGTGAGTATGATGCGGTATCCACGGGATGCGGCGACCGACGCAAGTCCTATGCCCGTGTTGCCGCTGGTGGGCTCGATAATGACGGAACCGGGTTTGAGTTTTCCGCTTTTTTCCGCTTCGTCGATCATGGCCAGCGCGGCGCGATCCTTGACGCTGCCGGCCGGATTGAAATATTCGAGCTTGCCGATGATGTCTGCATTCAGGTTCAATTTCTCTGCATACCCGTTCAGGTGAAGCAGTGGGGTCTTTCCGATGAGGTCGGTCAGGCGGTTGGCGATGCTTGGCATTTTTGGATCTCCTCGTGGGTTGTATAAAACATATATGTATAATATGATTTAGGATTCGCAATGTCAACATCTATTTTCAGAGTGAGGGAATACCAAGAATGAAACCGGAAACAGCCTGTGTCCATGCCGTGCGCGACGCCACCCATTCCACTGGCGCCGTCGCGGTTCCGATTTACCAGTCGGCCACCTTTTCCCATCCGGCGATCGGGGAGAGCACCGGGTACGACTACACCCGGGCGACAAACCCTACGCGGGAGCATGTCGAGAAGCTGGTGGCGGCCCTTGAGGGGGGCGTCGATGCGCAGGCCTTTTCGAGCGGAATGGCGGCGATCGGAACATTGATGGAATTGTTTTCCCCGGGCGACGAAATCATCGCGACCGACGATTTGTACGGCGGCTCGATCCGCCTGTTTGAACATGTTTCCAGGAAAAATGGCGTCGATATCCGTTATGTGGATACTTCCGACCTGGAGGCGGTGCGCGCGGCGATGACCGGCAGGACAAGGGCCATCTTCATGGAAAGTCCGACGAACCCGATGATGAAGGTCACCGATATCGCCGGAATCCGGGCGCTTGCGGGGACGGGAGACATTCTCCTGATCGTCGACAACACCTTTCTCACTCCGTATTTCTGCAACCCGATTGCGCTGGGCGCGGATATCTGCATTCACAGCGGCACGAAATACCTCTCGGGGCATAACGACACGCTGGCAGGCTTCATCGTCGTGAATTCGCAGGAACTGGCCGAAAGGCTCCGCTTCCTCCAGAAAACCATCGGCGGCGTGCTCTCGCCCTTCGATGCCTTTCTCGTCGCGCGAGGGATAAAGACGCTTGCCATCAGGATGGAAAAGGCCCAGGAGAACGCGATCAGGGTGGCGCGGTGGCTCGTCAAGCATCCGAAAGTGACGGCAGTGCACTATGTCGGCCTGCCCGATCATCCCGCGTATGCCCTTTCGCGGCGGCAAGCGCGGGGATTTGGCGCGATGATCAGCTTTTCGGTCGATAGCGCGCAGACGGCAAGCGCCATTCTGGAGAATGTGAAATTGATCCTTTTTGCCGAAAGCCTTGGGGGCGTCGAGACCCTCATCACCTATCCCATCACGCAGACGCATGCCGATGTGCCGGAATCCGAGCGCCTGGCGCGCGGGATCGACGAAAGGCTGCTCAGGCTCTCGGTCGGGATCGAGGCTGCCGGGGACATCATCGAGGATCTGGAAAGGGTGATGGAATGAACCGGGCCGGCCTCTGGCGGAAAGGATCAAACCCTGCTGAAGGTGAAATCTGATGCGTATATCGGCAAAAGGACGGTATGCCCTTGCCGCGCTGATCGAGATCGCGCGGCAGACGCAGAAGGGCGGGATCGTTTCGATCCTCAGTATTTCCGGAAGATTGGGGATTTCGAAAATCTTTCTCGAACAGATTGCCGTGTCATTGAAAAAAAGCGGCATGATCCAATCGACGAAAGGCGCGAAGGGCGGCTATCAACTGGCGCGGGAAGCGCGCGCGATCAGCGCGCTCGACGTGCTTTCCGCCATTGAAAATACGCTGATGGAAAAGGCGGATCACACGGTTTCCAGGCAATCGCCCTCCTCGGAAGCCGCGATGAAGACGATGGTCTTCGATCCATTGGACCAGGCGATTGAAGACAGCCTTTCCGGAGTAACGATCCAGGATCTTCTGGAATATGCAGACCGGCAGAACAGCGAACAGGCGTTCATGCTGAACATATGATTCTAAATTTACTTGAATAATGTTTGGCTACAGTAGTGATATTAAATTAATAATTATTTAAATTAATTTAGAAAATATTTGTAGGGGCGGATGGCGTAGGGAATCCCGCCCCTGCAAACCCAGGCATGTGGGCGCATGAACCCAAAGCGCCTTAAGGACACTCTGAACAAGTCACCGCGCCGCGTGCCTCCTGCCGAGCCGCCTCAAGGGAGGCACAAACCCCCTTGGGGGGCAGCGAACTCCGTTGAGCGCGGGGGTCGTTATCCACATCTGC
>WQZF01000068.1 GCA_009780885.1 Betaproteobacteria bacterium | reverse complement strand
TGGGATGGGATGCAAGGCCGAATTTGCAAACTACGCCGCAGCCATAGCCGTCGCTATGGCGAGGATTTGCAACGCCGCAGACCGCCCAACTCCGCAGATGAATATAACGCCCCCCACGCTCACTGTCGTTCGCTGCCCCCCGAGGGGGCATGTGCCTCCCTTGAGGCGGCTCGGCAGGAGGCACGCGGCGCGGTGACTTGTTCAGAGCATCCTTAAACACTGTCATTACGCAGGATGGGTAGAGCGAAGCGAAACCCATCATTTCTCCCTCTGGAACTCCGATGGGTTTCGCTTACGCTCTACCCATCCTACATACTTGTCGGGGCAATGGGATTGAGCCAGCCTATTTCCTGCCGCTTGCAGGTTTTTCTTCCTTTTCCAGCGCGCGCAGCAATTCCTTCACGGCGTGCAGGCGTTCTTCGGGGGTGGTGCTTTCGCGGCGGAAAATCAGGCGGTCCGGGCCGCCCAAGCGGAAGCGGCGGTCGGTCTGGATCAGTCCGATGATGCGCTCCGCCGGGACTGCGGGGCGCGGGCAGAACTGGACGGCGACCTGTTCCTGCGTCACGTCGAGTTTGATGATCCCCAGGGGTTGCACGCGCAGGCGCAGGCGATGGGTTTCGATCAGGGCGGCGGCCTGGGTGGGCAATTTGCCGAAGCGGTCGATCAGTTCCTCGCGCAGCGCCTCGATTTCGCCGCTTTCGGTGCAGTGGGCGAGGCGCTTGTAGAGCGAGAGGCGCTCGTTCACGTCCGGGGCGTAGGCGTCGGGCAACAGCGCCGGCAGGTGCAGGTTGATTTCGCTGATGACCGAGAAGGGCTGCATGAGGTCGGTTTCCCTGTTCTCCTTCAGCGCCGCGATGGCGCGATTGAGCATTTCGGTGTAGAGGTTGAAGCCGATTTCCTGCATCTGGCCCGACTGGTTTTCGCCGAGGACTTCGCCCGCGCCGCGAATTTCCAGATCGTGCATCGCCAGATAAAAACCGGCGCCGAGTTCTTCCATGTGCTGGATGGCTTCCAGCCGTTGCCGCGCCTGCCGCGTCAAGGCCGATTTTTCGCCGGGTTCGTTCCAGGTGAGCAGATAGGCGTAAGCCTGGTGGTGCGAGCGCCCGACGCGGCCGCGCAGTTGATGCAATTGCGCCAGCCCGAATTTTTCGGCGCGATTGATGACGATGGTGTTGGCGTGCGGGTTGTCGATGCCGGTTTCGATGATCGTGGTGCAGAGGAGCAGATTGGCGCGTTGCTGCGTGAAATCGCGCATCACGCGCTCCAGTTCGCGTTCGCGCATTTGCCCGTGACCGACGACGATGCGCGCTTCGGGGATCAGGTCGGCAAGGCGCGCGCGCATGTTTTCGATCGTATCCACTTCGTTGTGCAGGAAGTAAACTTGCCCGCCGCGCTTGAGTTCGCGCAGCACCGCCTCGCGCACGATGCCGTTCGTGAAGGAGGCGACGAAGGTCTTGATCGCCAGACGTTTTTGCGGGGCCGTGGCGATCACGGAGAAATCGCGCAGTCCTTCCATCGACATCGCCAGCGTGCGCGGAATCGGCGTCGCGGTCAGCGTCAGCACATCGACCTCGGCGCGCAGGTTTTTCAGGCGCTCTTTCTGGCGCACGCCGAAGCGGTGCTCCTCGTCGATGATTACCAGCCCCAGGTTCCTGAAGACGATGTCGGCGGAAAGCAGCTTGTGCGTGCCGATGACGATATCGACCTTGCCTTCGGCCAGTTCGTTGCGCGTCTGCGCCGATTCCTTCGCTGTCCTGAAGCGCGAAAGTTCGGCCACCTTTACCGGCCAGTCGGCGAAGCGGTCGCAGAAGGTCTGGTAGTGCTGTTCGCACAGCAGTGTCGTCGGACAGAGCACGGCAACCTGCTTGCCTCCGGCCACCGCGCAAAAGGCGGCGCGCAGGGCGACTTCGGTCTTGCCGAAGCCGACATCGCCGCAGACGAGCCGATCCATCGGCTTTATCGCGCGCATGTCCTCGACCACCGCCTCGATCGCGGTGGCCTGATCGGGCGTTTCCTCGAAGCCGAATCCGTCGGCGAAGGCGTCGTAATCGTGTTCGGAGAAGGAGAACGCATGTCCCTGGCGCGCGGCGCGGCGCGCGTAAAGCGCCAGCAGTTCGGCGGCGGTATCGTGCGCCTGCTCGGCGGCGCGGCGCTTGGCCTTTTCCCATTGCGGCGAGCCGAGCGTGTGCAGCGGAGCCGCCTCCGGTTCCGCGCCGGAATAGCGCGAAATGACATGCAACTGCGCTACCGGGACATATAACTTTGCTTCGTTGGCGTAATGCAATTCGAGGAATTCCATTTCGCCTTCGCCCAAATCCATGCGCACCAGACCCTGATAGCGGCCGATGCCGTGCTGCTCATGGACGACGGGATCGCCGACCTTGAGTTCGGCCAGATCGCGCAACCAGGTGTCGATCGCGGCCTGTTTGCGCGCCGTGCGCCGCGCGCGGCGGGTGCCGCTGCCGGCGTAAAGCTCGTTTTCGGTGAGAAGCGCGAGATTCGCTCCGGGCAGCACGAATCCACGATCGAGTGGAGCCACGCCGAGCGCGAAGCGAAGACCGGAGGCGGCAAAGCTGTTGAAATCCGGGGCTTCCGCTGCGGGCAAGTTGTATTCGCGCAGCATTTCGGCCAGAGTCTCGCGCCGCCCCGGCGATTCGGCCAGCAGCAGGATGCGCCCGGAAAAGGCGGCGGAAAAATCCTTCAACGCGGAAAGCGGGTCATCGGCGCGGCGGTCGACAGCGACTGCCGGCGGCGCGAGCGTCAGCGGCGGCGCGGCTCCGGCGTCCCCGTCTCCTTCATCCCGCTCCGCCACGAAATCGACCCGCGCATGGGCGCGCGCCGCGACGAAGAAAGCTTCCTCGTTCAGGAAGAGTTCGGAGGGCGGCAGCAGCGGACGTTCCCTTTCGCCGCCCAGAAGCCGGTAGCGCGATTCGGTATCGCGCCAGAAGGAGCGGATCGCCTCATGGACATCGTGGTGCAGGCAGAGGACGGCGTTTTGCGGCAGGTAGGAAAAAAGCGTCGCCGTTTCGTCGAAAAAGAGCGGCAGCCAATATTCGATCCCGGCGCTGGCGATGCCGTTGGAAACATCGCGGTAAACGCCGGAACGCGCCGGGTCGCCTTCAAACACTTCGCGGAAACGGCGGCGGAAGCGGCTGCGCCCCTCATCGTCGAGCGGAAATTCGCGCGCCGGCAAGAGGCGGATTTCCGGCACCGGGTCGAGCGTGCGCTGGGTATCGACATCGAAAGTGCGGAGTTGCTCGATCTCGTCATCGAAAAGATCGAGCCGGTACGGCAGCGCCGCGCCCATTGGAAAAAGGTCGATCAGGCCGCCACGGATCGCGTATTCGCCGGGCGAAACCACCTGCGTGACATGGTGGTATCCCGCCAGCGTCAGTTGCGCGCGCAGCGCGTCGGCATCGAGCTTCTGTCCCCTGGCGAGAAAAAAGGTATAGGCGGCGAGATGTTTCGGCGGCGCGAAACAATACAGCGCGGCGCTCGCCGGCATCAGCAGCACGTCGCATTCGTTTTTCATCACCGCGTACAGCGTCGCCAGCCGCGCGGAAATCAGATCGTGGTGCGGCGAAAAATGATCGTAGGGGAGCGTTTCCCAGTCCGGCAGCAACTGCACCCGCAAATCCGGGGCGAACCAGGAAATCTCGTCGCACAGGCGCTGCGCGTCGGCAGGATTGGCGGTAAGCACCGCCAGCATCCGGTGTTCCTTACCCGCCGACCACTGCGCGAAACATTGCGCCAGGATCAGGGCATCGGAAGACCCCGCCAGCGGCGGCAGCGAAAGGCGTTTTCCCGGCGAGGGCGGTGATGGAGGCAGGGGAAGGGGAGAGACAGCGGAGGGCACGGCAATGGAAGGGTACAAAAAAACGAGGCGCTCATTGTACCCGGGGGCAGGGCTTTCCTCTGGCGATACCCGGCGCCTTCGGATTGAAAAGCTCGCATGGGCCGGATAAGTCCTGCAATGCCGTATAACAATGCTTGACACTCCCTCACTCCGACACTATCGTGCAAATATGTTCAACACTGATAAACGGGAATGCCATGCAAGCCACACTCCGAAAATATGGGAACAGCACCGTTGTCGTGCTTCCGCCCTCTGTATTGAAAGATCTTGGACTCTCCGCAGGGGAAACGATGAGCATGACGACCGAGGGAAAGAAAATCGTGCTGGCGCGTCAATGCAAATACCGGCTGGCCGACATGATCGCGCAATGCGACCTCAACGCGCCTCCCCCTGAAGACCTGGCGCTGTGGGATGCCACAAAACCTGTCGGTCAGGAAGTCTGGTGATGACTGCCGTATTTAACCGGGGAGACATTGTGAGCGTGCCGCTCGACCCTGCCGTCGGACGCGAACAAAAAGGGAAGCGTCCCGCGCTGGTGCTCACCTCAAGGGAGTTCAACCGTCTCGGCGATGTGCTTGTGGCCCCGATTACCCAGGGCGGGGACTTTGCGCGCTTTGCGGGTTTTGCGCTAAACCTGATGGGCACGGGCTGCGAAACGCAGGGCGTGGTACTTCTCAACAAGATCAGGATGCTCGATCTCGCCGCCAGAGGCGCACACAAGCTTGAACAGGCGCCGCAGCCTGTGCTCGACGAGGCGCTTGGACGCTTGTCGGCCTTGCTTGATTGAGGAAATCGGGAGTGGATACCCGTCGAAAGCCAATCAATGCTATGCTGGTGTTGTATCCGGAAAACTCTCACTTTCTTAAAACATGAATATGAAATTCACTACATTGATCTCAGCGGACGAACTCGCGCGGCATCATTTGCCCAATGGCTGCATGCAGCGCGGTTGGGTGTTGTTTGACTGCCGGCACGATCTCGAAAATCCGGCAGCAGGGAAAAAGGCGTACCGGGCGGGACATTTGCCGGGGGCGCAGTTCCTGCATCTGGATGAAGACCTCGCCGGCGTCCGCACCGGAACGAATGGCCGTCATCCGCTGCCGCCGCCGCAAGCCTTGCGCCTTCTGCTCGAAAGCCGTGGCGTTGGCGACGATGTGCAGGTGGTGGCCTACGACGACGGCTCGGGGATGTTCGCGGCGCGCTTGTGGTGGCTGCTGCGCTGGCTTGGACATGAACAGGTGGCAGTGCTGGACGGCGGCATGGCGGCATGGACGGCGGCGGGTTTTTCGCTGGCGCAGGAAATGCCGCTGACGGAAACGGGGCGCTTGAGCGAGCGCCCGTCGCTTGTGGCCACGGTCGATGCCGACGAGGTGCAAAGGCATCTCGGCGACGGTTCGATGTGCCTGATCGATGCCCGCAATCCGGAGCGTTTTCGCGGCGAGAACGAAGCGCTGGATGTGGTTGGCGGCCATATTCCCGGCGCGCGCAATCGTTTTTTCCGCGAGAACCTGGCGCCGGACGGACGCTTCAAGAGCGCGGCGGAGCTGGCGCGGGAATTCAGGGCGCTGCTTCATGAAGAAGGGGCTGCCGTGCCGATGTGGATCGTCAGCCAATGCGGTTCCGGCGTCACCGCCTGCCACAACCTGCTGGCGATGGAAATCGCCGGCCTGCACGGCGGACGGCTCTATCCGGGATCGTGGAGCGAGTGGTCCGCCGATCCCAAACGCCCGGTGGCCAAGGGCGCGTGATTCTTCCGGAGAAGCTTTGTCTTTCCGGATTTTGGGCATTATTTTCTAAATTTAGTTAAATAATGATCCGCTACAGTAGTGATTTTCAATCAAGAATTATTTAAATAAATTTAGAAAATCCAAGGTGGTTTTCGTAGGGGGCGCCGCCTTCGGCGCCCCGTACTGCCGGTGGTAGTGCAACTTCCGGACGGGACGCCGAGGGCGGCGTCCCCTACGCCACGGTTTACAGGTGGTCAGCCTTCCCAAATCCATTCAAGGACACTCTGAACAAGTCACCGCGCCGCGTGCATCTGCGGAGTTGGGCGGTCTGCGGCGTTGCAAATCCTCGCGATACCTTCAGGTATCGCTGTGGTTTGCGCCTTGCATCCCATCCCAATCCGCAGCGCACGCTTAGCGCTCGACTTATTCAGAGTATCCTTTAAAGTACGGGATCGTTTCCGCCTGAAGAAAAAACCGCATGTTCGCCTACATCCTGCGCCGTCTGTTGTATGCAATCCCGATCCTGATCGGCGTCAATCTGATCAGCTTCGCGCTCTTTTTCGTCGTCAATACGCCCGACGATATGGCGCGGATGCAGTTGGGGGTCAAGCGCGTGACGCCGGAGGCGATCGAGAAATGGAAGGCCGAGCGCGGCTACGACAAGCCCCTGTTCTGGAACGCCGGAGCCGCCGGGGTGGAAAAGGCGACGGAGACCATATTTTTCGACAAGTCGGCGCGGATGTTCATCGGCGAATTTGGACGCGCCGAAGACGGGCGCGATATCCGCCGCGAGATTCGGACGCGGATGGGGCCCTCCCTGGCGATTGCGCTGCCGACCTTCATTCTCGGGCTTTTCGCCGCGATTTCCTGCGCGTTGACGCTGGCCTTCTTCCGCGCCACGCGCTTCGACTTTTGGGGCGTGGTGCTCTGCGTCACGATGATGTCGGTTTCCAGCCTTTTCTACATTATCGGGGGGCAGTATCTGGTCGCGAAGGTCTGGCAGTGGGTGCCGATTTCCGGCTATTCCGGCGGACTCGATGCCTGGCGCTTCCTGATCCTGCCGGTGCTGATCGGCGTGCTTGCCGGCCTGGGAAGTTCGACGCGCTGGTATCGCACCCTGTTTCTTGAGGAAATCGCGAAGGACTATGTGCGCACGGCGCGCGCCAAGGGACTTTCCGAGGCGCTGGTGATGAGCCGGCATGTGCTGCGAAACGCGCTGATTCCGATTCTGACCGGGGTGGTCGTCGTGATTCCCTCGCTTTTCATGGGTTCGCTGCTGATCGAGTCCTTTTTCGGGATTCCCGGCCTGGGCAGCTACACTATCGACGCCATTCTGGCGCAGGATTTTTCCGTCGTCCGGGCAATGGTGTTCATCGGCTCGGTGCTCTACATCATCGGCCTGATCCTGACCGACATTTCCTATACGTGGGTCGACCCGCGCATCCGGTTTCAGTGAGGGAAACCGTGAATTTTCAGATGGTTGTGCTCTGGTCGGATATCTGCGTGGCGCTCCTGCTCGCCGGGCTGATTGGCCTCGCCGTGTTTTCCGCGCGGCGTCCGCTGCTGCGCGCGGCGTGGGGCAGGGTGGGGGCCAGCCGTCCGGGAATGGCGGCGGCGACGATTCTCGTTTTTTTCGCGCTGGTCGGCCTGCTCGATTCGCTGCATTACCGCCCGCGCCTGGAAAACGCCGGGGACGGGAAGGCGGTTTATTCGGTCGAAGTGCTCTCGGCGCTCGACGCGCTGGCCTCGCCCCTGCGCGAGCGCGTGGAAAAAACCTATTCGGCCCCGTTCGCGGCGCATTCCTATTCCAGGGAAAGTATCGAAATCGAGGACGCCGACGGACAAAAACGGCAGGGTCGCGATTTTCCCCGGCTGACTTATGGCGGCGCGCATCTCCAGACGGATGCGGACGGAAAGCTGAGCGGACGCGCCGCCGATATTGCGGCGCGCGTGCTGCTGGCCTTCGCGGCGGCGGCGGGCGTCTGGGTCATGGCTGCAAGCGCCGTTGTTTATGCCCTGGCGCGGCGGCAGGCGCGAACGCTGGAATCGCCGGAAATTCCCTGGCGGCAGACTCTGCGGGAGATAGGGCAGGGCAAGACCGTTTTTGCGTGGAATTCGGTGCTCGCGGCCTTCGGCGTCCTGCTGCTGGTCCTGATGCCTCTCTTTTTCCTGTGCGCCGATTACCACGTCTTCGGCACCGACAAGGTCGGTACCGATGTGTTCTACCAGGTCTTGAAAAGCATTCGCACGGCGCTGGTGATCGGGCTTGTGGCAACGCTGGTGACGATGCCGCTGGCGCTGATCCTCGGTCTGCTCGCCGGCTATTTTCGCGGCTGGATCGACGACCTGGTGCAGTACCTCTACACGACGCTGAACTCGATTCCCGGCGTGCTCCTGATCGCGGCCTCGATCATGATGATGCAGGTGGTAATCGACACGCATCCGCACTGGTTCTCCACTGCCGCCGAACGCGCCGACCTGCGCCTTCTGGCGCTCTGCTTCATTCTTGGCCTGACGAGCTGGACGAGCCTGTGCCGCCTGCTGCGCGGCGAAACGCTGAAATTGCGCGAACTCGAATACATCCAGGCGGCGCAAGCCTTCGGGGTTCCTTCCTGGCGGATCATGGCGCGGCATCTGGCGCCGAACCTGATGCACATCATCGTCATCACGCTGGCAATGGATTTTTCCAGCCTCGTGCTGGCCGAGGCGGTGCTTTCCTATATCGGCATCGGCGTCGATCCGCTGATGATCAGCTTCGGCACGATGATCGACAATGCGCGGATGGAACTCTCGCGCGATCCCGCCGTCTGGTGGTCCCTTTCCGCCGCTTTCGCGTTCATGCTGGCGCTGGTGCTTTCGGCCAACCTGCTCGCGGATGCCGTGCGCGACGCCTTCGATCCGAGGTTGGTCCGATGAATGCCATGAGCGATTCCCCCTTGCTGGAAGTCCGCGAGCTTTCCGTCGGTTTTCGCGGCGAGGGACGCAAGGAGCGGATCCTGGCCGCAGTCGAGCGCGTTTCCTTTTCCGTCGCCGCCGGGGAAACCCTGGCCTTGCTCGGCGAATCCGGTTGCGGCAAATCCGCCGCCGCGCTCGCGCTGATGCGTCTTTTGCCCGAAGCCGGCGTGCTGATCGGCGGTTCGGTGCGTTTTGCCGGGGAAGAACTCACGCAGTTGCCCGAAACCGAAATGCGCCGCCATCGTGGCGCGCGAATGGCGATGATCTTCCAGGAACCGGCCACCAGCCTGAATCCGGTGCTGACGGTCGGACAGCAGATCGCTGAAGTGCTGGCCTGCCATTCCCCTGACCTGGGCCGGGCGGCACGGGCGGAACGCGCATGCGAACTGCTCGCCGCCGTCGGCATCGCCGACCCGCGCCGCCGCATCGACGAATATCCTTTCCAGTTGTCCGGCGGGATGAAACAACGGGTCATGATCGCCATTGCGCTGGCCGGCGACCCGCGCCTCCTGATTGCCGATGAGCCGACGACGGCGCTCGATGTGACGGTGCAGGCGCAGATCCTCGATTTGCTCTCGCATTTGCAGGAAGAGCGCGGCATGGGAATTCTTCTGATTACCCACGATCTCGGCGTGGTTGCCCGGATGGCGCACCGCGTCGGCGTCATGTACGCCGGGGAAATCGTCGAGGAAGCCCCGCGCGAGCGCTTTTTCCGCGCGCCGCAACATCCCTATACCCATAAACTCTTCGCCGCCTTGCCGCGCCTGGAGCGGCGCGGGCAAGCACTGGAGACGATCCCCGGCCAGGTCCCGCCGCTGGCAGCCCTGGGCGCCTTCTCCGGCTGCCGCTTCGCCCCGCGCTGCCCGCACGCGGCTTCCCGCTGCCGCGAAGAAAATCCGGCTTGGCATCAAGCGGCGGAGGGGCATCGCCTGCGTTGTCATTGGGTGGAGGGTGGAAAAACGCTTTCCCCTCTCACCGCACCGGCGCTGCGTGTTACCTCTCTCTCCGTGGGAGAGGTAAAGCATCCCCCTCTCCCCCAGCCCCTCTCCCCCGGAGGGAGAGGGGCTGGGGGAGAGGGGGAGGGCAGTCCGCCAACAGAAATTCCCCTCTCCGCCCCCGAAACCCTGCTCGCGCTCGACGGCCTGCGCGTCCATTTCCCGATCCACGGCGGCCTTTTGCGGCGCAAAATTGCCACGGTTCGCGCCGTCGATGGCGTCTCCTTCAGCCTGGAACGCGGAAAAACGCTGGCGCTGGTAGGCGAATCCGGCTGCGGTAAAACGACGGTCGGGAAAGCCATATTGCAACTCGTCGCCCCCAGCGGCGGCAGCGTGCGGCTTTCCGGGCGCGAACTGGCGACGATGCCGCCACGGCAATTACGCCCGCTGCGGCGGAAAATGCAGATGGTTTTCCAGGATCCCTTCGCCTCGCTCAATCCGCGCCTGCCGGTCGGCGAAATCGTCGCGGAAGGAATCCACGCCCTCAATCCCGGCCAAGCCGAAGATGTCGACGCCGTGCTGGCGGCGCTTCTGGAACAGGTCGGCCTTGAAAGGGAAGCGCTGCGGCGCTATCCGCACGAATTCTCCGGCGGACAGCGGCAGCGCATCGCCATTGCCCGCGCGCTCGCGGTCGAGCCGGAACTCCTGATTTGCGACGAGCCGACTTCGGCGCTCGATGTTTCCGTGCAGGCGCAAATCCTCAACCTGCTGCGCGAATTGCAGCAGCGGCTTGGGCTTGCCTATCTGTTTATCACCCACAACTTCGCGGTGGTCGAACACCTCGCGCACGAAGTCGCGGTGATGTATCTGGGGCGCATCGTCGAACACGGCGGCGTCGCGGAAATCCTGAACGCGCCCCGCCACCCTTACACCCAGGCGCTCCTTTCGGCGGTGCTCAGCCCGGATGACAGCCTGGAAAGCGGCGAACCTCAACGCATCCGCCTCCCCGGCGAAACTCCTTCCCCGGCCCGCCCGCCCACAGGTTGCCATTTCCACCCCCGCTGCCCAAAGGCGGATTCGCTGTGCCGCGAACAGTACCCCGCCGCGACAATCATCGGAGCCGGGCATTCGGTGTGCTGTCACCGCTGCTGAGTTGCTCCCCAAACCTCACCAAAAGCACTCTAATCCAAGGACGTTGAGGCGATCATTTCGCAGAAAGTGATCCTGGGAGGGGCAAGCAACAAGTTATCAAAGCGTCCAAGCGCCTCTCGCACTTGCTCGAATACCATATGAGCTTCCCATGCGGCGCGGTCGGCATAGCATTCGTACAGGATAAAAGTATTGCTCTTGTTTTCCGGCACCTGAACCGAGTAATAAAGCGTTCCCGGTTCGTGTGCGGCCATTTCGACAAGGGATTTCAGGACTTTTTCAAGTTCCTCGAACGCCCCGGCTTTTGCTTCCAATTCAACCAGCAAGACAAACATCTGCGTACTCCATCAATAGTCAAGGAGCGCACACGATGCCTGTTTTCTGAAGTGCTGTATTGTAAAAATGCGACTTGTTCCGGGCGGCCTGGATGTATTGCCTTGGGGAAAGGCCCGTGCGGCGCTGGAAATCGTGAATGAAGTGCGCCTGATCGTAGTATCCGTTGGAAAATGCGACACACGCCATATTTGCTGAAGGCTCAAGCATGAGAGTCCGGACGGTGTGCTGAAATCGGCTCAAGCCACTGGTTTCCTTGGGGGTGTGGCCAGAATAAGCCATCCACCGACGTTCGAGTTGCCGGCGTCCCAGGTGCAGTTTTTCCGAAAGAGCCTCAATCGTGAGCTCGGAATATTGCCGGTAAAGAAAAGGCAAAGCTTGTTCAATGAGAACATCCGCTGATTCCTGCCGCAGACAACGAGCCAAAAAATCTTGAATAAGGGAAAGCCGCTGCCGGTTGTTATCGGCACAGGAGAAATGCCGAAGAAGAGTATTTCCGGTTGCCCCCCAAATCTCGCTGACACTGAAACGGCTGTCCGATAAATCCTTTGCGGGAATATTTGTAAATCGCTGCAAGGCTCCGATTTTGAAACGAACGGCTATAAAACCGATGTTCCGCGCTGGCAACAGGTTGATCGGCAGCTTGCGAATACAGAACAGGTGACCGGGTTCCGCTTGCACCGGATCGTTTCCGGCAATTTGATAACGAAACGGTTCCCCATAATGGAAGTACAGTTCAGCGCCTGTACCGGGGAGCAGCATCGGCAGGGGAACAATTTCGTTTGGTTCTCCTTCCCATCCCCAAAAACGGTCGATATAGGGGCAGAATCCGGGGGTGGGTGGGAAGTGAAAACTTTTCATCGTAGATAAGGCATTCTGGATAGCGCAATCCGGAAATCGTACCATCCGATGCGGAATATCGGCAATCCGTGGATTTTCTAAATTACTTAAAGAATTATTTAATATAAATCACTACTGTAGCGGACTATTATTTAAGTAAATTTAGAAAATTATGCAAGAAAAAAGCTTCTTTCTGAAAAAGTGTTTTGAGTCACCCCAACCTGAAGGTTGGGGATTCCTCGACACAATGCGGGGCGCCTTCGGCGCCTGTTACGCCATGTCTCGCTGACCCCGCCATGAATGGCAGGGATTGCGCTCGACAGGTGT
>WQZF01000067.1 GCA_009780885.1 Betaproteobacteria bacterium | reverse complement strand
GGGGTTGAAGCCTTATTTCCGGCGCTTTGCGCCGCATTTGAACGCAAAACCACAAACCCCCGCCCGCCAAAGGCGGGCACCCCCTTTGAAAAGGGGGCTTGATTTGACTTGCGGAGAAACAAAGCCCCACCCGCCAAAGGCGGGCGCCCCCTTTGAAAAGGGGGCTTGATTTGACTTGCGGAGAAACAAAGCCCCGCCCGCCAAAGGCGGGCGCCCTCTTTCGGAAAGGGGGCTTTTTTATTGGTTGATTTTCTAAATTACTGTAATAATTTTTAAATAAAAACCACTACAGTAGCGAAATATTCTTTAAGTAAATTTAGAAAATAAAAGCACCGCCTACGGTGCAGCACGGGGAGCCTGGTCTGCGGCCTCCGGCAGCGGCAGGAGGTGGGGTTCTTCCGTGACGCCCAATTCGGAAGCGCTTTCCGGTTCGGTCGAGTCGATCAGGATCGAAACGCGGCGGTTGCGGGCGCGGCCTTCGATGGTGTCGTTTTCGGCGACCGGGCGGGTTTCGCCGTAGCCGATCGCGGTGAGCTTGTGTTGCAGCACGCCGGCGTCGGCGAAGAGGCGCAGCACGGTCGTCGCGCGCACGGCGGAAAGTTCCCAGTTGGAAGGGAAATAAGGGGTATGGATCGGAATATTGTCGGTGTGCCCTTCGATCGTGACCGGCAGGTCGGCGCGCGCGATGACATCGGCGACTGCCTGCATTGCCCGCATCGACTCCGAGGCGAGTTGCGCCTGACCGGGCGCGAAAAGCACGCTGTCATTGATCTCGATCGTCACGCCGCGACTGGTTTCGAGTACGCGCACTTTTCCTTGCCGCACCAGGGGCGCCATGACTTCCATGATGTCGCGGGCGACATTTTTCATTTTTTCGCGCCGCTTTTCCTTGCCGGCATCGGGCGGTTTGTTGGTCAACGATTTCTGCGTCACGAGCGGGGTGTTCGGCAGGAGATTGACCACATCGCCGCTGGAGCGGATTTCGACATTGCGGAAGGCATTGACCAGCGAATCGCTCAAGACCCGGTATTTCCCTTCATTGACAGAGGAAATCGCGTACATGACGACAAAGAAGGCAAAGAGCAGGGTGATGAAGTCCGCATACGAAACCAGCCACCGCTCAAGGTTTTCGTGCTCTTCGTTGCGTTTTTTGCGGGCCATGGGAGGACACCATTCATACGATGTAGTAGCCGTGCATACGGTTTTCGATGATGCGCGGATTGTCGCCGTTGGCCAGGCCGATCAGGCCATCGAGGATCATTTCCCGAAAGGTGACCTGGCGCGCGATCAGGGCGATCAGCTTTTTTGCCATCGGCAGGAATACGAGGTTGGCCAGGCCGACGCCGTAAATGGTGGCGACAAACGCAACGGCAATGCCGCCGCCGAGCTTGGCCGGGTCGGTGAGGTTTTCCATCACGTGAATCAAGCCCATGACGGCGCCGAGAATGCCGATCGTGGGGGAATAGCCGCCCGCCGATTCCCAGATTTTGGCGGCCTGGCGCGCTTCTTCCTCGAAGGCGCCGATCTGGACTTCGAGAATTTCGCGCATCCGCTCCGGTTCGACGCCGTCGACCAGGAGTTGCAGGCCCTTTTTGATGTATTCGTCCTTTTGCGCAGCGATGAAGCCTTCCAGCGCCAGCAGGCCCTCGCGGCGCGAAATGGTGCTCCAGTTGCCGATCTGCTGCGTCAGGCGCGCAAATTCGACTCGGGGCGGGAAAAAAACCCATTTCGCCATGACAATGCCGTGTCTGAAGGTATGCCATGGGCTTTGCAACATGACCGCGCCGAGCGTTCCGCCGACGACGATGACAAAGGCCGTGGCCTGGATCAGGGAAGCAACATGGCCGCCTTCCAGTACTTGCCCGCCAACAATGGCGAAGATGGCGACGACAAGACCGACGACACTGATTTTATCCATTGCTGTTCTTTCCGCCCCGTTTGCCCTTCTTCACTTCTTCGATGCCAAAAATGCGCGCACGCAGGCGAGCTACCGCCTGGCTGTGGAGCTGGCACACCCGTGATTCGGAAACGCCCATCACTTCGCCAATTTCGCGCAGGTTGAGATCCTGTTCGTAGTACAGCGCCATCATCAGTTTTTCGCGCTCCGGCAACTGTTCGATTCCCGTGACCAATTGTCGCATCAGCTCGATGTTTTCCAGTTGCTTGACGGGATCGGCGGATTCGTCTCCGGCGTGACGCTCCAGAAAGGCATCGTCGCCGGAACCGACCAGATCCTCAAAGTAAAAAACCTGATGCCCGCGCGCCTCCGAAAGCAATTTCTGGTACTCGGCCAACGGCATCTCCAGGGCTGCGGCCAGTTCAGTCTCGCTCGGCTGCCGCCCGTTCTCCTGCTCCATGCGGGAGATGCACGCTTCGATACGGCGCATGTTTTGCCTCAGGCCGCGCGGCACCCAGTCGGTTTCCCGCAGGCCATCGAGCATCGCGCCACGGATACGCTGTGTGGCATAAGTCTCGAATTGCGCGCCCATCCCGGATTCAAAGCGGCCAATCGCATCGAGCAGGCCGATCATGCCATTCTGGATCAGGTCATCGACCTGGATGTTCGGGGGCAGACGCGCCATCAAGTGATGCGCGAGACGCTTGACGAGCGGCAGAAAGCGTTCGACCAGTTGCTCGCGTTCGAGGCGGCCAGCAGCATCGTACATGGAGAGTCGCCGAATCAGGGGTTATCCAGAATAAATAGCAATCGGATCGATACGTTGACTCAAGTGTAACAGTTGCTGCACGAATTGCTCGAATCCGCCGTCCTCCAGATTCGCAGCGGGCCAGCCGAGCACTTCAGCGGCCAGGGCGCGAAAAGTCTGCGCCGACGGCGCTTCCGGACAGAGCGCAAGCACGGGCCGGCAAAACTGGCAGGATTGCCGCAGATAGTCGTCGCGCGGCACATACCCTAGGTAATCCAGGCTGGCGACGCCATGCGCGGCGGCAACCCGCGCCAGGTTTCCATAAACGACGCCCGCTTCCTGCTCGTCGCGCGCCCTGTTGACCAGGATGTGGAAGTTGCGCCGGGCATAACCGATGCTGACTTTCTTGATCAGCGCGTAAGCCGAGGTAATCGCGTCGCTGCCGGTGGAAAGCACGATCACCGTCTCCTGGGTCGCCAGTCCGAATGGCGAAAATCCGAGCGGATGATCGGTCGTCGCATCGACGAGGATGATGTCGGCAGGACGCTCCATGTTGCCGACTGCCTGCAACAGCTTTTCCTGTTCCAGGGGCGAGAGACGGCTCAGTTTCTGTACTGTTTGCGCAACCGGCAGGATGCGGACTCCCGGCGCAGCATCGAACACGACTTCGGCAAGCGTCTTTTCTCCGCAGACGACTTGATACAGATCGTGGCGGCGGCCGCCCCGGTGGGGGGCCGCAAAATGGCCGGCGGAATTCCTGTGCGCGTTTTCGTCGATCAGCAGGACTTCCTTGCCCTGGGCGGCAAAGGCAACGGCAAGATTGGCAACGCAGGTGGTTTTGCCGACATTCTCGCCTCCGGCGGCAAAGGTGACGATCCGTACCTGCTCCTGGCCGAACAGGCGGCGCAAACCCGCTGCCTGGTCGCCTCCTGATTTATTGATCCGGCCCATAAATAGTATGTAGGATGGGTTGAGCACAGCGAAACCCATCGGAGTTCCAGATGGAGAAATGATGGGTTTCGCTTCGCTCTACCCATCCTACGTAATGAGAGTGTTTAAGGGCGGGATCAATAGCCACGGGAAGCCCCGAAGGAAGCGCCTCCAGCGTTGGCGAGCATCAGGCCGGGTTCGATGCCGGTGTGACGATGCGGCGATTGCTCCGGCACATCCTTGAACGCGCGGTGCAGCAGGTAGGGCCGGTTGGGCAGGTGCAAATCTTCCGGCACGCGCTGTCCATTGGAGACGTAGTGCAGTTTCAGGCCGTGGCGCATGATGACATCGAGCGCCGTCGCCAGGCCCGCCGCCTCGTCGACCTTGGTCAGGACGCAGCCGGCAAGGCTTGGGCCATCGTAGGCGCGCACCACGTCGTCGAGCGTATCCCCCTGCCCTGTCGCCGCAAGCAGCAAGAGGCGCTGCACGCCGCAGTCGGTCAGCATGCCGATCTGATCGGCCACCTGGCGGTCGCGCTGGCTCATCCCCATCGTATCGATCAGGACGACATGCTTGTGCGCCAGATCGGCGAGCATCTGGCGCAAATCGTCGCCGTTTTTCACCAGATGCACAGGCACTCCGAGAATACGGCCGTAGATGCGCAATTGCTCGTGCGCGCCGATCCGGTAAGCATCGGTCGTGACGAGCGCAAGCTTGCTCGCGCCGTGGCGCAGGACGCAGCGCGCGGCGAGTTTGGCAGTGGTCGTGGTCTTGCCGACGCCGGTCGGGCCGATCAGGGCAAAGACGCCGCCCCGGTCGATGATGTCGAGATCGGTGCCCAGCGTAATCAGGAGGCGGTCGGCGGCGCTTTTCACCCAGGCCAGCGCCTGCCGCGAATCGAGCCGCGCCGGCAGCCCAAGCAGCAGATCGCGCGAGAACTGCGGTGAAAAACCGGCATCGAGCATATGCCGCAGGATTTCGGTCTTGGTCGGTTCCTTGCGCGCCGCCTCGCCCCAGGCGAACCCGGCCAGATGCTGTTCGACCAGTTTGCGCAAGGCGCGCACTTCTTCCATGACTTCCACCGGAATCACCGCTGCGGAAGCTGGCGCAGCCGACGGGGCATGTGCATTATTGGCTTCGTTTCGCCCCGTCTGGCGCGGCGCGGGCGAGCGTGGACGCGCGGGCGTCCTGGCGCTGCTTCCTGCGCTGCTTCCTGCGCTGCTTCCAGCGCTGTTTCCTGCACTCAATCCGGTGTTTTCCGGAGCGGCTGCCACAGGCGCAACGCGCGCGCGCATTGCAGCGGAAAGGCGAACGGTGTAATCGTCCTGTTCATCGCCAACATCCCCGGAGGCCGCAGCGGTCGCCAAAAGCGCCGGGGACGGCGCAAATCCCGACATGAGCCTGGGCGATGCCGCCGGCGCGGGGTTTTCCGGAGCCGCAGGACGTTCGTAAGCGCTCCCGGGAACGATCGCCGCCATGTCGCGCGCGGCGATGGCCATGATCTCGACGGTTTCGCCAACGCTGCGGTTGGAAAGAATGACCGCGTCGGGGCCAAGGGTCTCCTTGACCTTGCGCAAGGCTTCACGCGCGCTGGGGGCAATAAATTTTCTGACGTTCATGCTCTACCTCCGATAATCGAGGTTACCTTGATGATCTTGTTGTCCGGAACTTCGCTGTGGGCGAGGACTTTCAACTGCGGAATGCCTCGCCGCAGAAAGCGGGAAAGCAGGGTTCTCAAGCCGGCGGGAACGAGAAGCACTGCCGGCAATCCAAGTTCTTCCTGGCGCTGCGCCGCGTTGGCGGTTTCGCGCGGCAGCGCATCGGCCAATCCCGGTTCGATGCTGGCGTTTTCGCCGCCGCCCGCGAGCGCCTGATGCAGGATGCGCTCAAGCTGCGGATCGAGCGACATGACCTGCATTTCGGCATTCCCCGGATAGAGTTCCTGCACGATCGAGCGCCCCAGCGCAATGCGCACCTGGGTCGTGAGCGCCTCCGGATCCGGCATGCGCGGCGCATGATCGGCGAGGATTTCGAGAATGGTGCGCATATCGCGGATATGCACCCCTTCTTCGAGCAGGTTTTGCAGCACTTTTTGCAGCGTGCCCAGGGACAGGGTCTTGGGCACCAGATCCTCGACCAGCTTGGGCATCTCCCGCCCGATATGATCGAGCAGCATTTGCGTTTCCTGCCGCCCGAGCAATTCGGCGGCATGGGAAAGCGTCAAATGGTTCAAATGGGTCGCCACCACCGTGCTGGCATCGACGACGGTGTAGCCGAAGGCTTGCGCCTGGTCGCGCACCTGCGCCTCGATCCAGATGGCCGGCAGGCCGAACGCGGGATCCTGGGTGACATTTCCGGGGATCGTGCCGGCAACGCGACCCGGATTGATCGCCAGGAACATGCCGGGGAAGGCTTCGCCCTGGCCGATTTCGACGCCCTTGAGCAGAATGCGGTAGGCGTTGGGTTTGAGTTCGAGGTTGTCGCGGATATGCACCGGCGAGACGAGATAGCCGATTTCCTGCGCGAATTTCTTGCGAATGCCGCGAATGCGCCGCAGCAGGTCGCCATCCTGCGCCTTGTCGACCAAGGGAATCAAGCGATAGCCGACTTCGAGCGCCAGCAGATCGAGAGGCGCCACGTCTGCCCAGCTTGCTTCCTGCAACTCATGCTGGCGTTGCGCCTGTTGCTGTTGCTGCTGTTCGGTTGCGCTGACCTGGACAGGCGAGAGCGCCTTTTTTTCCTTTTTCTCGGTCTGCCACGCCAAGCCCACCAGGGCCGCAGAAAGAAGCAGGAAAACAAAATTCGGCATCCCCGGAATCAATCCCAGGACGCCAAGAATGACGGCGGTCAGGTAGAGTACGCGCGGCCTCGTGAACAACTGGTTGATGATCCGGTCCGACAGGTTTTCCCCGTCGCCGACCCGGGTGACGACCATGCCCGCAGCAATGGAGATGATCAGGGCCGGAATCTGCGCCACGAGGCCATCGCCAACGGTCAGCAGGGTATAGACCTTGACCGCTGCGGCAACATCCATGTCGTGCTGCAGGACGCCAACGACGAGCCCGCCGATGATGTTGACCGCCATGATGATCAATCCGGCAATCGCGTCGCCGCGCACGAATTTCGAGGCGCCGTCCATCGAGCCGAAGAATTCCGATTCCTGCGCGACGGTCGCCCGGCGCTTGCGCGCCTCATCCTCGCCGATCAATCCGGCATTCAAATCGGCGTCGATCGCCATCTGCTTGCCGGGCATCGCATCGAGGGCAAAGCGCGCCGAAACTTCGGCCACCCGGCCAGCGCCCTTGGTGATAACGACGAAGTTGATGATGATCAGGATCAGGAAAACGATGATCCCAACGGCGAAATTGCCGCCGACGAGAAAGTGCCCGAAGGCCTCGATGACCTTGCCCGCCGCGTCCGGCCCCGTGTGCCCGTTGATCAGCACGACCCGGGTCGAGGCGACGTTGAGCGAAAGCCGCAGCAGCGTCGTGACCAGCAGGATCGACGGGAAAACGGAAAACTCAAGCGGCCTGATCGTATACATCGCCACCAGCATGACGATGATCGAAATGGCGATGTTGAAGGTAAAGAAGAGATCGAGAACGAAGGGCGGCAGCGGCAAGACCATCATCGACAGGATGATGATGATCAATACCGGACCGCTCATCTGGCGCATGTTCATGCGCTCGAAAATCTGTTGCATCGAAAGCGCCGGGCTAGCCATTTACTTCTCCGACAAAAAATTCTTCCGGCACTTCCAGCTTGTTCGGCGGCTGCGGATATTGCCCGCCTGTCTTGCGCCAGGCGGAAAGCTGATACACCCAGGCCAGGGCCTCGGCAACGGCGGCATAAAGGGCTCCCGGGATTTCGCGGTCGAGCTCGACATGCCGGTACAATGCGCGCGCCAGCGGCGGCGCTTCCAGCAAGGGAACGCCATGTTCGGCGGCGATCGCCTTGATCCTGCGCGCGATTTCCCCCATCCCCTTGGCAACGACCTTGGGCGCTTTCATCCCTTCGGAATAGGACAGCGCGACCGCGAAATGGGTCGGGTTGGTCACAATCACATCGGCCTGCGGCACCGCGCTCATCATCCTGCGGCGCGCGGTATCGCGCTGGATGCTGCGGATGCGTGCCTTGATGTGGGGATCGCCTTCCATTTCCTTGTGTTCCTGGCGAACCTCTTCCTTGGTCATTTTCAGCTTGTCATAATATTGCCAAAGCTGGAAAGGAACATCGGCGGCAACAATCAGGATCATCCCGCAGACGACCAGCAGGAAACTCTGCGTGATCATCCTTCCGGCATTGCCCAGTCCTGCATGAAGCGGCTGCGAAAGCAGCCCCATCAGATCGCCGAATTCCTTCCAGATCACCAGCGAGGAAATGCCGACGATCAGCGTGGCCTTGAGCACCGCCTTGATGAGCTCGACAAGGCCATTCTTGGAAATGACCCGCTTGATTCCCTGCAAGGGATTGAGGCGGGAAAACTTGGGTTGCAACGACGCAGGAGAAAAAATGAAACCCTTGAGCGCGAGCGGCCCGATCAGCGCGGCAAGCATCAGCGCGAGGAAAAACGGCGAGAGCAGCAACAGGGCTTCAAAGGAGAAATCGGTGAACCGGGAAAACATTCTTTGCGGTTCGTGCATCGCGCTGGGTTCCAGCGTCAGTCCGGTCTCGACCAGCGAAATCGTGCGGCGCATGAGCCAGCCGCCCATCCCCCAGAGCAGCGAAGCCCCGACCAGCAGAATCATGAACGTTCCCAACTCCCTGGACTGCGGAACCTGGCCCTCGGAACGCGCTTTTTCCAGCCTTCGCGCTGAGGGTTCTTCTGTTCGTTCGAGATCGCTTTCTTCGGCCATGCTCAACGCCTACCGGAATTTTTGGGTATTATAGAAAAAAACGATAAAAATTAGACGAGTACAGCATTTTTTTTATTTGATTTCTAGGCTGACAACACAAAAACAACAAAACCGGGCATTTCCGTGCTCCTCTCCAGGCCGCATCAATATTGAAAACTCCATTCTTTTTATTTTTTTAGTGGAATTATCCAGACAGCGAAGCCGCGATTCTATACGATTTTCTTCAGATTTTGATTTTCTTGATCTGGAATTTTTGCGGCGAGCCCCTTGATCTGTAGCGTTTTTTCATTATTTCTGCCCTGATCAGGAAAAATCAAAAAAACCTTTTAAAAATCAATATGTTTTTGATGCCCTGAAAAAAACAGGTTAAATATTTTACGCAAAAAGAATTTTCACGAGATCCAGACTCGCCTCCAATGATCAAAATTGTGACCCTTAAAAAATGCCAATGTTGTTTTATAAATAAAGTTAAATTGTCAATCCCTATTGCAAAGGGAATCGCGGGTGATTTGATTTTTTAAATTGGAGAGGCTTCGGTTCAAATGCCCTCTCCCTTTCCGCCCCTTCGAGGGGGACTTTAAGCCTCCCTCTTCGAGGGAGGTGGCGCGCAGCGCCGGTGGGAGTCCTATTCTTCTTGGCGCGGGAGGAAGGAAAAACGGGCTTGAAAGCGCCCAAATTTTCTAAATTTGTTTAAATAATGTTTCGCTACAGTAGTTATTTTAACATAAGAATTATTTAAACAAATTTAGAAAATTTTCCAGTGCATAGGTTGGGGTGAGCGCAGCGAAGCCCAACACTCGGGCGAAGGCGGTTCCGTTGGGCTTCGCTGCGCTCACCCCAACCTATATGCAAATTTTCTAAATTTGATTAAATAATGTTTTACTACAGTAGTAAATTTCAACCAAGAATTATTTAAATAAATTTAGAAAATTACAGCTAATAGGCTGGATAAACGCAATCTCATCCTGCGCATGAAACACCGCTTCTTCCGGCAGGAACAATGAAAAGGACGGGGCCGGAAAATCCAGCCCCGTCCCCGATTCTCACGATGAATCTTATTTCGGCGTATAGGTCGCGGCGATGGTCTCCATCGTCGTCGTCATCCCGGCGGCAAGAATCGACGATTTGAGATTCTGGCCCCGATACGGCCCTTCGGCGGCCAGCAAGCTCCATTGTCCGTTGCCGTCCAGGCGAACGCCCACATTGCAGAAAAGTCCCATGCCGGCGATGTTCAGCGAAGAGATGGACAAGCTGCCGTCTGCGGCATTGAAGGTGGCATCCGCCCAGGCGGGCGCTGCAAGGGAAAGACCAATGGCCAGCGTTGCGCCGCCCAGAGCGCGTTTGAAAGGTAGCGTTTTCATGAAAGCGCTCCTTTTTTGAGAACGGTTGAATTGCAAACCCGCCTCCGGAAGGATTTCAGGAGGCGTGGAAGACACGGGCGGTTTTTTGATCCGAAATCTCTCTCGTGTTATTTACGCACGCCGGTCAGGAAGAAACCCTGGGTGGCATAGGATGACCCTGCCGGGCTACCCACGATGTCCAGGTGGGCAGGGCTTCCACTCGTGAAATTCTGGCCGATAACGCCCGTGGCCCTCGTGCCGTGGGGCATGATGCAGTTGCCCGTGAAAGTGATGTCCAATTCCAGGGCCGCCACATCGGTGCGGGGCTGTACGGCGCCGCTGGCCGAACAACCGTTCGTTTGCGGCATGCTCACGGTTCCGTTGGCATTGATGACCATGGAGTATTGTTGCTGCGTCCGCCCGCCGGGGATATGGCCGCCGGAGAGAATCGTGTAAGTGCCCGCGACGGACGAGAGCGGCAAGGTTCCGTCAAAGCGCGGAACATAACCCAGGGTCATCACTCCCGAGCCAAGCCCCGGGATGCTCACGTTGAGCGTCATGTTGTTTTTGGCCGAGACCGTGCCGTTGAAGCTGATGTTCATGGTTTCCCCGTAGGCGAAACCAATCTGCGTCACGGAACCGGAAACATTGTTGCCGTTGACGTTGATGGCGCCGCGAAGCCCGCCGCTGCCGCTCTCTCCGCCAACGTTGACGCTGCCGATTTCCGTCATGTTGTTGCAGCCGCCCCCGGCGTTGGTATACATGCCGTAGACCAGGCCATTGCTGAAGACGACGAACTGCGCGGTATTGCCGCCGGGCACGACGCCGCACCAAACGCCGGCGGCAGGCGAAGCTGCCCCGCCGCCACCTCCTCCCCCGCCACCTCCTCCGCCACCTCCTCCGCCACCTCCTCCGCCTCCGCCTCCGCCTCCGGGCGGCGTCGCGGAAATAAACTGCCAGCGCCAGGTGTTGATGTCCAGACGCGCCGAAACATTGGTGAATTGGGCCCCATCTATGTTCAAGACCGGTATCGACAGAATTCCAGTCGACATGTTGTAGCGAGCGTTTGTGGAAACCTGCGAGCACGGGGTTGCGGCCTCCAGGCTCCATTGTCCGTTGCTGTTCAAATCAATGCGGACATCGCAGAAATATCCCGCCCCGTCTACGGTGAGGCCGGGCATGGTCAAGGTGATCGTTTCCGCCCAGGCAGGAGCGGCAAGGGAAAGGCCAAGCGCCAGGATTGCGCTCGCCAATGCGTTCAGGACAGATCGATTCATGAAAGTCTCCTTTTTTCGTTGATATTTGAATTGCAACCCAGCTTCCGGAAGCTTTTTCCGCGCTCCTTTCGATGCGCAGAGCGGTAGATCATGCCCGATAACTTCATGGGCGACAAGTAGACATCATCGCCCCGGCGGGAGGCTTGATAAGCTCCCTCTCCAAGGGCCGGCATTGCTGTTTCAGGTGAATGGTTGTAGCATTCCCGATTGCCCCTGGACGCTTCAAATGCGGGCGTTTTTATGCCACCTGGCTTTTCGTTGCAGCGCTTGACCGGTATTTTCCCCCTCTGATTTCAGATAGCTGCAATGCTCCATGTGCCGTGGGGCCGTGATCTATTCAACGCAAATTTACTGGATTAGAGGAGTATCTCGAATGAAAAAAACCTTGTTTTTTGCCTTGCCGTTTGCTGCCGCGATATTTGCCCTGCCCGCGCAGGCTGCCGATGCCGGACACGCCCATTCCGCCGGCGAGCCGCCGCATTGGGGTTATGAAGGAGAGGGCGCCCCCGAGCACTGGGGAAAGCTTTCTCCCGAATTCTCGATGTGCGCGGCTGGCGTCAACCAGACGCCGGTCAATATCGAAGGCGCATTGAAGGCTGGTCTGACGCCCCTGGAACTGCATTACAAGAACGGCCCGCAGACGATCGTCAATAACGGGCATACGGTGCAGGTCAATGTTTCGGGCGGCAACCTCCTGAAGCTGGACGGAAAGCCCTTTGAACTGCAACAATTCCATTTTCATACGCCGAGCGAGAATCACGTCGGCGGAAAATCCTTCCCGCTGGAGGCGCATTTCGTCTACAAGGGCACAGAAGGCGAATTGGCGGTATTGGCGCTGATGTTCGAGGAAGCAAAAACCGGCAACAAACAACTGGATGAAGCCTGGAAAGCGATGCCGAAGGAAAAGGGCGAGCCCGCGCCGCTGAAGAAGGAGGTCGATATTCAGGCGCTGCTTCCGAAGCATCTGGCGTATTACCGTTTCAGCGGTTCGCTGACGACGCCGCCCTGCACCGAAGGAGTGCGCTGGCTGGTGCTGAAGGAGTCCGCCTCCATTTCCAGGGAGCAGGTCGAGCAGTTTTCCGCTGCAGTGCATCATCATAACAACCGCCCGCTACAGCCTCTGCATGGGCGGATCATCGTACAGTAACCCCTCTCCTCACTCACTCCCCCTGCCCTCCCTCGAAGAGAGCAGGGGGTTTCATTCAAGGACACTCTGAACAAGTCACCGCGCCGCGTGCATCTGCGGAGTTGGGCGGTCTGCGGCGTTGCAAATCCTCGCGATACCTTCAGGGTTCGCTGTGGTTTGCGCCTGGCATCCCATCCCAATCCGCAGCGCACGCTTACCGCTCGACTTATTCAG
>WQZF01000066.1 GCA_009780885.1 Betaproteobacteria bacterium | reverse complement strand
TCTCGAAACCCCCATCGAAGCCTTCCCGGATGTCACCAACGCGCAGGTGCAGGTCATTACCCAGATGCCCGGCTATGCCGCCGAGGAAATCGAGCGGCAGGTGACGGTGCCCCTGGAACGCGCGCTCAACGGCACGCCCGGGATGACGCTGCTGCGCAGCGAAAGCCTCTTTGGCCTGTCGCTCGTGACCCTCATCTTCGATGACGACGTCGATCCATTCAAGGCGCGCATGGTGGTCAGCCAGCGTTTCGCCGAGGCCGCTCTGCCGGAAGGGGTGACGCCCTCGCTGGCGCCGGAGGCCACCCCGCTCGGCAAGATATTCCGCTTTCGCCTGGACAGCGACCGCCACGACCTCTACCAGTTGCGCTCGGAGATGGAATGGAACGTCACCCGCGTGCTGCGCCAGGTACAGGGTGTGGCGGACGTGGTGCCCTTCGGCGGCTATCTGAAGGAAGTCCATGTCGAGGCAGATCCGGGCCGGCTGTACGCCGCCGGACTGGCTCTGGGCGATGTCGAGGAAGCCATCCGCAAAGCCAATCTCAACGTCGGCGGCGGCTTCCTGCGGCACGGCGACCAGGAACTCACCATTCGAGGCGTCGGTTTCATCGACTCGGTCGAGGACATCAAGAAGATCCCCCTGAAGAGCAAGGACGGATCGACGCTCACCGTCGGCGACGTGACCGACATCAAGCTCGCCGCCACGCCTCGGCGCGGTTCGGTTGGCTGGAATGGGCAGAAAGAAGTGGTCGAGGGACTGGTGCTCATGCGGCGCGGCGAAAACCCCTCGGTGGTGCTCGATGGCATCCACGCCAAGGTCGAGGATCTCAACCGGGCCATCCTGCCCGCCGGCATGCGCATCGAGGTTTCCCACGACCGCAGCGTGCTGGTAAATCACACGCTCTCCACCGTGCATGAAAATTTGCTGCACGGCTTCTTGCTGGTGGCCGGGATCGTCTGGCTGTTCCTGCGCAGCGCGCTCGGTTCGGCGGTGGTGGCGACGGTCATCCCGCTGTCGCTGCTCGTCGCCTTTCTCTGCCTGCATGCCCTGGGGTTGCCCGCCAACCTGATCTCGATGGGCGCGATCGATTTCGGCATCCTGGTCGATGGCGCGGTGGTGCTGGTCGAGAACATCATCCACACCATGCACATCGAGCGTCCGCCCGACCGCAAGGCGCTCCTGCGCCTGATCATCCGCTCGGCGAAGGAGGTCGGACGGCCGACCTTCTACGCCATGCTCATCATCATCGCCGCGCTCCTGCCCGTCTTTACCCTCCAATCGGTGGAAGGGCGCATTTTCCGGCCACTTGCCTTGACCTACGCCTTCGCCCTGGTCGGCGCGCTGGTGTTCACCTTGACCGTGGTGCCGGCGCTCTGCTCTTTCCTGTTCAAGCCGGAACACGCTCGGCTGACCGAGCCTGCCTGGGTGGAAACGCTGCGGGGCCGCTATCGCCAGACGCTGAACCGCCTCCTCGCCGGGCGGACGGCCACCCTGCTGTTTGCCGCCTGCCTGCTCCTGGCCGGCGGTCTGGCCGCCGCGCGCCTGGGCACGGAATTCCTGCCCGAACTCAACGAAGGGGATGTGTTCGTTTTCGCCGAGATGCCGGCCAGCATCGCCATGGAAACGGCCCAGGACATTCTCATGGGCGTGCATCGGCGGCTGGGCGCCTTCGCCGAGGTGGACGACGTACACACCGAGCATGGCCGCCCGGAGGATGGCACCGACAACGAAGGCGTCAACATGTTGAAGACCTTCGTGCGCCTGAAGCCCCAGGCACAATGGCGTCCGGGCTGGGACAAGGCGCGTCTGATCGACGCCATGCGCGCCTCCCTGGCGGAAATTCCCGGGGTGCGCTTCAATTTCTCGCAGCCGATCAAGGATAGCGTCGAGGAAGCCGTGAGCGGAGTGCGCGGCAAGGTCGTGCTCAAAATTTTCGGCAACGACCTCGACGCCATGCGCGAAACGCTGAAACAGGCCAAGGCGGCGCTTCAGGATGTGCCAGGAATAACCGAACTCGACCTGTACCGCGACGCGAGCAGCCCGCAACTGCGCGTGCGCCTCGACCGCCCGGCGCTGGCGCGCGCCGGCGTGCCCATCGAGGATGCCGCCAAAACCATCGAGACGGCGCTCGCCGGCCGTGTCGTCACCCAGTATTGGGAAGGCGAGCGGCCCGTGCCGGTGCGCCTGATCCTGCCCAGGACTGCCCGCGACGACCTGGACAAGATCGCCGACCTGGTCATCTCCGCGCCCTCCGGCGCCCGCATTCCGCTCCGGGAATTGGCGACGATCGAGATTGGCAATGGCCTCGCCTCGATCGTGCGCGAGGGCAACATCCGCTTTCTCGCGCTCAAGTTCAACGTCGAGGGGCGCGACATGGGGTCGACGGTCAATCGCGCCATCGCAGCCGTGGCGGCCAGGGTCAAGCCGCCCGAGGGACATTATTTCGCCTGGGGGGGCGAGTTCGAGAACCAGGAGCGCGCTGCCAACCGCCTCAAGCTGGCGGTGCCGGTCGCGGTGCTGCTGGTGCTGGGCCTGCTCTACGCCGCCATGAACAATGGCCGCAGCGCCCTGGCGGTTCTCGCCACGGCGCCGTTTGCACTGACCGGCGGCGCCTTTGCCCTTCTCATTGCAGGCATTCCACTGTCGGTGAGTGCCGCCATCGGCTTCATCGCGTTGCTCGGACAGGTCTCGCTGATGGGCGTGCTGGTTCTGTCGGCGGTCGAAGCGCGCCGACGCGCCGGCGAGGAATTGTTGCCGGCGCTCATCGAGGGCACGGCGGAACGCCTGCGCCCCGTCCTGATGGCCTCGCTCCTTGCGCTTTTTGGCTTGCTGCCGATGGCGATATCCTCCGGCATCGGCAGCGAGACGCAGCGGCCATTCGCCCTGGTCGTGGTCGGCGGCATGATGACTACCCTGGCGGTGGCCTTGTTCGTGCTCCCGGCGATCTACAGCCTGATTACGCCGAAACATTTGCAAACCCCCGAGGAGGCCGATCAATGAACGCTATTTCCGGCCATCGCGGCGCCATCGTGGGTATCGTCTTCCTCGCCTTGCTGTCCTCCAGCTTGCCGGTTCCGGCGCAGACGCCCCCCGCCAGCGTCGACCTGTCGACGGTGCTGACCCTGGCGCGGGAAGCCAGCCCCAAGGTGGCGCTCGAACGGCAGGACATCGCCATCGCCCATGCCGAGCGACGCACGGCGGGCGCCTGGCCGAATCCCACGCTGAGCTACAACCATTCGCGCCAGCCCGGCGAATTGACCAATTTCGGCAGCACCAGGGCGCAAGAAGTGTCGATCGAACTGCCCCTACTCATCGCCGGCCAGCGCGGCGCCCGCATGGAAGCCGCCGACCGCGGCATCGAAGCGGCGCAGGCGCGCTTTGCCGCCTCCGGCAACGATCTGGCGGCGGATGCGGGGGCGGCCTTTATCGCCTTGCTCCTCGCGCAGGAGACGCTCGCCGCCCGGACGGCAGGCGTCGATGAACTCTCCCGCCTGCGCGACATCGTCGCCGGACGCCAGGCTGCCGGCATGGCGAGCCAGTACGAGTTGTTGCGGGTGGATGTCGAGCAGGCGTCCTGGCGGACGCAGACGGCCGAGGCCGAAGTCGCCGTCGCCGAGGTCCAGGCCCAGCTCGCCATCCTGCTCGGCTTTCCCGGCTGGCAGCCGCACGGGGTGGGCGAACTGCATCCGCTGGAAGTCGCCCCGGGAGTGCCCGAAGCCTCCGAAAACCCTGCCTTCGTGGCTGCCCTCCGGGAAGAAGAAGCGGCGCAAGCGGGCATCGAGGTCGCCCGGCGCGAGCGTTTTCCAGAGGTTTCGCTGAACGCCGGGCGATTCTGGACGAGCAGCCCGTTCGGCGCGACCAACACGCTGGGCCTGTCGGTCGAGATTCCCATTTTCGACACGCGCGGCGGCGCGCTCGACAAGGCACGCGCCGAGGCTCTCTCGGCCAACCTGCGGCGGCGTCTGCTGGAAGCCAAGGTTCAGGCCGATGTGTACCGCTATGGCGTCCAGGTCGCCCGGCGCACCGCAGTCCTTGAACGTTTTCGTGCGCAAATGATGCCGAACCTGCCCGCCCTCAAGCAGATGGCCGGGGACTCCTACCGGCTGGGAAAGAGTTCGATCACTGAACTCCTGGACGCTACCCGCGCGCGTTACGAGGCCCGGATCAACCAGTTGAACCTGGTCGCCAGCTTGATGGAAGCGCAACTCCGCCTGGAGGCCGCTCGCGGCAAGCTCTCTGCCGCCCCAACCGAGCGCAGCGGCGCCTTCGGAGATGATAAAGACCTGTAGTCTTTCATCCAAAAACCCGAAAGCGTCGATCTCCTCTTTTGAGGATTCACCGTACTCATAGGGGGAAGGTACGCCGGGAATATTGCAGCAACAACAATGCCGACCTGCCTGTAGATTGTGATGGAGGCTTTGTAGGGGCGGCATCCTGCCGCCCCTACAAGCTTCAACCCATGCGCTATACGGGCTCCGGAAGTCAAGTATGTAATTCCCAAACAAAACCCGCCAGGGAGAGCCAGGCGGGTTTTTTTGAGAGGCAGCGTTTCAAATCGTGCCTTGGCGTTTCAGGGATCCCCGTTGTGCTGTTTAAGAACCGGATCAATGATAAGCGCCTGGCTTCTGCAATTTCTGGGAACCCCACAGCAACAACAGGCCAACGGCGAAGAAGCCGCACATGCCAAGGGCCAGTGTTCGCGGGGTGTGCCAGAGGAGCGGCGCCAGGAGGCCGGCGAGCAGCGCGTTGCCGGCGGACTGGATGAAAGTCTGGCAGGAAGCCGCGAGTCCGCGCTTTTCGGGGAAAAGATCGAGTGCAGCCAGGGTCAGTGTCGGCGCGGCCAGGGACATCCCTGCGGTATAGAGAGAAAGAGGCAGCACGCTCCAGGGCAAGCCTGGCGGCAGCAGGAAGGCGACCGCCAGATTGATGAGGGCCGCGCTTCCCATCAATGCGCAGGCGAGGCGCAAGGTGGCGCCCGTGCTGAGTTTTCCGGCGCTGTGTCCGGAGATGAAGGAACCGCAGATGATTCCCGCCGTCGTTGGGCCGAACAGCCACAGGAAGCCGCGTTCGTCGAGTTTGAGATGTTCCATCAGAAAAATCGGCGCTGAGGCGACATAAACGAAAAAAGCCATGAAATTGAGCGTGAGCGCCAGGCAAATGAGCATGAAACGCGGCGAAGTCAGCACGGCGCCGTAAGCGTGGGCGAGATAGCCGAGCTTGAATGGCTGGCGTTTTTCCAATGGAAGCGTTTCCGGAAGCCACCGCAGGCAGGCTGCGAAAAGCGCCATCGTGAAGGCGAACAGAAAATAAAAAACCGAACGCCAGCCGAACCACGAATGCAGCCAGCCGCCGATGACCGGCGCGATGGCGGGCGCGAGGGCAAACATCAGGGCAACGCTCGACATCAATTTCTGCGCCTGTACGCCGTGGTAGAGATCGCGGACGAGGGCGCGTCCAATGACGATTCCCGCGCCGGCGCATATCCCCTGCATTGCGCGCATCAGCCAGAGCATTTCGATTCGGGTCGCCAGGGCACAGCCCAGGGAAGCGGCGGCAAAGAGGGTCAGCGCGACGAGGATCACCCGGCGGCGTCCGAAGGCATCGGAAATCGCGCCATGCCACAGGGACATGACGGCAAAGGGCAGGAGATAGGCGGAAAGCGTTTGCTGCACCTCGATCCTCGACGCGGAAAGCGAGGCGCCGATTTCGGCAAAGGAGGGCAGATAGGCGTCGATCGAAAAGGGCCCAATCGCCCCAAGCGCAGCGACGACCAGCGCGATCCGCAGATTGCTGACCTGGGCTGCTTCGTTCTGGGGGGAGGAGGAAGAGGGCATATGGGAAAGTGGGAAAGGAAAGCAACTCTGCTTTTGTCTATCGCGTAGCGGCGATCTTGTATACGGTACTGCGGTCGCGCTTTCCTACTGCAACGACGACCACGATAAGTTCCTCGTCGCGGACTTCATACACCAGACGATATCCGATGCCACGAAGCTTGATCTTGTAGCGGTCTTTGTGAGCGTGAAGTTTCGCGGAGGGAACGCGCAGGTTCTCCAGGTGTTCAGCGAGCCTTGATTTGAATTGTGCCCGCGTGCCGTTATCGAGCTTGCCCCACTCCTTCAGTGCTTCTTCCAGAAAGCCAAGCTTAAAGCTCATCAATGTTCAACTCGATAAGGGGCTGGTTCTTGCGGGCGTCGGCAATCGCATTAAGCTCCAGATCTTCAAGCCGCTCCAACAGGCTCTCGTAGGCTCTCGCTGGAACGCAATAGAAAACAGGGGCATTCCGGTTGAGAATCGCAACGGGGGCGCCGTCGCCGGAAGCAACGGTACCCATGGGATTTTTCTTCAATTCGGAAACGCTTGCGGAGATTTCCGCCAGGATTGCATGTGACATGAGCTGCTCCAAGACTTGTTTTTCGTACCAATATTGGTGCTATTAACAGCCTCTGTCAAGTTGCCTTGTCAATTCTGGCGAGGAGTCCGGAAGCGGTTCCCCGGCGTGTTCTCAAAAGGCTTCGTCTTCGCGCAGGTAACGCCATTTTCCCGGCGGCAATTTGCCCAGGAGGATTCGCCCGATTCGCACGCGCTTCAAGCCGATGACCTTGAGGCCGACCAGTTCGCACATGCGGCGGATCTGGCGTTTCTTGCCTTCGCGCAGGACGAAGCGCAATTGTTCGTCGTTGATCCATTCGACGCGCGCGGGCAGGAGCGGCTTGTCGTCGAGGCTGAGGCCGTGGTTCAGGAGCGCGAGGCCGTTTTCGTCCAGCGTGCCGGAAACGCGCACCAGGTATTCCTTTTCGATTTCCGAATCCTCGCCGATCAATAGCTTCGCAATGCGTCCATCCTGTGTCAGCACGAGGAGGCCGCTGGAGTCGATGTCGAGCCGGCCCGCCGGGGCGAGGCCGCGCAGGTGCGCGGGGGAAAATGTGCGGGAGGGAGAGGTTTTTCGCGCTGTTTCGCGCCACTGGCTGGCGGCGTCGATGAGGCTGATTGCAGGTTGGAATCCGGGCTCGGGCTGCCCGGAAACGTAGCCGACGGGTTTGTGCAGCAAGAGGGTGACGCGCGCGTTCTGCTCGTTTTGGGCTTTCTGGCTGAGGGTGATCGTGGCTTCAGGCGAAGTGCGCGCTCCGAGTTCAGTCACGCGCATGCCGTCGACGAAGACTCGTCCGCGCGCAATGTGCTCGTCGGCTTCGCGGCGCGAACAAAGGCCGCGCTCGGACATCAGTTTGGAAACGCGCACTCCGGCGGCAGGAGGATTTTCTTGCCGCCGGGGTTGCGGTTCCGGGCGTTGTGGGGGTGGCCTGGAACGACGCGCGGGCTTTTCGCTCATCGGATTTCAAGCAGGCTGACTTCAAAAACCAGTGTCGCATTGGGCGGGATGACGCCGCCCGCGCCGCGCGCTCCGTAGCCGAGCGCCGGGGGAATGGTCAGCTTGCGGACGCTTCCGGGGCGCATTCCGAGGACTCCTTCTTCCCAGCCGGCAATGACCCGGCGCTCTCCCAGGGTGAAACTGAAGGGTTCTTCGCGGTCGTGGCTGGAATCGAAATGCGTTCCGGGCGCCTGGCAATCGGCAAGCCAGCCGGTGTAGTGCACGGTCACGGTGTCGCCGTTTTGCGCGGCATCGCCCTCGCCGGGAGAGAGTTCTTCAATCGAGAGTCCGCTGGGGGTATTGGTAATGCTCATGAAAATGCTCCAGAAAAAAATCAGGCGGAGGGCGGCACGTAGCCTTGAGGACGGTCTGCGCCGTTACCGAAGAAATGTTGCTCGATCTGTTCGGTGAGATATTTGCGGTGTGAAGGATCGGCCAGGTTGAGGCGATTTTCGTTGATGATCATGGTCTGCACCCGTACCCATCGCTGCCAGGCTTCCCTGGAAACGCTCTCGTAAATCCGTTTGCCCAGCGCGCCGGGCATGGGAGGAAGTTCGAGTCCTTCGGACTCGCAGCCAAGTATGATGCAGTTGACGGTTCGTGCCATCGGATTGCCTCGCTCCATGAAGAGTTGAAAAGGATTGAATTATACCTGCGCGGAAAATCCCGCCGATTTCGATGTGCGGCGGATCTCCGGCTTATTCTTCCAGCGCCAGGATCAATTGCCCGGCCTCAAGACTCTGGCCTGGAACGACAAAAACTTCCACAACCTTTCCAGCGCAAGGGGAGGGAATATCGAGGGCGACTTTCCCTGTTTCGAGGCTCAGGATGGGGTCGTCGAACTTGAGTTCGTCGCCGGGCCGGGCATGGATTTCGAGCACAAATACTTCGCCGCTGGCGCAGGCGCCGCAGCTTTCCCAGCACGGGGGATACTTGGGCATGCGGACTTCGCGGAGAGCCATGGTCGATGGACAGGACAAAAAAGGCCGCAAGCGCGGCCCTTTTTGTCGAAGGTTCAAACCGCGATCAATAGAAACCCAGTTTCTTCGCCGCTTCGGTCAGTTCGGCGCGGAAGTTCGGGTGGGCGATGGAAATCAGTTCACGGGTGCGCTGCTTGGCCGACTTCCCGTAGAGCTGGGCAACGCCGTATTCGGTGACGACGTAGTTCACATCGTTCTTGCTGGTGGAGACATGCGTTCCTTCCTTCAGCATCGGGACGATGCGCGAAATCGTGTCGTTCTTCGCGGTCGAAGGCAGGGTGATGACGGATTTTCCTCCCTTGGAGATATTCCCCGCACGAACGAAATCCGACTGCCCGCCGGTGCCGGAATAGGGTTTCGGACCGATGCTTTCCGAGCCGCATTGGCCGAGGAAATCGACTTCCAGCGTGGCATTGATCGAAATCAGCTTGTCGTTCTGACCGGCCAGATACGGGTCGTTGGTGAAACTGACCGGGTGCATTTCCAGCATCGGGTTGCGGTTCATGAAGTTGTAGAGCTTTTTCGATCCAAGCGCGAAGGTGGCGACCATCTTGCCCGGCATGTAATTCTTCTTGCGGTTGTTGACTGCGCCGCATTCGAGCAGCGTCATGATTCCGTCTCCGACCATCTCGGTGTGGATGCCCAGATCCTTCTTGTGCGTGAGCTGCATCACGACCGCATCGGGAATGCTGCCGTAACCGATTTGCAGGGTCGATCCATCCTCGATCATCTCGGCGACGTATTTGCCGATCGCTTCCTGTACCGGCCCGATGGTCGGCAGGCCGACTTCCTGCACCGGATCGCTGTTTTCCACCAGCGCGGTCACCTGGGAAATGTGGACATGGCAATTTCCGTAGGTGAAAGGCACGTTCGGGTTGACTTCAAGGACGACGGTGCGCGCCCTGGCAATGGCGGCCATCGTGTAGCAGGTGCCGAGGCTGATGGCAAAATAGCCGTGCTCATCCATCGGAGAGGCCATTGCGAAAACGACATCGACCGGAAGGAGACCACGGTCGAACATCCGTGGTATTTCGGAAAAATAGTTCGGAAGGAAGTCGTAGACGCCTGCCTGTCCTCCGGGACGCGTCGGAGCACCATAAAAATAGGCAAAGTGACGGACGTTCTCGGCGGTTTCCAGATCGTAATAACCGAACTTGCGTATGGGAACGATCTGGCACACCTTCACATCCCTGAAATCGCGACGCTGTTCGGAAAGAGCATTCAGCAAGGTAGGCGGTTCGCCTACGCCAGTGGAAACGACGACATGGTTCCCGTTCTTGATCAGACGTATTGCATCCGAAGCAGAGCGGCGTTTTTCCTGATACTGTGTTTGGTAGCTCACTACAGTTCTCCCTTTGGTCGAATGAATCCCTTGGTTGATGGAAGGGGTCAGGGCGTTCAATGCCCTTGAAATATAAATGACTTCGAAGTCATTTCTGACCTCGAATGCTCGATTATAGAGGCGTTAGCTTTTCTTTTGCACATCCTGCCTCAAAATTCGCAATTACCCGTTTTTTGTTCCGGCGTGCGTTGCGCCGCCGTGTTAAAAAGGAGGCCCCGCACGGGAACGGAAAGCCGTGTTTTTCCGTGCCGGATTTGTGCCAAACGGTGTTTTCCGCTTTTTTCGCCCGCGCGGAAATCCACGACTGGCGGGCTTGCTTGCCCCATCCCATCCTTTCTGTTATTAAGTCGCCTTTTCGCCAAAACCAAGAGTTTCGATATGACTGAAGAACGCCCCAATAAAAACTTCATGCCTTACAGCCCCAAAAAGGGCGAGACGTACATGAACAGCAAGCAGTTGACGCACTTCCGTACAATGCTTGAGTCATTGAAAGAGGATTTGATCTCCGATATCGAACGCACCGTGCACACGATGCAGGATGAGGCGACGGTATTTGCCGACCCCAACGACCGCGCCAGCCAGGAAACCGACATCGCCATCGAGCTGCGCAACCGCGACCGCGAGCGCAAGCTGATCAAGAAAATCGAGGAAACGATCAACCGCATCAACAGCGGCGATTACGGCTATTGCGACAAATGCGGCGTCGAAATCGGCATCAAGCGCCTGGAAGCGCGCCCGACCGCGACGCTGTGCATCGACTGCAAAACCCTTGAGGAAATCCGCGAGCGGCAAATAGCGAAGTGATCGCGGCGAGAAGGAATCCAGCACAAGAAAAAGCCCCGCCAGGAATGGCGGGGCTTTTGTCCATCATCGGTTCAGAAATTGAAATTCACGTCGTAGGGATAGGCCTTGGGCGCGACCTTGGCAGCGTCAAAAGCCTTTTTTTGTTCCTGGTCGGAAGTCTTCTCCCACCATATCGCGCGCCCGATTTTCTGTTCCGAAACCCACTCCGGGTTCCGGGCAAGCAGGCTGCGCATGAATTGCGTGTGATCGGAAACGTAGAGCGCCATTTTTCGTGACTCCGGGGCAAGAGGAAAGAAGGAAATTATAACGTCCTTTCGCTTGCGGAATCAGTGGAAGCGGATCGGTTCGGCAGCGCCGGCGCAGCAATCGTCGAGCAGGGCATCTATCGTTTCCTCGTTGCGCTCCCCGGCGGGAATGTTGTCGATCGCCTCGCGCAATTCGCGCGCCCGGGAACCGCGCACCAGAAGGGCGCGGACACTGATTTTATCGACCAGTTCGAACAGCTCCTGTGCCGGGAAGGACAGGATCGAATAGTGGGTGCTGTTGTAGACGAGGTTCATGATCGTTCTCCTGGCGAAAAATCGTTTCCGGTCCGAATCGAAAATGCGGCTGTTACCGATTTTTTCAAGCCCTTTGAATCTGGCGCATGACTGCCATGATTCTATTTACGGCCTGCGCTTGCCGTTTTTCAAGGGAACGATGGAGATCGACTGCGGAAAATGCCACATTTTCCCGGCATTTCCCGCTCGATTCATTCAATGCAGGGTCTGCGACAGTGAGGGATGTGTTTCTTCCGGCATTTCCGCGTGGACGGTTTCGCCGTTGATATTGGGATAAAGCGGAGCACCGCAATCGTCGCAGAATTCAAAGGGGAAATCGTGGTGGAGCACCACCACTTCCTTGACGCCGTTCTTGTGCAGGCTCTTTTCGATTTCAGCGATGAGTTCGCTGTTTTCGTCTTCGGCGCCCAGAAGCGGCCAGACGCTGCCATGATAGATCGCAGGGTTGGTGCGCGGGCCGAGGCCAATCCGGTATTCCTCGAGCAGCCGTTCCTCGCGGAAAGGCGCGATCACGGCGCGCAACTCTGCCGGCGCGATTCCGGCGGTCGTGTGCAGGAAGTCGATCGAGGCCTTGAGCGAATATTCGCGCGAGGCAGTATCTGCCTGGCGGCGTGCGGAATGATAGGCATCCGGCAGCAAAAACTGGCAGGAGCAGCCGGTGAGCAGGGGTTCCAGGTTCGGACCGCCTTGCCGCGACCATTCCTTGAGCGAGGATTCTCGTGTGGCTCCGGGTTCGTTCCAGCGGAACAGCGCCGCATCGCGCGGCACGACGACGGCGCCGATGAGGTAGCGCGTATCCGAAAGGAAAGGATTGGTTTCTGGCAGGTTCTCGCTATCCATGCACAGCGGCTTTCCGGTCAGCGCGGCGGCCGCGAGCGCGTTCAGGAGCTGCCGGGTGGCGACGAAGGTGGGAGGCATCTGGTCAGGGCTGAACAGGTAATCGACCAGCGCCAGTTGCGCGTCCCGCGCAAACACATGCGCGCCCAGTTGCACCGTGAGTGTTTCTACGGACGATCTCGACAAGGGCCCGGCAGGAATCGCGTAGCGCGACCAGGCGAGGATCGGCGCTGCGAAAAGCTGGGCGTCGAAAAACTGTTCGCTTCCTCCGGAAGGCTCGGGGCCTGACCGGGAAACCATCAGGAATGCCGATTCGGAGCGCCCCTCCACCATATCGGCGAGCACGTTGTAGGCGTTGCCGTTGCTCTCGTAGAAATGATCGAGCGCCGCGTTCAAATCGTCTTCCGCGCCGGATTCGAGCATCTGGTCGATCAGCAGGATCAGTTTCCGTTCCCAGAACAGATCCTCAAGGCGGCTGCCCGATTCGGAAAGTCCGATGGCAAGGCGTATCAATTCCGCAGCATCGTTGGATACACGTCTTTTAGTGCTGGATCGGGGACGTTTCATGTTATATGAGTATTCCGGAAGGTGAGGGCGCAGGATGGCGCCAAGGGATCTGCAAGGCTTGGCATTATATCAACCTTCGCCAGCGCCTTCCGGCGGGAAGATTGCCGTTGCTCTCACCCTGGAAGGATTCTCTCCGGCCCCACAGGAGCGAATGGCAATCCGTCCGGAAAGCATCCAATTTTCTAAATTACTGTAATAATTCTTTGATAAAAATCACTACTGTAGCGAAACATTCTTTAAGTAAATTTAGAAAATCTGCTTTATTTTAGACCCGCAGCATGGCGGCGGGAAAACCACTCGGCCACGCAGCGGGCGAGGCTTTCTGCCTCCTGATCCGTTCCGTTACTTTCCGGAAGGCGGAGGATTTGAGTCACCCCAACCTGAAGGTTGGGGATTCCTCGACACAATGCGGGGCGCCTTCGGCGCCTGTTACGCCATGTCTCGCTGACCCCGCCATGAATGGCGGGGATTGCGCTCGACAGGTGTT
>WQZF01000065.1 GCA_009780885.1 Betaproteobacteria bacterium | reverse complement strand
CTGCTCAAACACCGTTTGCTCCTTCCAAGACATCGCCGTTCTCCCGTTCCCAAGATGACGGCAAAAGTGTTACCCATGTCTTGGCACATTTGTTACCTATGTGTCGAGTCTATACACACCTCCTTTGAAAAGGGGGCTTTAATTTCCGGCGCGAAGCGCCGCACGCCCGCCAAATTTTCTAAATTTACTTAAATAACATTTCTCTACAGTAGTAATTTACAGCAAATAATTATTAAACAAATTTAGAAAACAATCCAGGAAAACCCTTGCCCGCCAGGATGAATCCACCCAAAACGCGGGCGTAAAAAAAGCGCCGGGAGGCGCTTTTTTTTTGTGGGCGGGAAAAGCGTTTATTCCGCTGCCGGGCCCCTGACCTTGCGTTCCAGTTTTTCCTTGATCCGCGCGGATTTTCCGGAGCGCTGGCGCAGGTAATAAAGCTTGGCGCGGCGTACGTCGCCGCGACGCTTGACTTCGATCTTGGCCAACAGCGGCGACCAGGTCTGGAAGGTGCGCTCGACGCCCTCGCCCGACGAAATCTTGCGCACGATGAAGCTGGAATTCAGGCCACGGTTGCGCTTGGCGATGACCACGCCTTCGTAGGCCTGGAGACGCTCGCGCGAGCCTTCCTTTACCTTGACATGGGCAACGATGACATCGCCCGGGCTGAAATCGGGAATGGTCTTGCCCAGGCGGGCGATTTCTTCCTGTTCCAGTTGCTCAATCAGATTCATTTTCAAAAACTCCTTTGTCGTTAACTGATCCGCATTGCTCCTGCCGGTATTCCCCCAGGAGTTGCGCTTCCTCTTTGGACAACGCGCGTCCGGCCAACAGCTCCGGGCGTCGCCGCCATGTCCGCCCCAGCGCCTCCTTGAGACGCCAGCGGCGAATTCTTTCATGATGCCCGGAAAGCAAGACTTCGGGCACCATCGCTCCATGATAATCCTCCGGCCGCGTGTAATGCGGGCAGTCCAGAAGACCAGAGACGAATGAATCGTCCTGTGCCGAGCGCGCATCGTTCAGCGCCCCCGGCAATTGCCGCACGATGGCGTCGATCAATGCCATCGCCGGGATTTCGCCTCCGGAAAGAACGAAATCCCCAATCGAAATTTCCTCGTCGACGCAGCGCTCGATCAGGCGCTCGTCGATGCCTTCGTAGCGGCCGCAGAGCAGGATCAGGTGTTCCGCTCCGCATTCGGCCTGCCGCGCCAGTTGCGCGACCCGCTCGTGCGTGAGCGGTGCGCCCTGCGGCGAGAGGTAGATCACCCGGCTGCGCGCTCCTGCGGTCTGCGCCTGCCGTTCCCTTGCTGCCGCGATCGCGCGCTCCAGGGGCTCGGCCAGCATGAGCATTCCCGGCCCGCCGCCGAACGGACGGTCATCGACCGTCCGGTAGGGGTTGTCGGTGAAATCGCGCGGATTCCACGCCGTCAACGACCAGAGATTCTCTTCCAGCGCCCGCCGCGTGATTCCGTGCTGCGTCAGCGCGGCGAACATTTCCGGAAAAAGGCTGATGACGTCGATCTGAAAGCCTGTCATCGTTTCCTTACCAGTCCAGTCCCCAGTCGACGCGGATGCAGCGTTTTTCCAGATCGACTTCCCGCACCACGGCGCCAACGAAAGGAAGCAGGCGTTCCCCGGAGGGTTCCGGAGTTTCGTCCGTTTTCCCATGGATGCCGACACGCAATACCGCATTGGCGCCGGTTTCAATCAGGCCAAGCACTTCGCCAAGCGTTTGGCCTTCCAGATTGACGACCTGTAGTCCTTCCAGGTCGCCCCAGTAATACTCGTCCTCGGCAGGCTGCGGCAATCGCTCGCGCGGAGCGGCAAGCAAGAGCCCGACGAGGGATTCGGCAGCGTTGCGGTCTTCGATGCCGGCAAAGCGCAGCAGAAACGCATTTCCATGCCAGCGCCCGGATTCCACGCGGAATTCCCGCCATGCGTCCGTGCCGTTTCCCGTTTTCCCTCTTTCTTCCCGTCCCAGCCAGCCGGCCTGCAATCCGGACCACAGGCGGGAGTCGTCTGCAAAGGGGGACACCCGGACCCATCCCTGGATGCCATAAGCGCCAGTGATTTTTCCAAGGACGATCATCGTCAATCGGCGTGCGCCCTGGGGCGGTACGGATGTATCGGAAAGGAGATTTCAGGAGGCTGCGGCGCAAAAACAGCCGCGCCGCGAATGAAATTCTTCAGGCAGCAGCAGCGGGAGCGATTTGACGCACGGATTGCCTGACCAGACGCTTTACCGTCGGCGACAATTGCGCGCCTTGCTGCTTCCAGTAATCGAGACGGTCGTGCGCGACGCGCAAGGCTTCTTCGCTGGCAGCGGCGGTGGGGTTATAAAAACCGATGCGCTCGATGAAACGGCCATCGCGCCGGTTGCGCGAATCGGCGGCGACGATGTTGTAGAAAGGACGCTTTTTCGCGCCCCCACGGGCAAGGCGGATGACAACCATGATTCTCTTCCAGGATCAAAAAAAGAGAGGGATTATAGCAATAAGGCGAGGAAAAACAATCTCCGGGCTTCTCTGCGCACTCTCTGTAGAATGGAAAATTTCCCATTTGCGGCGTTTTTTTCCGTCGCCATTCGCAAAATCCTTTCACAAACCCCGTTTTATCGTGACCCTGCCCCCGCGCCCTTTCCGTGTTGCCTTGATGGCTTCGCTTCTTGCGCATCTTTTGGTTTTTTACGGCCTGCCAATCTCGTTTGGCACGACAACGAAAGAATCGTCGGGATTGAAGGCGCGGCTAAGGAATATTCCGCCCGAAAATCCGGCGTTGCGCGATTCTCCTCCCGTTTCTTCCATTCTTCATCCGGAGGAGGTATCGCCTGCGGAAACGCTTCCTGCCGCGCCGGCATTTCCATTGCAGCAAACGGGAAGGATTCCGGCTCCGGACACCGATACAGCGCCTTTTCCGGAGTCGAGGCCCGCCCCGCTGGCCTCGCTTCCCGATCCTGATGCGCCGGAGTGGAAGGGCGGAACGGGAGAAAAGGCAACGGCTTCGGAAAACGATCCGGCAGTGGATCGGGATTCGTTGCGGCGATATGTGCTGGCGCTGGGCATCCAGGCACGCCGCTTCAAGAATTATCCGGCGCAGGCGAAGTCGCGCGGGGAATCCGGCACCAGCACGATCGATCTGGAAATTGGATTCGGCCCTCCAGGCGCAACGCTTGCCCATTCCAGCGGTTATCCCCTGCTCGATGAAGAGGCGATGACGATACTGCGGCAGGCGGCTGCGCATACGGCGCTGCCGGAGGCATTGCAGGGGCGGCGCGTCCGTATTTCGGTGCCGGTGCGTTTCGATTCAGAAGGCGAATGAAACCGGGGGGCGCTGCCCCAGCATTCCGGAGCGGCGATCCTTGAAATAGGCACGCAAGCTCACTTCGACACTGGAAAAGGCAAGGGTATCCCAGGGGATTTGCTCTTCGGCGAATAATTCGACTTCGAGGGATTCGCTGCCGACCGCATAGACGGGCGCGTTCATGCGTCCCAGGTAGAAGAGGTGTACCTGGCTGATCCTCGGCAGGCTGATCAACGAAAACAGATCATCGAGTTCGACCTCGGCGCAGGCTTCTTCCATCGTCTCCCGTATCGCCGCCTGTTCGGCGGTTTCGCCATTTTCCATGAATCCCGCAGGCAGGGTCCACAGCCCGTGGCGCGGTTCGATGGCGCGGCGGCAGAGCAGGATTTTTTCCTGCCACTGGGGGATGCAGCCGACGACCAACTTGGGATTACGGTAGTGAATCGCGCCACAGCGTTCGCAGATGTGACGCGGCAAGGTATCGCCGGGGGGGATTGAAATAACGACGGGTGCGCCGCATTGACTACAGAAGTTCATCGCCTCTTCCGGTAATGCCCGAATGCACGGATCGGATGGAAAAAAAACGGGACAAGGGTTTGGTCATCCCAGCGCGCGGCACGCAATGAGCGGCGAATGATCCGGCGGAAATCCCGGGACGACGGAAATTCAATCATACATCATGCCCGGGAAGATTCACGTTATTGCTCATAGCCGGTAGAATGTAATGTTCCCCTGAAAATCCTCATGTTTTGTTGCCTTTGCACAGTCGCGCTGGTTGTACTATCTATGGCTTACCCAGTGCGCCCGGGAATTCTGGGAAACTGCTACAAGTAAAATGCAATCCCTGGCGCCGATGCGCGCCACTTTACTCGAACCCATATGGTCTCAAGGACATACCATGTTCGCCATCATTGGATACATTATTGTCACCACCGCAGTCGTTGGCGGATTTCTGTTCGCGGGGGGGCATCTCGGTTCGCTGGTACAGCCGGCTGAATACGTGATGATCATAGGGTCGGCAGGCGGCGCGTTTTTCGTCGCCAACCCTCCGAAAATACTGAAGTCCACGCTCAAGGCGCTTCCCAAGGCGTTCAAGGGGTCAAAATATACCAAGGCGCTGTTCGTCGATCTGCTCTCGCTGCTGTTCGAGATTCTTGCCAAGGTACGCAAGGAAGGCTTGATGTCGATTGAAGCCGATGTCGAGCAGCCCGCCCAAAGTCCCTTGTTCACAAAATACCCGGGAATTTCGTCGGATCATCATGTCGTCGAGTTCATTACCGATTATTTGCGCATGATGGTCGGCGGCAACCTCAACGCCTTTGAAATCGAAAACCTGATGGACAACGAAATCGACACGCATCACCATGAGGCGAGCATGCCTGCCACCGCGCTGGCCCGCATGGCGGACGGGTTGCCCGCTTTCGGTATCGTCGCGGCGGTGATGGGCGTCGTTCATACCATGGAATCGGTGGGCATTCCGCCTGCGGAATTGGGAAAGCTGATCGCTGCGGCATTGGTCGGCACCTTTCTCGGGATCCTGGTCTCCTACGGCTTCGTTTCGCCGCTCAGTACCCTGGTCGAAAACAAGAACGACGAAGAGCTCAAGATCTACCAATGCATCAAGGTGGTGCTGCTGGCCAGCATGAGCGGTTACGCGCCGCAGGTGGCTGTTGAATTCGGGCGCAAGGTGCTTTTCTCGACCGAACGTCCGAGCTTCCGCGAGCTGGAAGACGAAATCAAGACGCGCAGGAAAAAATGATGTCTCCGCGCCATGCGCATTTTTTCGGTGCTTTTATCGGCTGCAGAACAGGTAGCGGTTTGCGATGAGTGACAATTCACAACGACCGATCATCGTCAAACGGGTCAAGAAGGCGGCGCACGGCCATCACGGCGGCGCCTGGAAATTGGCGTATGCCGATTTTGTCACTGCGATGATGGCCTTCTTTCTGCTGATGTGGCTACTCGGCTCGACGGCCAAGAGCGATCTCGAAGGAATTGCCGAATATTTCAGAACCCCGCTCAAGGTAGCGTTGCAGGGCGGTTCCGGATCCGGCGATTCTTCCAGCATCATCAAGGGTGGCGGAACGGATTTGACTCGGCAGAGCGGCCAGCAGGTACGCTCGAACGTCAAGGAACCCGACCGGGAACAACTGCGCAGGGAATTCGAGCGCCGCGAACGCGAAATGCTCTCCAATCTCAAGGCGAGTATCGAAAGCATGATCGAAAAGAATCCGACGCTGCTCCGGTTCAAGCAGCAGATTCTGCTCGATATCACCACGGAAGGCTTGAGAATCCAGATCGTCGACGAACGCAATCGCCCAATGTTCGACTTGTCCAGCGCCGACCTGAAACCTTATACGAAGGAAATCCTGCATGAAATCGGCAAGCTGCTGAACGCCGTGCCCAACCGCGTCAGCCTTTCCGGCCATACCGATGCGGCGCAGTATGCTACCGGCGGCCATGGTTTTTCGAACTGGGAGCTTTCGGCCAATCGCGCCAACGCTTCGCGCCGTGAGTTGATCGCGGGCGGAATGGATGAACAGAAGGTGCTTCGCGTCGTCGGCCTGGCTTCGACCGTGCTTTTCAATGCGAATGACCCCCTGGATCCGGTCAACCGCCGTATCAGTATCGTCGTGATGAACAAGAAAACCGAAGATGCCATATTGCATGAGGACAATAGCGGTTTGATTTTCACGACGGATCCCAACGAGGGCCTGGGAACAACATTGCAGGAGCGCGCACCCTGAGCATTGGCAAATGCGCGGAACGACCATACAGGATTTTCGACGACACCATGGCAGATTTGAAAAACCAGCTTCCATCCTTTGCGCCGGCACAGGGGAATATCCGCGAATTTCCCTTTTCCAGCACCGATTTCGAACGTGTGCGCAAGCTCATTCACCAGCATGCAGGCATCTCCCTTTCAGCTGCCAAGCAGGACATGGTGTATTCCCGCCTGGCACGCCGCCTGCGCGCGACGGGAATCAGGAACTTCACTGATTACCTGAACATGCTGGAGAAGGGAAAAAATCCCGAGTGGGAACATTTCATCAATGCGCTGACCACCAATCTCACTTCCTTTTTTCGCGAACCGCATCACTTCACGATCCTCGCCGACCATCTCAGGAAAATACAGGGGCGGTCGGTCAAGATCTGGTGCTGCGCGGCATCCACCGGCGAGGAGCCCTATTCGATCGCAATCACGATCCTCGAAACATACACAAATCCCGGCCAGTCGGTTTCCATTGTGGCTTCCGATCTCGATACGGAAGTGTTGTCTGCGGCAGGCAAGGGAGTTTATGCCCAGGATCGCGCCTCCACCCTCTCGCAGGAGCGGGTGCGGCGTTTCTTTACCAAGCCTGAACGCGACGATGGATCGATTGCGGTAAAGCCGGAATTGCGGCGGATGATCAGCTTCCAGCGCCTTAATCTTCTTGATCCCACCTGGACTGTACGCGGCCCATTCGATGCGATATTCTGTAGAAACGTAATGATTTATTTCGACAAGGAAACGCAGCACAAGATCCTGAAGCGTTTCGCTCCCCTCCTTGCTGCAGATGGCCTGTTGTTTGTCGGGCACTCGGAGAATTTTCTCCATGCGTCCGAAACATTTCGCTCGAGAGGAAAAACCGTTTATGAACTTGCCAGCGCCAGCAGGCGGCCAGGATAGGAACAAGAAATCGCATCTCCCGGCAAACCTGCCGGATCCCCATGAACAGTCCATCCCATGGACAAAAAGCGGAGCCCCAGGCGCCTGCCTGAGTGGCAGAATGTCATAGACGCCTGTTTTTAGTACGGCAGCACCATGGAATCTCGCCCGCCGATACACTAAGATATGAGCAGGAGTCATACCCCGGAAAGAGACGAAAATGTCGGACCTACTCAAAAGTATTGATGCCCGCACCAAGTTGGCGGGAACGAACAAACTCGAAATTCTGCTCTTCTCGTTGGGAGAGGATTCCCGTACCGGGAGGCGCGAGACTTTTGGGATCAATGTATTCAAGGTTCGTGAGGTAATGCGCACCCCGTCCATCACCTCGGCGCCGGAAATGCCGTCTGCGGTTGAAGGCATGGTCAGCCTGCGTGGCGCCCTGGTTCCTGTTGTTGACTTGGCAAAATACGCCAAAGTCAAATCCGACACGGTGCGCGACATCATGATCGTTACGGAATACAACGGCCATACGCAGGGATTCCTCGTTGAGGCGGTCGATACCATCCTGCGCCTCGACTGGAGCCAGATGCGCGTTCCCCCGGAAATGCTGGTGGCCGAAATGGGGGGACTGGTCACTGCCGTGACGGAACTGGACGATGGTCGCCTGGTGATGATGATGGACGTGGAAAAGGTGCTTTCGGAGACCACGCGCTACGACGATGATGAACTGCTTTATCGCAGCGTCACCATGCTCAATCGCCCCGAATGCATGGTGTTTTTTGCCGACGATTCGAGCGTTGCCAGAAAGCAGATCGAAAAGACCCTGCAAGCGATGGGCGTCAAGTATGTCGGCACGACGAACGGACGCCAGGCGTGGGAAGAGCTGGAAAAAATGGCGGATTATGCGCGCAGCATCGACAAGACTCCTGCGGAAATGATCAACCTGATATTGACGGATATCGAAATGCCGGAAATGGATGGCTACATCCTGACCAAAAAGATCAAGAGCGACCCCCGCTTCAGCGAAATTCCGGTCATCATGCATTCGTCCTTGTCCGGAATGTCCAACCAGCAACTAGGAAAATCGGTGGGCGTCGATGAATATGTGGCCAAATTCGAGCCACAGAAACTTTCGGAAATCCTGGCGCGTCGCTTGTTGAAGGGCGAAGCTGCTCCGCCGGCATTGACGTAAATCGGTTGAAAAGGCTGCTATCACGGCTGCGGAAGGAATTCATTCTATGAACATGTCGGAAAAAAAGAATCTTCTTGAGAGCGTCGATGCGCGAACACGGCTTGCCGGTTCCAACAAAATGGAAATTCTTCTGTTTTCGCTGGGAACCCGCGAGACCTTCGGGATCAACGTCTTCAAGGTGCGCGAAGTAGGACAGACGCCGCACATCACCAAAACGCCAAACATGCCGCGTGGCGTCGAAGGGCTGGTTTCGTTGCGAGGCAATGTCATTCCTGTCCTCTCGCTCTCCGCCTTTCTTGACCTCGATGGCCCGCCGCCGCCGCTGGGGCGGACGATGATGGTTGCCGAATTTTCCAAACGCACACTGGGATTCCTCGTGCATGAAGTTGATCGCATCATCCGTGTCGACTGGGATCGGGTCAAGGCGCCCGAAACCGCGCTTTCCAGCAATCAAGGGCTGATCAGCGCAGTGATCGAACTGGACGAATCGCATCTGGTTTCGATTCTCGATGCCGAGCAGATTCTCGCCAATGCCTTTGGCGAAGCGGTGATCATCGATATTCCACCGGCTCGGGTCGATGAAGAAACTTCCGTCTTTTTCGTCGACGATTCCAGTGTTGCGCGGCGCAAGATCGGCGAAGTTCTCGACAAACTCCGGGTAAAGCACAAGCATGCCACCAACGGCGCCGAAGCCTGGGCGCGTTTGCAGGCGATCGCTGCGCATGCGCAGCAGGCCAAAAAATCCTTGCGCGATGAAATCCGCATCATCATGGTCGATGCCGAAATGCCGGAAATGGACGGTTATGTCCTGACCAAGCATATCAAGAGCGATCCCCGCTTCGATGGCGTTCCCGTGGTAATGCACTCTTCGCTGTCTTCCGAGGCGAACCGCGCGATGGGCAAGGAAGTAGGGGTCGATGCCTACGTAGCCAAGTTTGATGCTCCCGTCTTGGCGGACACGTTGCGCCCGCTGCTCGAACGCTAAACCTTCAAGGGGTAATGAAGCATGCCCGATCCAAAGATCAAATTCCTGGTGGTAGATGATTTTTCGACGATGCGACGTATCGTGCGCAACCTGCTCAAGGAGCTTGGTTTTGCCAATGTCGACGAAGCGGAAGATGGCGTGATCGCCCTGCAGAAATTGCAGGGAGGCGGCTTCGATTTTGTTGTTTCCGACTGGAACATGCCCAACATGGACGGCCTGACCTTGCTGCAGACGATCCGTGCTTCCGACAGCCTCAAACATCTGCCTGTATTGATGATTACTGCCGAAGCGAAGAAAGAGAACATCATCGCTGCGGCACAGGCAGGCGCCAGTGGTTACATCGTCAAACCCTTTACTTCGGCGACCCTTTCGGAGAAGTTGCAGAAAATCTTCGAAAAGATGGACAAGCCAGCCTAACGCAAACTCAAAGAGGTAAGCATGAGCGCAGATTCTGCTGAGCTTGAGGCTCTATTTGACAGTATTGTTTCCGAAAAGAGTACGGCCCCGGCCCCTGCCGCACCGGCTGCGCCTGTCTCGCCGCCCGGATCCGTCGCACAGAACGCAGGGAAAACAGCCAACCCCGCCGAACTGGAAGCGATCTTCGGCAGCATGACCATGGAAGCCGAAAAAGCCAGGGCGATTGTTTCCGGCAATGAAGATGAAAATGTATGGGAAGGCCAGCAGAAGGTATTCCAGCGCGTCGGCCTGATGGCGCGGCAACTGCACGATACCCTGCGCGAACTCGGATATGACAAGTTGTTGCAGGAAACCGCTGCGCCGATTGTCGATGCCAAGGATCGCCTCTCCTATATCGCCAACCTGACCGAACGCGCGGCCTATCGGGTGTTGAACGCCACGGACATTGCAAACCCCATCCAGGATGCGCTCGAAGGCGATGCCGCGACGCTTGCGGAACGTTGGGACCAGGTATTTGCAAACAAAACGAACGTCGATGAATTCAAGAAACTGGCAACGGATACGCGCGCCTTTCTCGGTGAGAATCTCCCGCAGAAAACGAACGACACCAAGGCCCAGTTGCTGGAAATCATGATGGCCCAGGACTTTCAGGATTTGACCGGGCAAGTCATCAAAAAAGTGATTTCACTTGCACAGGATCTCGAAAACCAGTTGATGAATGTGCTGATTGAAACCATACCAGGCGAGCGTCGCACCGAGTCGCTCGAAGGCCTTTTGAACGGCCCGGTAATCAATGCCGATGGCCGTTCCGATGTAGTCGTCAATCAGGAGCAAGTTGACGACCTGCTTGGAAGCCTGGGATTCTAGGAGAAGAAAATGAACGATTTCGCCGGAATGGAAGATCTGTTGCAGGACTTTTTGCAGGAAGCCAGCGACCTGTTGTCGGATGTGGACAACAAGCTGGTCGACCTTGAAAAAATGCCTGACGACAGGGGTCTTTTGAACGATATTTTCCGTGGCTTCCACACCATCAAGGGCGGCGCGGGATTCCTGAGCGCCGCAGAACTGGTGACGCTATGCCACCTGACCGAAAATCTTTTCGACCAGTTGCGCAACGGAGAATTGCACCTGAGTCCGGAACTGATGGACGTCATCCTTGGCGCCACGAAAGAAGTGCGCATCATGTTTGGCGACCTTGCCCAGGGAGTGCAGCCGCAATCCGCGCCCCGGGAAATCCTGGACTCCCTGCGTCATTTCGTTGAAAAACCGGCGGCGCCGCCCCCTGTCCAACAAGCTGCCGCGAGTGCCCCTTCCGGCGCGAAAGAAGCCGGAGCGCCCGACTGGCAAGCCCTGCATCAAGCCGTCAGCGGACAGCAGGCTCCCTCTGCCGCACCGTCTCCGGGCGCTTCCCCTGGAGCCTCCGATGTCGTGCGGGGAGAAATCATTACCGCCACCGAAGCCGCCGCCGGGAAACATCCCCAGGCCGCCTCGCCTCCCCCCTACGGCCGTCGTACGACCGACAAACCGGGCGCCGTGGCTTCCGGAGATTCAGGCGGCCGCCGTGTCGAAGAACGCGCCGCCTCGCGGGAAAACACGATTCGCGTCGATACCGCGCGGCTTGATCAAGTCTTGAACCTTTCAGGCGAAATCGGCCTGATGAAAAACCGCTTGACCAGCCTGCGCGCCGACATTCTCGGAGGCAAGACCGATTCCGAAACCCTGCACGCGCTCGACCAGGCGGTTTCGCAACTCGATCTGCTCGTCTCCGATTTGCAGAATTCGGTGATGAAGACCCGGATGCAGCCGATTGGCCGGCTCTTCCAGAAATACCCGCGCATTGCCCGCGACCTGGCACGCCAATTGGGCAAGGACGTAGAACTCGTCCTTTCCGGAGAAGAAACCGAAGTCGACAAGACCATGATCGAGGATCTTGCCGATCCCCTGATCCACCTGATTCGCAACGCCGTCGACCACGGCGTCGAAACCACCGCAGACCGGCTCGCTTCCGGCAAGCCGGCGAAAAGCATCGTGCGCCTGGAAGCCCGCCAGGAAGGCGATCACGTCGTCCTGATCGTTGCCGACGACGGGCGCGGCATCAGCCCCGAGCGCATCCGCGCCAAGGCGGTCGAGAAAAACCTGATTTCCGAAGAGGAAGCCAACACCCTCGACGAACGCCAAAGCCTCAATCTCATCCTGCTGCCCGGCTTTTCGACGAAGACCGAAATTTCGGACGTTTCCGGTCGCGGCGTCGGCATGGATGTCGTCAAGAACAACCTCCAGAAACTCAACGGCTCGATTGAAATCCGTTCCGAAATCGGCAAGGGCAGCGCCTTCTACATCTCCCTCCCGCTCACGCTGGCGATCCTGCCGGTGCTGCTGGTGCGTCTCGAAGAACAGCCCTTTGCCTTGCCGCTCTCGATGGTGCGGGAAATCCTGCCGATCGAAAAGGGAAAATTGCAGGAAGTCGGCGGCAAGAGAACCCTGGTGGTTCGCGGCGAAATCCTGCCGGTGCTTGCGCTCTCCCATCTCCTTGGCTGGCCGCAGCAACAGGAGCCGGAATTTGGCGTCCTGATGCAAACCTCCGAACGCAGCTTCATTCTTGCGGTCGACAGCTTTGCCGGTCGCGATGACGCAGTGATCAAATCGCTCGAGGATTTCCGCCCGCGCGGCGTTGCCGGCGTCACCACCCTGGCCAACGGACAGATCGTACTGATTCTCGACATGAAGGAATTGCTCAGCGACCTCATCCAGCAAGTCTCGCCCGATGCGCGCATCGCCTCCCCTTCCGCCATGCGTGCGCTTGAATTTGCCTGAAGAACCCGAAAAATCCCGACAACACGCCGCCGCCCTGTTCCCCTGAACGGGCGGCGGCGTTTTTTTGTGAGCGCTCTCGATGCTCAACCTGAAGCCGCTTTTTCCGGCAGAACTTTTCCGATGTCTCCGATCGTATTTCATTTATCCCATTTTCCCTGACGCCATGATTTTCTAAATTACTTAAATAATAGTTGGCTACAGTAGTGTTTTATATTGCAGAATTCTTGATTTTAATTTAGAAAATCGGCGCAACCTTGAACACCTGTCGAGCGCAATCCCCGTCATTCATGGCGGGGTCAGCGAGACATGGCGTAACAGGCGCCAAAGGCGCCCCGCATTGTGTCGAGGAATCCCCAACCTTCAGGTTGGGGTGACTCAAAACCCCACCACCCCGGCGCTTCGCGCGAAGAACGGGGTTTTCGTAGGGGCGACCTGTGGTCGCCCGTGCTGCCGGTGGCAATGCAAGCTCCGGACGGGCGACCGGGGACGGTCGCCCCTACATTTCCCTTTCCTGCCACCAAAAAAATGATCCGCCCGGTTGCAACGCATAGCTTGGGCTGAGCGAAGCGATGCCCAACGGAACCACCCTCGCCCTGCCGCCCGGTGGCTGCAAACGGGTGATTTCGGGCGACCACAGGTCGCCCCTACAAAACCCTGGCTTCGGGCGGCCACCGCTTGTCCCGGCAAAACCCCGGCTTCGGGCGACCTGTGGTCGCCCGTTCCCCGTCTTTCCGGCGCCAAATGCCCGAGTTTCGCCACGACCTTGTAGGGGCGGATGGCGATCCGCCCGGGTGATCCAATGCAGACTTCTCCACCCCAAAACACCGATTTCCCCCCGATTCCAGGCGAAATTCGCATAAGTCAGCAAGAAACGATAACTCCGCCCCTCAAGTGAGCAAGAAACGAGAAGCAAACTTCCGCGCTTTTCCTTAATCTATCCGGG
>WQZF01000064.1 GCA_009780885.1 Betaproteobacteria bacterium | reverse complement strand
ATCGCACCGCCTCCCGCTTGAATTCGAGCGTGTAGCTCGCTCTTGCATTCTTCATCATTGAGCTTCTCCTTGCTTGTATTAAAACACTTCAGCAAGGGATACGTTTTACGGGGGCAAGGTCACCCGTACCACCCGCCCCTACACAATGCGGGGCGCCTTCGGCGCCTGTTAGGCCATGTCTCGCTGACCCCGCCATGAATGGCAGGGATTGCGCTCGACAGGTGTTCAAGCCGGTAGGAGCGATGGCAATCGCCCTGTCGAAAGCACAAAATTTTCTAAATTTACTTAAAGAATGTTCAGCTACAGTAGTGATTCTTAGCAAGAAATTATTATAGTAATTTAGAAAATACCCACAACACACTGCCCGTAGGGGCGGCAGAATGCTGCCCCTACAACCTCCAATCCGCGCGCCGCGCAGGCTTTGGATTCAAGTATGTCATTCCCTCTCAAAAGGGTTTTTTTTGATCCGGGATCCGGTCAGCGCAGAGGGACTACCAGATAGGCGCCCAGGCTGTAGTAGCGGTAGTTCGTGGCTGTGGGATCGAACTGTGAACCCGCGTAGTTGCTGACTTCCAGCGCGATTTTCCACTGGATGTCCGAACGCCTTGGAGATTGCAGCGACAGGCGTCCGCTCCAGACGCTGCTGCGGTCGTTGTGGTCGACTTCTTGCCGTCCTGCATCGCCTTCCGCCAGGAGAACGATGTTGTCCGACAGCGCCGTGCGCCAGGCCAGCCCGAGGGAGGCATCGCCCAACGAGTCCGGCGCGTAGTAGTTGCCTTGATAGGAACGTGTGTTTTCGTAGTAGCGCAGTTTGAGGTAGGTGCTCAAGCCATCGTCGGGTAACAGGTCGTAATTCCAGCGCATCCGGATGATGGGGCGGGAGTTGCTGTCGGAAAAGAAGGTGGTTCCTGCCGCAGCGCCGACGCCGAAGCGCGGTGTGAATTGGTGTTCCAGGACGAGCATCAGCGCGGTATAGGTAATGCCCTTGTCGATGCCCTTGACCGAGTCGACGATGTCGCGCTCCAGGCTCAATCCGATCGCGCTGTCGCGGTTGAGGCGTTCCAGGTAATCGAGGTTGCCCGCGAGCAGTTGATGGCTGCCGACATCATGCACGCCGAGAGAAGCGTTGATTTCGCGTTCGGTAATCTTCCGGGCATAGGTCGCCCTCAATCCCTGGCCGTTGGCCGACCAGTTGTCCGGCGCGCGGTAATACGTTGCCAGCGCGTCGACGCCGAAACCGTTGGCGAAGCGATAACCCGCCGCTACGATGTTCTCGTTGAATTGGTCGGTGTCGTGCGAAAACATCCATCTGGCATGGAATTCGGGCGCAGGATCACGAAGCCCGGGCTGCTGCTGTTCCTGTTGCTGTTCCTGTTGCTGTTCCTGTTGCTGTTCCTCTGCCCCTGCCGAAGCGATGACCGCACACAAAAGACATAAACCTCCCACGAATTTTTTTCTCACTTGGTTCCCCATTTTTTGGCACGCACAAAGAATTCCTGAATATAGCCTGTCACACAGGCTGGTTGCAAGACCAGGCTGTAGCACAGGGCATAAAGCACGAAGCCAACGAAATTCTTGCGAACCTTGAGCCCTTGCTCGGTGAACATGCGCGACTGGATGCTGAAGATGATGTAGTTCAGCAGGAAGGAGAGCGGCAGTACCAGGAGCGTCATCGGTCCCACGATCAAGTAGATTCCGAAAAGCGCCAGGACGATGCCCGGGATGAACATCAGCGAAAAGGCCGCGTCCATATACGGGAAACTCAGGTTCCACCAGATGAACAGGGTCGTCATGCGCGGCTTGAACAGCAGGGCGCCGTGCATCTTGAATGCTTCTATCATTCCCCGCGACCAGCGCTGGCGCTGGCGAATGAATTGCTTCCACATGTCGGGCGCATTCGTAAACAGGCAGGCGTTTTCCGCAAATCCTACCCGGTAGCCCGCTTTCAGGATGGCCCAGGTAATCACGATGTCTTCCCCGACGGTCTTCGGCCAGCCGCCTATCTTCCTGAGCGTGTCCGTGTCATAGACCGAAAAGGCGCCCTGCGCGACCAGCGTTCCCTGATAGAGACTCTGCAATCGCTTGATCGCGGCAATGCCGTGGAAATAATCCCATTCCTGGATGCGCGTCACCATGTTCTTGCGGGAGTTGCGCACGAGCACCGCCCCGGCGACCGCGCGCGTATTGACGGGATCATTCATGTAACGCCGCACGATGTTTTCCAGCGCATCCTTGTACAGGTAGGAATCGCCATCGACCGTCAGCGTCAGCAGGGTCGTGACCAGCTTGAGCCCTTCATTCAACGCCTCGGCCTTCCCCACGTTCTTCTTCAGGTTCAATACCGTGAGCCAGGGATAGCTGATTTTGGAAAGGATCTGGCGGGTCCTGTCGGTCGATCCATCGTTGATGACGATGACCTTGACATGCCCCGGATAGCTCTGGAGGGAAATGCTTTCAATCGTGGCAGCAATCGAATTCTGCTCGTTATACGCCGCCACCAGGATGGTGATCGCCGGCAGCGGGCCGGTTCTGACCTGGCAACGTGGACGCCGGTCCATCAGGAGGCTGGAAATCAGGAAGGCATTCATGAACCCGGGAATGACGGCGATGCCATAAATGCCCAGGTACGCAGGAACCTTTCCAATGATCCTGCCCAAGTCGATGATCCAGTTCGTCGCCATCAGGGCCGCAAAAATCGCCCACGCGAACCCGAAGAACAGCGCAGTGCAGAACTTGAACCAGACCGGCACGTAGAGGGGCTTTCGCGCAGCGCCCGGTTGCGCCTTTGAAGCCGACGATCTTGCCTTTGAAACTGCCGGCTTTGGCTTTGGAGATAGCGGTTTTGCCTTTGTGGGGAGCGGTTTTACAACAGGAAGCTTCACCCTTGAAGGCGTAGGTTGCGAATCCGGAATCGACGGCCTCGCGTCCGGGGCGACCAGACTCAACTTCGGGCGCCCCTGCTGCGAACCCGAAGAAGGCTTCGCCGAAGCAGACGGTTTTACCGTCGCCCCGGCGCGTCCATTGGCCTGCATTGGTAAGAAGTATCTGCCGTGAAACAGCCGACTACCAAGCATTGAAAAGATGTTGTGAAACATTCCTGCAAAACGCCTGACAAACCTTCTGGTAAAAATCAACTGCCCATACAGGGCGAAATGGGCATCTGTGCCCAAACTCCTTTGTTTCCATGCTACGAGCTACTGAAGCAGCTTTCCACTAAGAACTTTTTAGTAATATCTTTTCAGGTTGATATTCATCAAAACTATACGTCGATGAGTACAGAATCTTTAGCCGTAAATCTGGCTCCATCGGAAACAGCCTGTATTCCGGGATGAATAAAATGAAATTGAATTAAATGAAAAACCTCCAGCCCCTGCTTTTTTTGTTGATTATTTTCTAAATTTGGATGAAGAATTCAGCCATGCACATCAGTACTAATTTTGAACATTATTTAATTAATTTAGAAAATCATCATGTGCGCCAGCCTGAAGCCCGATACTTTTTGGCTACAAACGGGCGGCGTCCTTTCAGAATCCTGTAGCTTCCGCCCCACAATTGAGTCACCCCAAGCTGAAGCTTTGGGATTGCGCTCGACAGGTGTTCAAAGTTCGTGCGCGAGCAACCAGCGTTTGATTTCCAGCGCCGCGCCGCCGTTTTCGCGGTTGAATCCGCCCAGGCCATCGTTGAAATTCTTGTTTGCGGCGACGACGCGGTGACAGGGCACCGCCAGGACATGGGGATTGGCGCCGCAGGCTTGGCCCACCGCGCGCGGAGCATTGTTCAGCGCCCGGGCCAACTCGCCGTAGGTGCGCGTCTGGCCGGATTCGATCATGACAATCTGTTCCCAGACACGGCGCTGGAAAGCGGTGCCCTGCGGTTTCAGCGGCAGCCCGAAAACGAAGCGCGGATCGGAGAGATATGCGCGCAACTGCCGCACTGCTTCGGACGCCAGCGGATTTTCCGGCCTCTTTTCACTGCCGGCGGGAAGAAAGTCGATTCCCGTGATCCACATTTCATCGCAAGCGACACCAAGCGCAAAAGTGGGCGCAGCGACGATTGCCTGGTAGATCGAGCGGTCATGGGGTTTCATTCTTCCCCTCGGCGCTTTGCCATTCTTTCCATGATTTCCTCGACGCCGAATCTGACTTTCGGCGGAATCCGGGAAGCGGGGTAAAACGATTCCACAATGTTCAGCGCCATTTCTGCATCCCTGATGCCGGCAATATCGGCCAGGGACTCAATATCCGATATGTCGTGCGATCCTTCGATTCCTTCCGGTCGCATCGCCATGCACTTCATGGCGAACAGGTACTCCGGGGCAGGCGTGTAGATACGCAATCCGCCGGAGTCCGAGGCGTCGAAGCGCTCCATGAGGCGCATATTTTCATTCGCCGAGGTGAATCCTTTTACACCGTCGTTCAGCCAATTTTCCGGCCAGCCTTCTTCGGCGGCAATTGCCAGCGCCGCGCCGCCATAGATTGAAATATCAACAATGATTCCGGCTTCTTTTGCCCGGGCGTCGATTTTTTGCAATCCACGCAAAATGTCTTCTTTTTTGAGTAGCGTCATCACTTTGCCTCATCCGGCTCTGCGAGGCCGATAGAGGGGATCGGCGCCGACAAAAATCATTCTGCGGCGGAAAGCGGCAGGACTTTCCATGAGAAGAATGGCCTTCAGCGATTCCAGCCCGGCCGGAAAGAAAGGGCGCTTCAGGAAGCGGGAGGGAGCCTGTGTCCAGTCGGGGATTCCGAGATGGTTGCGCATGGCCAAATGCTCGGCGACGGCTGCAAGGTAAGCGTCCTGACGGTCGTTATCGCTCAACGGAGGTTCTTCAGCCAGCATCAGCGCACGCTCGCGCGGATCCTGCTCGGTGTAGAACTCATCGAGAAATTCGCGCAGGAAGCTATCCACCTCGCCAACCATCCGCCCGCACATCAGCACTGCCTTGAGCGAACGAGGCCGTCCCGCAAAAGCTTCGGATTTGTTTCCGGTTTCCATTTTCCTGGATCAAACAGGCAGGTCGTTATCGCTGGATACTACCGGGTTCCCGGTTTCCGGTACAGGTTTTTCGATGATGGATCCCGCCGTCTCCCAGAATGCCGGCAACATTCCCCATAGCCACCATTGCCAGGGTTCCTTTTCGATGTCCGCCGAGAGCAGGCGCAGGTATTCGGCGAAGCAGGCTTCCGGCGTGGCCTCGTCGATGGGGGTAAGCTGGATTTCGACGCGTTCGCCGGCGCTCCGCGCCCGGCCATAGACGAAGGCGGCGTTCGTGCTCCGGGCGACGCGCAGCAATCCGTTGGGCACGGCCAGGATGCCGCCGAGAAAGGGGGCGAAGAAACGGTTGGCGGGGTTGGCTTCGTAGAGGTCGGCGGTCGCGCAGACCCTGCCGCCCGTCTTCAGATGCGCGATCAGGGTTCGGGTGTTGCTGCCGGTTTTGATCCACGGGCCGCCGACGGCGCGGGAGAGGTCGTTCATCTTGCGTGTGAGCATCGCCCGGTCGGCGGCGGAAAGGACGGTGTTGCTGCGGTCGGTGGCATTCGTCAGCATTCCGACCGGATAACCGGACAAGCCGAGCGAAGCGCCGAGCATCGCGGTGCGGCCAAAGTGTCCCATGCAGAGAACGACGCCGCGCCCTGCCCGGCTTGCCGCGTCCAGCGCCTCGATGCCCTCGATACGGACGCGCGCATGGACATCGGCAGCGCTCAAACGCGCGAAGCGGTAGCCGTCAAGCACGTCATGCGCCAGCACTTCGTCATGACAGCGCACCGTTTCCACAGGATCGAGACTGGCAAGCATGCTGCTGCGCTGCTGAAGATGCACAATCCCCGCCCGGTAATTCGCCCGCCATTCCAGTTCGCAGGGCGGTTTCCAGCCGCGCGTGCAGCACCCCGCAAGGCGATAGGCCAGCCGCGCCGGAAAGCGCGCAAGCAGGGGCAGAAGCACGAGATGCTTGAACCATTTGCGCGTTTCCAGCCAAAGGATGCGCGCGCCAACGCCAGCTTTCCGGACGAGGGGAGCAAGCCTCTGGGAGATGATGACGGCGCGGTATTTCTGGCGGCGCCAAAAACCGGCAATCAGTTCTTTCACGGGGATTTTCGGCCAAGGGGTTTGTGGAACAACACATCCCAGACCCCATGCCCCAGACGCAGGCCGCGCTCTTCAAACTTGGTGCGCGGGCGCGAGGGCGGGCGCGGCACGAAACCGCCTTGCAGCGCGGCGGGGCTGTTTTCCAGCGAGGGTTCGGCGGCAAGGACTTCCAGCATTTGCAGGGCATAGTTTTCCCAGTCCGTGGCGCAGTGGATATACGCGCCCGGCGCCAGGCGCGAAGCCAGCAGCGCCACGAGCGGCGGCTGGATCAAGCGCCTTTTGTGGTGACGCTTTTTCGGCCAGGGATCGGGGAAGAAGATATGGATTCCGGCAAGGGACTCCGGCGCGATCATCGCGCGCAGCACTTCGACCGCGTCGTGCTGGCAGATGCGCAGATTGGAAAGTCCGCGTTCGGCAATCTGCTTGCACAGGCTGCCCACGCCCGGCGTATGCACTTCGATCCCGAGATAATCGTTTTCCGGATATGTCGCCGCGATTTCGGCGGTCGTTTCGCCCATGCCGCAGCCGATTTCGAGGATCTTCGGCGCGTCGCGCCCGAAGATGCGGGCCAGATCGAGGAGTTGCGGCTGGAAGGGAATCCCGACCGCGCTCATCATTTCGGAGTAATAACGCTGCTGCGCGTTCGACACCCGCCCCTGGCGCCGCACGAAGCTGCGGATCGAGGGAGATTGCGGGGACTGCGGATTTTCCGCCACTTCCTTTTCCAGCGCCACGCTCATGAACCGATCACCCCGGAAAGCGGCGATGAAGGATCGGCGGAATAATATTTTTTCGGCATGCGTCCGGCAAGAAAAGCCTCGCGCCCGGCCTCGACCGCCTTTTTCATCGCCCCGGCCATTTGCACCGGGTCGCGCGCGTGCGCAATCGCGGTATTCATCAGCACGCCGTCGCAACCCAGTTCCATCGCAATGGTCGCGTCCGAGGCTGTGCCGACACCGGCATCCACCAGCACCGGCACCTTCGCCTGTTCGATGATCAGGCGCAGGTTCCACGGATTGAGAATCCCCATTCCGGAACCGATCAGCGAAGCCAGCGGCATGATCGCGACACAGCCGATGTCTTCGAGCATCCGCGCCTGGATCGGATCGTCGGCGCAATAGACCATGACCTGGAATCCTTCCCTGACCAGGGTTTGTGCCGCTTTCAGCGTTTCCGGCATATTGGGGAAAAGCGTTTTCGCGTCGCCCAGGACTTCGAGTTTCACCAGCGCGTGTCCGTCGAGCAGTTCGCGCGCCAGGAACAACGTGCGCACCGCCTCTTCGGCGCTGTAGCAACCGGCGGTATTCGGCAGGATGGTGTAGCGCGAGGGAGGCAGCACATCGAGCAGATTCGGCTGCCCCGGCTCCTGGCCGATATTGCTGCGGCGAATGGCAACGGTGACGATTTCAGCGCCGGAAGCCGCAATGGCGGCGCCCGTTTCGGCGAAATCGCGGTATTTCCCGGTGCCGACGAGCAAGCGCGAGGCATAGTTTTTGCCGGCAATCGCAAGAGGATCCATGAGGGTTTCTTTCGGAAAAGTGTGCGTGAAAATGTCCGGCGGCTTGCCGCCCGATCTCAACCGCCGCCGACGGCGACGACGATTTCCAGGCGATCGCCCTCGTCCAGCGCCGTTTCCGCATGACGGCTTTTCGGCACGATTTCGCCGTTTCTCTCGACGGCGATCCGCTTTCCTGCCAAGCCCATGACGTCAAGCAGCCCCGCGACGCTCAGCGGTTCGGAAAACGACCGGGATTCTCCATTGACCAGAAGACGCATGGGCGTACCGGCGCAAGGCGCGAAAAAAACGAGGGGGAATTGGAGCGGGCGAAGGGAGTCGAACCCTCTTCATCAGCTTGGGAAGCTGAGGTAATGCCGTTATACGACGCCCGCGAAAAGCGCAATTCTACGCGCGGGCGGGGCGCAGGGCAATCGTATGAGAGAATCCGCAACGCCTCCTTGACCCCGTTTCCCTTTCCCGATGTCCGAATTCGCCGCCCGCATCGTCGCCTGGCAAAAAAAGCATGGCCGCCATGATTTGCCCTGGCAGAATACCCGCGATCCATACCGGGTCTGGCTGTCGGAAATCATGCTGCAACAGACGCAGGTGAGCGCCGTCATCCCGTATTACGCGCGCTTCCTCGCGCATTTTCCCGACATCGGCGCGCTTGCGGCGGCAGAGGAAGCGGAAGTGCTCGAACAATGGGCCGGTCTCGGCTATTACGCGCGCGGGCGCAACCTGCACCGCGCGGCGCGGCTCGTCGCCGAAAGGCACGGCGGACAGTTTCCCGGAACGGCGGAAGAAATCGCCGCCCTGCCCGGCATCGGACGTTCCACTGCCGCCGCCATTGCCGTCTTCGCCTTCGGCGCGCGCGCCGCGATTCTCGATGGCAACGTCAAGCGCGTGCTCACCCGATTCTTCGGCATCGAAGGCGCTCCCGCCCGCCCGGAAATCGAACGGCTTCTGTGGGAGAAGGCGGAAAGCCTGCTTCCGCGCCGTTCGGTCGAAGCCTATATCCAGGGACTGATGGACCTGGGAAGCCTTTGCTGCACCCGCGCCCGGCCCCGCTGCGCCCAATGCCCCGTCAAGGCCGATTGCGTCGCCGAACGGGAAGGCCGCCAGGACATGCTGCCGACGCCAAAGCCGGCCCGCGCCGTGCCGGAAAAAGAAATCGCATTCGCCCTCTTCGTTCATCAGCGCCGCATCCTCCTCGAACGCCGTCCTTCTCGCGGCATCTGGGGCGGCTTGCTCACCCCGCCGCAATTCGACCTTGGCGAGTCTTCCCCTGAAGAAATCGCCCTCGCCATTCACCGGCTTGCACGCAATCTCGGACTCATTCCCGCCGATTCCCCTATTGCGCCGCTGCCCGCCTTCGAGCACCGCCTCAGCCATTTCCGTTTGAAGCTGCGCCCTTTCCTGTGCCCCGTCGAACAAACGACGCCCCGCGTCGCCGAAGCCTCGCAAGCTCCTCAGCAATGGCTTGCCCTCGCGCACAAGACCCGCGCCGCGCTCCCCTCGCCGATCCGTGAATTGTTGAATCGGCTTGAGGAGCAGATTTTCTAAATTACTTAAATAATATTCGGCTACTGTAGTTATTTTGATAAACGAATTCTTTAGTCAAATTTAGAAAATTGAACCGTATCGTAGGGGCTGATGCTAATCCGCCCGTGCTTCCACGGGCCGATTGGAAAACGTCCCCTACCGGCGAATCCTGCGACTTCGCTGATCCTGCGACTTCGCGCAGGATGACGGAGTGCGCGTACCAGCAGCCCCTGACCCGTCATCCTGCGCGCAGCGAAGCGGAGTCGCAGGATCCAGGGGAAGATGCCAATCCCTGATCCCGGGTTTCTTCGGCACGATTTGCAGGTGCAGCCCGATGAAGCACGCCTCCTCTACGCGGGCTTTTTTTGAGTCGCCCCAAGCTGAAGCTTGGGGATTCCTCGACACAGTGTGGGGCGCCTTCGGCGCCTGCCAGGCTATGTCTCGCTGACCCCGCCATGAATGGCGGGGATTGCGCTCGACAGGTGTTCAAACCGCAGAAAATCGGAAAGCCGCTTCGACTCCTCGATTTCGTCATGCGGTATCAGCAAATAGCGCCAGGGCTTCGCACCGATACTCTCCGCATATTCCGAAGCGTGCCTGACCCAGCGAACCGCCGCCGCAGCCTTTGCCTGAACATCCGGGGCGCCGATATCGGATCGCGCCTTGGTTTCGATCATCAAAAGCGTGGAATCGGCCTCCACCACGAAATCGGGGATGTATTCCGGCTGCTCTGCGCCCAGTTTGTAGTAAATCTGGAACTGCCCCTTCGCGGGCTTGAACCATTTTTGCGCATCCCGTTCGAGAATGACCGAAAAGCGGCGTTCCGAATCGGAGTCGAATTTTTGCAGCGGGTACAGGCATTTGCTGAATCCGCCAAACAGCATCTGCTTGATGCGGCCCACATTCTCCACGGTTTCGCGGAAAGAACGCGGCGCTTGTCCCGCCGTGGCCGTGTAGTTGCAGGCTTTCAGCGCGGTGAAGCCACGGCTGACCCGCACCTCGACATCGCTGGCCTCCTCCCGGAAATGCGCCATCATCTGCGCGTGAATTTCCCGCGCAATCAGGCGGCGATCCCGATCCAGCACATTGAGGGCTTCCGCTTCCGAAAGATAGCCTTGCAGGTGCCGCACCATCTGGCCCGCAAGATCGTAGAGCAGATCGGCGTGCGTGAAATAGTCGATATCGTCGAAATCCACCAGCGCGTGAACGATGATGTCTTCCGGGCGCTGCTCCTTCAGGCCGGCTTCGGCAGCCAGCGTGAACTGCTCGTTCGTGCGCAGCATCTGGCCGACGATTTCGCGCTTGCCCGGTTGCAGATGAAGCTGGCCCAGATCCAGCGTGAACGGATGAAAGCCTGTCGTGACCTCGCCTTTCGGCACCACGCTGATGCGCGGAATGTCGATCGTCTGTTGCGCCACGATTTCGGCAGTCTTCGCCACCACGGCGGACAGATCGAGCGCCGGAGCGGATTCATCCGCGCCCGCCAGCAGGTTGCTTTGCATCGGCTTCAGCCGTTCCGACACTTCCGCCAGGATTTTCCTTTGCACTTCCGGCTTGAGCAACGCGCCACTGCTCGGCGCCAGATCGGGCTTGAGTTCGTTGCCGATAATCTCCATCGCCACACGCGCCGCCTGTTTTTCCGCCTCGGTGGAGAAAACGGGAGTTGGCGCAGCAGCGACCTCGCCAGGCATCGGCGCCGCGTCCGCAAGCCCGAGGCCAAGCATTGCGCCGGAACTCACCTGCACACTGAGCTTCCTGTCCTCGGCGTCTGGCGCTTCGAGGATGATCTGCTTCAGGCGGATCGGCGAGTCGCCACGGTTGGCTTCGTCGATGATCTCCTGGAACCTGTCGTGCGCGACGATATTCAGGCGATCCACTGCCGCCACCCCCGTGCGCTTGCCGTAAGGCAGCCGCAGGCCGCGCCCGATCGACTGCTCGATCAGCGTGCGGGCGTTGGCGGCGCGCAGCGGAACAATGGTGTAGAGATTGGTCACATCCCAGCCTTCCTTGAGCATATTGACGTGAATCACGGTCTCGGTCGGCTCCTTCGCGCTCTCTACGGCCAACAGGCGTGCAATCATCTCTTCTTCTTCCGCGCCGCTGCGGCTGGAATCGACCTGAATCACCTTGCCTGCGTAGCGTCCCTCGTAAAAGGCTTCCGATTCCAGAAGCGCCAGAAGCTGGCCCGCATGGGTGGTATCCCGCGCGATGACGAGCATGAAGGGTTTGACCGGCAAAACGCCGTTCTCGCGGGCGTAGGTGAGCAACTCGACCTTCGTCGTCTCGTGCAGCCGCACACCGTCCTCCAGCTTGGTCTTTTCGATCTCCTCGGGCGTATGCGCCCTGGCATCGAAGTTGCGTTGCGTGACCACTGCGGGATCCTTGACGAAACCATCCTCCATCGCCCGCGCCAGCGGGTAATCCATCACCACATTCCTGAACGGCACAGGCCCCTTGCCCGACTCCACAAACGGCGTCGCCGTCACCTCCAGCCCGAAGAGCGGTTTCAGTTCGTTGATCGCCCTCACCCCCGCGCTGGCGCGGTAGCGATGCGACTCGTCCATCAGCAGCACCAAGTCGGGCAGGTTCGCCAGGTAATTGAAATAGCTGTCGCCCAACACCTCCTTCATCCGCTTGATGCGCGGCTCCTTCCCGCCGCGCACTTCCGAATTGATCTTGGAGATGTTGAAGATGTTGATGCGCACATCGTGGACAAAGCCCTCTGGCGGCTCATCCACCGCCGCGCCGGTCTGGTCGTAGTTATCGCCGGTAATGATCAGCGGAGGCCGTTGCGCGAATTCGGCGATTCCCTTGAACACATACTTCGAGGTATTGCGCGTGAAATCCGCAATCAGCTTGTTGTAGATCGTCAGATTCGGCGCAAGCACGAAAAAATTGTTGATGCCGCGCGCCAGATGCAGGTAAGCGATGAACGCCCCCATCAACCGCGTCTTGCCCACCCCGGTAGCCAGTGCGAAACACAGCGAGGGAAACTCCCGCTCGAAGTCCTCCAATGTGCCGAATTCGGCCTTCAGCGTAGAGAGAATCGACGCCACATCCCGCTCATGGCCCAGAAGCTCCGGCGCAGCCTCCAGCGCGCGCGCCAGCCGCGCCAGCGATTCCGCCTGCGGCGGACGAAGCGAGAGGCGGCCAGTGATGTGGTGCAGTACGCGGGAACTCATGCTTGCACCTCGTTGTTTTCGTTGCCGCGATCATCGCCCGCGTTGGACGCCGCTTTTCGGCTTTGCTCAAGCTGCTTCACCATCCGGTCGAAGTCGCTCTCGAACAGCCTGTCCTGCACGATGCGGTATTTCTCGAACTCGCTTTCGGCGTGGGCGCGGGCAATTTCCGCCGTCACCTTGCCCGCATCCTGCAAAATTTCACGGTCGGTCGCCTCCAGAAAGCGGTTCAGGCGGGTTTCCCAATCCTGCATGGTCATGGGCATCCTACGCAGCGCCATATCCTCGGCCACATCCAGATAAGCGTTGACCAGCCGGGAGAGTTGCGCCATCTCAAACTCAGTCAAATAATTCTTGGCAACGCTCACGTCGAATTTCTGAATCTTGCCCAGTGGCGCATCCTGCCAGGTGGTCAAGCCCATGTTGTCCCTGTTGGCATCGGCGCGGTGGTAGATGACTTCCGCCGCCGTCTGACCATGAATGGCCCAATGCAGCTTGTTTTGCACCGTGGCGAAAAACCGCTTGGTGGCTTGTGCGGTCAGGTCGTAGTCAATCGCCGTAGCGTAGATGTCGGTAATTTTCTGGTAGAACTTGCGTTCGGAAAGGCGAATCTCGCGGACGCGCTGGAGTTGTTCCTCGAAGTATTTTTCCGTCAGGACAGAGCCGCCACGCTTCAGGCGCTCGTCGTCCATCGTATAGCCCTTGATCGTAAATTCCTCGACGATGCCCGTAGCCCATTTGCGGAACTGCACGGCGCGCTCGGAATTGACCTTGTAGCCTACCGCGATGATGGCGGCCAGGCTGTAGTGCTTGGTGCCGTAGGTTTTGCCATCAGCGGCAGTTATTCGAAAATTTCGAATAACTGACCCTTCTTGCAGCTCGCTGTCACCGAACACTTTTTTCAGGTGGTAGTTGATGGTGTGGACTTCCACGTCATAGAGCTGCGCCATCATCTTCTGGGTCAGCCAGACATTCTCGTCGGCATACACCGCTTCAACGCCACCCGCGCCGCT
>WQZF01000063.1 GCA_009780885.1 Betaproteobacteria bacterium | reverse complement strand
GCCCAGGCCCCGGATATCGGCGCGAAGGCGAGCGAAACCGCCAGGGCCGCGCCGCCCAGGGCGTTTGAGTGAATTCGTTTCATGGGAATACCTCTCCTTTTAAGGAATTGAAACTGCAAAAAAACCCCGCTTCCGGAATGGAAGGCGGGGCGAGGGGATGAAACAACCGCGCAAGCAACACCGCCCTGTCTTCCGAGGTGGAAGGCAGGGCGGTGTTGAAGATTTATTTTTGCCTTAGGGCTAAGGCGGGGAGTCGAAAATAATGCTAAATGAGTGCGGGGGGGGGGGGTATGATATAACAATATCCCTGCCGGCGCGAAAGGGCTCCGGTCAGGAATTTATTCATGAAAGAGAATCGGGCGTCATTGCGCCGCCGATGGAACATGTATTGCTACCCCTGTCGTTTTCCCAAAGATGTAATCCTAAGGAAAACTTTCTTGATCCTGTTGTTGTTTCTTGCTCAGTTTGAAGTTTGACTTATCGTTTCTTGCTCACTTGTGTTCATGCGGTATAGGGCAATTGCATGGATTCGGCGGGTTTTCGTAGGGGCGACCGTCCCCGGTCGCCCGTTTGCCAAGCCTTCGCCCGAAGCGGATGCCCGCCAGGGCAGGGGTTTCGCCCCTACGAACCCAAATGGGAACCCCGTTTTATGTCTACGGGATTTTGAAAACAATACGAAATTGACACTTCCAAAAATCCGGGACGAAAAAAACCCGCTCAAGGGTGGGGCCCAGGAGCGGGTTTGTCGAGATGCGGTTTTCTATTCGCCGCCGCCTTCTTCCGGCACAGGCTCTTCCTTCGCGTTGCCCTCCGCGAATAAGCCGTTGCTTCCGGGCAGACCCTGCAAACGGCGGATATTGTGGTAGGCAAGGCCGGTTCCCGCAGGAATCAGGCGTCCGACGATGACGTTTTCCTTCAGGCCGCGCAGTTCGTCGCGCTTGCCCATGATCGCCGCTTCGGTGAGTACGCGTGTCGTTTCCTGGAAGGAGGCCGCAGAAATGAAGGAATCGGTCGACAACGAAGCCTTGGTGATGCCAAGGAGCATGTGTTCATAAACAGCCGGCAGTTTGCCTTCGGCGTTGACGCGATCGTTTTCATCAAGGACTTCGGCGCGTTCGAGTTGCTCGCTCTTGATGAAACGGGTATCGCCCGGATCGACGATGCTGACCCGGCGCAGCATCTGGCGCACGATGACTTCGATGTGCTTGTCGTTGATCTTCACGCCTTGCAGACGGTAGACGTCCTGGACTTCGTCCGTGATGTATCGCGCCAGGGCTTCCACCCCTTGCAGGCGCAAAATGTCGTGCGGATCCAGTTCGCCATCGACGATGCTTTCTCCCTTGTTGACGACCTGCCCATCGTGGACGAGTACGTGTTTGTCCTTTGGAATCAGGTAGTCATGGGCAACTCCGTCGAGGTCGGTAATGACCAGGCGCTGTTTCCCCTTCGTGTCCTTTCCGAAGGAAATGGTGCCCGTGAATTCGGCGAGGACGCCGGCATCCTTCGGAGTGCGCGCTTCGAACAGTTCGGCAACGCGCGGCAGGCCGCCCGTAATATCGCGGGTTTTTGCCGATTCCTGGGGCAAGCGCGCCAGCACGTCGCCGACGGAAACGACCTGTCCGTCGTAGACCGTGATGATCGAGCCTACCTGGAAGGTAATGGCAACGGAATGTTCGGAACCCTGTGCCTTGGTTTCGTTTCCATCCGCATCGAGGAATTTGACTTGCGGGCGCAAGCCCTTGGTCTTGCCCCCGCGCTTCGGGTCGATGACGACAAGGGTCGACAAGCCGGTAATGTCGTCGATCTGCTTGGCAACCGTGACGCCTTCCTCGACGTTTTCAAACTTAACCGTGCCTGCATATTCGCCGATGATCGGGCGGGTATGGGGATCCCAGGTCGCCAGTTTTGCCCCGGCCTTGATATGCTGGCCGTCCGCAGCCTGCAATGTGGCGCCGTACGGCACTTTATGACGCTCGCGCTCACGCCCGTTGTCGTCGGTAACGAGGAGTTCGCCGGAACGGGTAATGACGATTTTTTCGCCCTTGGCATTCGTGACGTAGCGCATGGTTGCCGCAAAACGCACGGTTCCGGGGCTGCGGGTTTCCACCTGGCTTGCTGCGGCTGCGCGGGAGGCCGCGCCGCCGACGTGGAAGGTACGCATCGTCAACTGCGTTCCGGGTTCGCCGATCGACTGCGCCGCGATGACGCCCACGGCTTCGCCCACATTGACCAGCGTTCCGCGCCCAAGGTCGCGCCCGTAGCATTGGGCGCACAATCCATAGCGTGTTTCGCAAGTGAGCGGAGTGCGTACCTTGACTTCGTCGACGCCCATCTGGTCGATCAGGTCACAGCAATCCTCATCAATCAGGGTGCCTGCTTCAATGATCGTTTCCTTGGTTTCCGGATCGAAGATGTCGGTCAGGACAACCCGCCCGAGAATACGTTCCCGCAAGGGTTCTACGACATCTCCGCCTTCGATCAGCGCCTTCATCGTGACGCCGTTTTCAGTGCCGCAATCTTCCCCGGTGACGACCAGATCCTGGGTGACGTCGACTAGGCGGCGCGTCAGATAACCCGAATTCGCGGTCTTGAGCGCGGTATCGGCCAGGCCCTTGCGCGCGCCGTGCGTCGAAATGAAGTATTGCAGGACGTTCAGGCCTTCGCGGAAGTTGGTGGTGATCGGCGTTTCGATGATCGATCCATCCGGTTTCGCCATCAGGCCCCGCATTCCGGCAAGCTGCCGGATCTGCGCTGCGGAGCCGCGAGCGCCGGAATCGGCCATCATGTAAATCGAATTGAAGGATTCCTGCTTGGCCTTTTTTCCGTGGCGGTCGATCACTTCTTCGTGGCCCAACTGATCCATCATCACCTTGGCGACCTGATCGCCGGCACGGCCCCAGATATCCACGACCTTGTTGTAGCGCTCGCCATAGGTTACGAGACCGTTGGTATATTGGGTCTCGATTTCCTTGACTTCCCTTTCGGCCTCCGCAATGATTTCGTGCTTTTTCTCCGGCACTTGCATATCGTCGGAGCAGAAGGAAATTCCTGCCCGTGTCGCCAGCATGTATCCTTGTTGCATCAGCCTGTCGGCAAATACAACGGTGTCCTTCAGGCCGCAGGTGCGGAAGGAGATGTTGATCAGCCGGGAGATTTCCTTTTTCTTCAGGGTGCGGTCAATCGCCGAAAACGGCATTCCCTTGGGCAGGATCTCGGAAAGGACGGCACGTCCGGCCGTCGTCTGGTAACGGGTGATTTTCTCTTTCCAGCCCTCGGCGTCGCTCCCTTCGTATTCCCGGATACGTACCGAAATGCGGGCATGAAGATCCAGCGCGCCGGTTTGCAGCGCCCGGTGGACTTCACCAACGTCGGCAAGGATCATTCCTTCGCCGCGCGCGTTGATGGATTCGCGGGAGACGTAATACAGCCCGAGCACGATATCCTGCGAAGGAACGATGATCGGTTCGCCGTTGGCGGGAGAAAGCACGTTGTTGGAGGCGAGCATCAGGGTCCGCGCTTCCATTTGCGCTTCGAGGGAAAGCGGCACATGAACCGCCATCTGGTCTCCGTCGAAGTCGGCGTTGAACGCCGCGCAAACGAGCGGATGCAACTGGATCGCCTTGCCTTCGATCAGCACCGGCTCGAAAGCCTGGATGCCGAGACGGTGCAGCGTCGGGGCGCGGTTCAGCATCACCGGGTGTTCGCGGATGACGTTTTCAAGGATGTCCCAGACGACCGGCTCTTGCTGCTCGACCATTTTTTTCGCCTGCTTGATCGTCGTGACCAGCATCATCATTTCCAGCTTGTTGAAAATGAAGGGCTTGAACAGTTCGAGCGCCATCAGCTTGGGCAATCCGCATTGATGCAGTTTCAACTGCGGGCCGACGACGATGACCGAACGTCCGGAGTAGTCGACGCGCTTGCCCAGCAGGTTCTGGCGGAAACGCCCGCCCTTGCCCTTGATCATGTCGGCAAGCGATTTCAGCGGCCGCTTGTTGGCCCCCGTCATCGCCTTGCCGCGCCGGCCATTGTCGAGCAGGGAATCGACCGATTCCTGCAACATCCGCTTTTCGTTCCGCACGATGATGTCCGGCGCTTTCAGTTCCAGCAGCCGCTTGAGCCGGTTGTTGCGGTTGATGACGCGACGATACAGGTCGTTCAGGTCGGAAGTGGCAAAACGTCCGCCGTCGAGCGGCACCAATGGCCGCAAATCCGGCGGCAGAACAGGCAGCACTTCGAGAATCATCCATTCCGGCTTGATTCCCGATTTCTGGAAGGCTTCCAGTACTTTCAGACGCTTGGCGATTTTCTTGTTTTTCGCCTCGGAACCCGTGGTTTCGAGTTCGCTGCGGAGCCTTTCGATTTCATTGTCCAGGCTGAGGGTGCGCAAAAGCTCGCGGATTCCCTCGGCGCCCATCGCGGCCTGGAAATCGTCGCCGTATTCCTCGACCTTGGCCAGGTAGTCGTCTTCGTTCAAAAGCTGCCCACGGTTGAGGGAGGTCATCCCCGGATCGCAGACGACAAACGCTTCGAAATAGAGCACCCGCTCGATATCGCGCAAGGTCATGTCGAGAACCATCCCGAGACGGGAAGGCAGGCTCTTCAGGAACCAGATATGCGCAACCGGCGAGGCCAGCTCGATATGTCCCATGCGCTCCCGGCGCACCTTGGCAAGAGTGACTTCGACGCCGCATTTTTCGCAGATCACGCCCCGGTGTTTCAGGCGTTTGTACTTCCCGCACAGGCATTCGTAATCCTTGACCGGGCCAAAGATCTTGGCGCAGAACAGTCCGTCGCGCTCCGGCTTGAAGGTGCGATAGTTGATCGTTTCCGGCTTCTTTACCTCGCCGTAGGACCAGGAGCGGATTTTCTCGGGGGACGCCAGGCCAATCGTAATTGCCTCGAATTCCTCTTCCTGCGTCACCGATTTGAATAATTCAAGCAGTGCTTTCATCTCGTTTAACTCCCAATCCTTGATCAGTTACGCTCAAGGTCAATGTCAATCGCCAGAGAGCGGATTTCCTTGACCAGCACGTTGAACGACTCCGGCATTCCCGAATCGATCCGGTGCTCGCCCTTGACTATGTTTTCATAGACCTTGGTGCGGCCATTCACGTCGTCCGATTTCACGGTCAGCATTTCCTGCAATACATAGGAAGCGCCATACGCTTCCAGCGCCCACACTTCCATTTCACCGAAGCGCTGTCCGCCAAATTGCGCCTTCCCGCCCAAGGGCTGCTGCGTCACCAGCGAATACGGTCCGGTGGAGCGGGCGTGCATCTTGTCGTCGACGAGGTGATGCAGTTTGAGGAAGTGCATGTAGCCGACGGTCACCGAGCGTTCAAAGGGATCGCCGGTGCGTCCATCGCAAAGCTGCACCTGCCCGCTCTCGGACAACCCGGCCAGTCGCAGCATGGATTTGATTTCCTCTTCGGTCGCGCCATCGAACACCGGTGTCGCAAAGGGAACGCCGTCCTTCAGGTTTTCGGCCAGTTCCTTGACTTCATCGTCGTTCAGCTTCTCGAGCTTTTCCTTTTTGCCACCGGAATTGTAGATTTCGTTGAGCATCTTGCGCAGGTCGGCAATCCTGGCGCCCTTCTGCAACAGATCGCCAATCTTGAGGCCGAGCCCTTTTGCCGCCCAACCCAAATGCGTCTCAAGAATCTGGCCGACGTTCATCCGTGACGGAACGCCCAGGGGGTTGAGCACGATATCTACCGGACGACCGTCCGCCATGTAAGGCATATCCTCGACCGGAATGATCTTGGACACCACGCCCTTGTTGCCGTGGCGTCCCGCCATTTTGTCGCCGGGCTGGAGGCGTCGCTTGACGGCGACATAGACCTTGACCATCTTCTGTACGCCGGGGGGCAATTCGTCGCCCTGCGTCAATTTCTTCCGCTTTTCCTCGAAAGCGATATCGAAATCCTTGCGCGTCTGTTCCAGACCTTCGCGCAAGGATTCGAGCTGTTGCGCCACGTCCTCGTCCGCCATCCGGACGTCGAACCAGTGATAGGGTTCGATCCCTTCCAGATAAATCTTGCTGACCTCGGTTCCTTTCGGCAGCTTCTTCGGGCCGCCGTTGGCGAGCTTCCCGACCAGCAAACGCTCGACACGGTCGAAGGCGTCGCGCTCGACAATCCGCATCTGGTCCGCGAGGTCGAGCTTGTAGCCGCGCAAGTGGTCGTCGATGATCGACTGCGCCCGCTTGTCGCGCTCGATGCCTTCGCGCGTAAAGACGTGAACGTCAATCACGGTGCCGGAAATTCCGGATGGCACGCGCAGGCTTGTGTCCTTGACGTCGGAGGCTTTCTCTCCAAAGATCGCGCGCAGCAGTTTTTCTTCCGGCGTCAGTTGGGTTTCGCCCTTGGGCGTGACTTTCCCGACCAGCACGTCGCCAGCATCGACTTCCGCGCCGATATACACGATCCCGGAATCGTCGAGACGGGAGAGTTGGGTTTCGCCCAGGGAGGCGATGTCCCGGGTAATCTCTTCCGCGCCGAGCTTGGTGTCGCGCGCGACGACCGTCAATTCCTCGATATGAATCGACGTGAAGCGATCCTCGGAAACCACGCGCTCCGAAATCAGCACCGAATCCTCGAAGTTGTAGCCGTTCCACGGCATGAAGGCGATCAGCATGTTCTGCCCAAGCGCCAGTTCCCCCTTGTCGGTGGAAGCGCCATCGGCTACCACATCGCCCTTGGCAATGACATCGCCGACCTTGACGACGGGACGCTGGTTGATGTTGGTGTTCTGGTTGGAACGGGTGTATTTGACGAGGTTGTAAATATCGACGCCGACTTCTCCGGGCACCGTCTCATCGTCGTTGACACGCACCACGATGCGGGAGGCGTCGACATAGTCGATCGCGCCGCCGCGCAGCGCCTGGACCGCAGTACCCGAATCGACCGCAACGGTGCGCTCGATCCCCGTACCCACCAAGGGTTTTTCCGGACGCAGGCAGGGGACTGCCTGACGCTGCATGTTCGCGCCCATGAGCGCGCGGTTGGCATCGTCATGTTCCAGGAAGGGAATCAGCGACGCGGCCACCGAAACGATCTGGCCCGGGGCCACGTCCATGTATTCGACCCGTCCCGGTTCGGCAAGGATCGTTTCGCCTTTCTCGCGGCAGGTCACCAATTCGTCGATGAGCTGGCCGCTCTTGTCGAGCAGCGAGTTCGCCTGCGCAATGACATAGCGGCCTTCCTCGATCGCCGACAGATATTCGATCCTGTTCGTCACCTGGGCGTTTTCGACCTTGCGGTACGGCGTTTCCAGGAAGCCGTATTCGTTCGTGCGCGCATACAGCGCCAGCGAGTTGATCAGGCCGATGTTCGGGCCTTCCGGCGTTTCGATCGGACAGACGCGGCCATAATGCGTGGGGTGTACGTCGCGCACTTCAAAGCCTGCCCGCTCGCGCGTCAGGCCGCCCGGGCCGAGCGCCGAAACACGCCGCTTGTGCGTGATTTCCGACAGCGGATTGGTCTGATCCATGAATTGCGACAACTGGCTCGAACCGAAAAATTCCTTGATCGAAGCCGAGATCGGTTTCGCGTTGATCAGATCGTGCGGCATCAAATTGTCGCTTTCGGCCTGGGAAAGACGTTCCTTGACCGCGCGTTCGACCCGTACCAGGCCGGCGCGGAACTGGTTTTCGGTCAATTCCCCGACCGAGCGCACCCGGCGGTTGCCCAGATGGTCGATATCGTCGATCTCACCACGACCGTTTCTCAATTCGACAAGGATCTGGATGACTTCGACGATGTCGCGCGGCGACAGGGTCAATTGTTCGCGCACTTCCGCCGTTGCGCCCAGTTCCTTCAGGCGCGCGACCAGTGCCTCGGCATCGGCCAGCGTCAGGTTTTCTGCCACCGCGCGCGGCCCGTGCCCGATTTCGGACAGCAATTCCTGCAACGCGCCCGGCGCTCCGCCTACCGATTCGACAATGGCATTGACAATCGTTTCGTTCCTGGAAGGCGCATGGTGCACCGTCACCTTGTGCTCGATGACATCCGAACGGCGCAGGCGGCGGTTGAATTTCATCCGTCCAACCGAGGAAAGATCGTAACGATCGTCGGAGTAGAAAAGACCGTGGAACAGGGCTTCGACCGCATCGTCGGTCGGCGGCTCGCCCGGGCGCATCATGCGATAAATGGCAACCCGTGCGGCCTGCTTTGAAGTCGTCTCGTCGGTACGCAGGGTGTTGGAAATGAACGCGCCACGGTCGAGATCGTTGGTATAAAGCGTTTGCACTTCGGTAATGCCGGCTTCCTGCAATTTTTTCAGCAGGGCCTCGGTAATTTCGTCGTTGGCATTGGCCAGGATTTCGCCGCTTCCAAGGTCGATGATGTTCTGCGCCAGTACCCGGCTGACCAGGAAATCGTCCGGCACCGAAATACGTTTGATCCCGGCAGCATCGAGATCGCGGATATGCCGCGCTGTAATTCGCTTGTCTTTGGCGACGACGACTTTCCCCGTCTTATCGCGGAAATCGAAACGGGCGACTTCGCCGCGCAAGCGTTCCGGCACCAGTTCAAAATCGATGCCTTTCTGGCTGAGGAAAAAGGTATCGAACTCGAAGAACATCCGCAGGATTTGTTCCGGCGTCAGGCCAATCGCTTTCAGAAGCGTCGTCACCGGCATCTTGCGGCGACGGTCTACACGGAAAAACAGGATGTCCTTCGGATCGAATTCAAAATCCAGCCAGGAACCACGGTAGGGAATCACCCGCGCCGAGAAAAGCAGCTTGCCGGAAGAATGGGTTTTACCGCGGTCATGCTCAAAAAACACGCCGGGAGAGCGGTGCAACTGCGACACAATGACCCGCTCGGTGCCGTTGATGACGAAGGAACCTGTCGTCGTCATCAGCGGGATTTCGCCCATATAGACTTCCTGCTCCTTGACTTCCTTGATCGTATCCGGCGCCTCCCTGTCCTTGATCACCAGGCGAACCCGCGCCCGCAGCGACGAAGCAAAGGTCAGTCCACGCTGCTGGCATTCCTTGACATCGAAGGTCGGTTCCGTCAACTGATAGCTGGTGAATTCGAGACGTGCGCTGCCGCTGTGGCTGACAATGGGAAAGACGGACAGGAAAGCCGCCTGCAAGCCCTGATTCTTGCGCTTTTCCGGCGGCACCGCCGCTTGTAGAAACGCGGTATAGGATTCGAGCTGGGTTGCAAGTAAGAAAGGCACATCAAGCACACTGGCGCGCTTGGCAAAACTTTTGCGAATGCGTTTTTTCTCGGTATAGGAATAGGTCATGATCGCTCCGAGCTCAGAAGATAAAATTTGTAGCTGGCGTCTCGCGCAATGCCGTAAAAAAGCTTCCGGCATTGATCGACGAGTTTCTGGAAAAACAACGAACAAACGTGAAAACGAAGATTTGAGGCTGAAGGCGCTTCCTGCCAGCGCTTCGCCCTCACGTTTGGGCACTATCTACAACGATGGGTCGGTGGAAAAAATATTTTGTGCATTCCAGATTCAAGCAACAATTCAGCATTCAATTCCGCTATATGATTCAAACAAAATTTAACGAATTTAGAAAAAACTTTTTTGAATCCGTCGCTTTCCAAAAAAACACAAAAGGGCTGGCGGCAATTTCGCCACCAGCCCAGTTGGTGCCGGGAAACAATTACTTGACTTCGACTTTCGCGCCAGCGTCTTCCAGTTGTTTCCTCAATGCTTCGGCATCGGCCTTGGCAATGGCTTCCTTCACCGGCTTCGGCGCTCCGTCGACCAGATCCTTCGCTTCCTTCAGACCCAGGCCCGTCGCGGCACGGACGACCTTGATGACCTCAACCTTCTTCTCGCCGGCAGCCATCAGAACGACGGTAAATTCCGTCTGCTCCTCAACCGCCGCCGCCGCTGCGCCAGCGCCGGGCGCTGCAACCGCCAGGGATGCAGCGGAAACGCCGAACTTTTCCTCGAACGCCTTGACCAGGTCGTTGAGTTCCATCACCGTCATTCCACCGACAGCTTCCAAAATGTCTTCCTTGCTTACTGCCATGATCATTCGCTCCTAAAATCAAATCTTGCAAACAGGTTATTCCGGGTGATTCCGGCAGCCTCAAGCTGCTGCACCCTCGGTTTCGCGTTTTTTCGCCAGAGCGGCCAGCGCGCCTGCAAAGCCCGAAACCGGCGCCTGCATGACTCCCAGCAATCTGGCGAGCAGTTCCTCGCGGCTGGGGATCGAAGCAAGCGACTGCACTTCGGCCTTGTCGAGCATTCTGCCCGCGTAACATCCCGCTCTGAGCACGATCTTGTCATTGGTTTTGGCAAAATCGTGGAGCACTTTTGCCGCAGCCACTGCATCCGAAGAAATCGAATAAATCAGCGGCCCGGTCATTTGCTCGGCCAGGGCGGAAAAAGGCGTATCGGCGACGGCGCGGCGCACCAGCGTATTTTTCAGCACGCGCAGGTAAACACTCGCCTCACGCGCCTTTTTTCGCAGCAGCGTGAGGTCGCTTACCTGGATGCCGCGATACTCGGCGACGACCATGGTTTGCGCCTCGGCCACCTGCGCCGAAACTTCGGCGACGACGGCCTTCTTATCGTCAAGATTCAGACCCATCGGTCCTTTCTCCTTTCAAGTCTACACATGCGGCAGAAGCACAACCCTGCCGCTCCCATACGGCGACCTGGAGCAGGAGCGCTGCCGGGACAACCCGGCAAATCCTGTTCTGGGTACACCATCTACGCAGGCCCAAAAATATCAACGAGGCTTAGGCCGGAATCGGTACTTTCGACCAACGCCGACACCTGCGGTCTTTGATGATGCGCTACAGGAATCGAAAACCGGTTCCATGCAGCGCCCCAAAGTTCTGTGAGTCGCCCCGGTCCGAAGCCCAGGGGTTCCTCGCTACAAATGGGCTGCGCCTTTGGCGCTCCCATATAAATGACAACTGTTACGCGGAAAGAGATGCCTGATCGATCCGGACGCCCGGCCCCATCGTGCTGGAAATCGCGATTTTGCGCAGGTACTGGCCTTTCGCCGCCGCAGGACGGGCCTTGTTCAAGGCGTCGATCAGAGCCTTCAGGTTTTCCTCGAGCTTCTCGACCGGGAATGACGCGCGGCCAATCGTGGCGTGAATGATGCCGCCCTTGTCGGTACGGTATTGCACTTGTCCGGCCTTGGCGTTTTTCACTGCAGTGGCGACATCCATCGTGACCGTGCCCACCTTGGGGTTCGGCATCAGTCCGCGTGGGCCGAGAATCTGACCCAGTTGGCCCACGATTTTCATCGAATCCGGAGTGGCGATGACGGTATCGAAATTGAGATTTCCGCCCTTGACCTGTTCGGCCAGGTCTTCAAAACCCACGATATCGGCGCCAGCGGCACGGGCCGCCTCGGCCTTGTCGCCTTGCGCGAATACCGCCACGCGCACGGTTTTGCCGGTTCCGGCGGGCAATACCACGGAACCGCGCACCAGTTGGTCGGATTTGCGGGCATCGATGCCAAGATTTACCGCGACATCGACCGATTCATCGAATTTGGCGACTGCAATTTCCTTGACCAGTTGCAAAGCCTCACCAACAGCATAAAGTTTGGAACGATCAACCTTGCCTTTCAGGGATTGTTCCCGTTTCGTCAACTTTGCCATGTCAGATTCCTTCCACCGTGATGCCCATCGAGCGGGCAGAACCGGCAATGGTGCGCACTGCCGCGTCCATGTCGGCAGCGGTCAGATCCGGCATCTTCGTTTTGGCGATTTCCTCGCATTGCGCGCGCGTCAGCTTGCCAACCTTGTCGGTGTGCGGGCGTTGGGAACCCTTGTCCACCTTGGCGGCCTTTTTGATCAGCACCGAGGCCGGCGGCGTTTTCATGATGAACGTGAACGACTTGTCGGCATAAGCCGTAATCACGACAGGAATCGGCAGGCCCGGTTCCAGAGCTTGCGTCTGTGCGTTGAACGCCTTGCAGAATTCCATGATGTTCAATCCGCGCTGACCGAGCGCGGGACCGATCGGAGGCGAGGGATTCGCCTTGCCCGCCGGCACTTGCAGCTTGATATAGCCGACAATTTTCTTGGCCATGGTGGCTCCTTGAATAAATGAGTAATGACGCGTTTTCGAATCTGTCCCTTGCACGGGACAAGACGCTACTGGCGCTCCTCGCCGGGCGGTTTATCCTTGATGGAAGGGAGCGCCCGCACTCCCGTACTGCATATTCCGATAAATCCGCTCAAGCCTTTTCGACCTGACCAAACTCAAGCTCGACCGGCGTGGCCCGGCCAAAAATGGTCACCGAGACACGCAAACGGTTCTTCTCGTAGTTCACATCCTCGACGTTGCCGTGAAAATCGGTAAAAGGACCATCCTTTACGCGCACCATCTCGCCCATCTCGAACAGCACCTTGGGTCTGGGCTTATCGACGCCTTCCTGCATCTGCTGCATGATCTTTTCGACTTCCCGCTCGGAAATCGGCGTTGGCCTGGTTGCGGTGCCTCCGACAAAGCCGGTGACTTTCGGCGTGCTTTTTACCAGATGCCAGGTGTTGTCGTTCATTTCCATTTCCACCAGCACATAGCCGGGGAAAAACTTCCGTTCGGAAATGCTTTTCTGGCCCGATTTCAGCTCAACCACCTCTTCGACCGGGACAAGGATTTGCCCGAACAGGTCAGCAATATCGGAGCGGGCGATACGCTCGGCAAGCGCCCGCTGTACGCTTTTCTCGAAGCCCGAGTAAGCATGAACTACATACCAGCGCTTGTTCATTTAGGTCTTCCACCCCAGGATCAGGTCGTACAACGCCCATTCCACAGTTTTATCGGTCAGCCACAAGAAGATGGCCATGATAACGACGAATGCAAATACCACTCCGGTAAGCTGCATCGTTTCCTTGCGCGACGGCCAGACCACCTTCTTGGTTTCGGCAATGGCCTCGCGGGTAAATTCAAAAAAACGCCGGCCCGGCTCTGTCTTCCACGCGACCAGCACCGAAAGCGCCAGCCCCGCGAGAAAGCCCAATACGCGCCAGATGGCGGCCACGTCAGTGAAATAATAAAAGCCGACCACGCCGGCTACGAGCAGCAGCAGCGCCAGCAAAAACTTGATCTTATCGGCCATGTCGTTAGTGACCCTTGTTAATGGCAGGGGCAGAGGGAATCGAACCCCCAACCTTCGGTTTTGGAGACCGACGCTCTGCCAGTTGAGCTATACCCCTGCGGCAGAGAGACTTTAAAGGGCGCCCGCAAGCGCCCTTTGGAAAACACTGGAACTTTCGTTTACTCGATCACTTTGGCGACGACGCCGGCGCCGACGGTACGACCGCCTTCGCGGATCGCAAAGCGCAGACCTTCTTCCATCGCAATCGGCGCGATCAGCTTGACCGTCATCCCGATGTTGTCGCCCGGCATGACCATTTCCGTCCCTTCGGGCAGGGTCACCGAGCCGGTGACGTCCGTGGTGCGGAAGTAG
>WQZF01000062.1 GCA_009780885.1 Betaproteobacteria bacterium | reverse complement strand
CACCACTTGCTTGCGCCGTTCGTGCAGTTGCTCCAGTGTCGAATATCTTGCGTCGTCTTTTTCCATCTCCACCACATGGGGATCAATCCAAATATTTCAAGTATTATCGTGCCGAGTCAATAGTGACCAGTATGCAGGATGGGGTGAGCGTAGCGAAACTCATCATTTCTCAATCCGGAACTCCGATGGGTTTCGCTTGCGCTCTACCCATCCTACGCGCCAGCTAGGTGCCGGCGGATTTCCTGAAGGGCTGGATCAACAGGATCAAGAATGCGACGGCGCAGAAGCGCAGCCAGATGCCGAGGTGGACGCAAATGCGCAAGGGCAGGGAAGCATCCTGGTGGAATTTGCGGAAATAACGCGCCATTCCCCGGTGCTTGTGCCATTCGACGCGCAGGCGCCGCCCTTCACTGCATGCGCCTTGCCTATGTATAATTTCCACCTCCGGGACGAAGAGAATTTCATAACCGGCACGGGAAAAACGGGCACACCAGTCCAGGTCTTCGCAATGCAAAAAATAGCCTTCGTCCATTCCTCCCACGACATCGAGTGCTTCTCGCGATACCAGCATGAAGGCGCCGGAAATCGCCGGAACCGCGACCGGCGCGGCGGGCAGGGGCGTTCCGGTGAGATCGAAATTTGCTGCGACGGGGGAAATTCCAAATTTTCGCGCCAGTGCCGCCCCGAAGGGCAGGCTGCGGAAGAAGGCGCTCTGCGGGGTCGGCAGCAGACGCCGGCAACCGCGTTGTTCGCTGCCGTCCGGGTTGCGGATCAGCACTCCGGACATGCCGATGCGCGGGTGTTGGGTGCGCGCGGTGGAAAGGATTTCGACGGTGCGCTCCAGTGTGTCCGGGGCGAGCAGGCAATCCGGGTTCAGCAGCAGCAGCCAGTCGCCGCGCGCGTTGCCGAGCAGCCGGTTGACCGCCTTGGCGAAGCCGAGGTTGGCTTCGTTTTCGGTGATGGAGAGGCGCGGGTCGCCGCCGCAGGCGGAAGAGAGCCGAAGAAGGCTGTCGTCGGAAGAGGCGTTGTCGCCGACCAGAAACTCGATGGAAACGGTGCTGGCGAGCGCCGCCTGCGCGCAACGGGCGAGCCATTCGCCGCTGTTGTAGTTGACGACCAGGATCGAAACCAGCGGCGGGCGGTCGGCGGAAGCGATAGGGGAATGCGGCACGGGGAAAGGAAAGTCGCGGGAAATGGCGATTGTAGCAAGCCCTTCGGAATGCGAGGCGTGAAGCGATGCTGAATCTTCCGCTCTTCGTCTATCCGCTTTCGGCGGGGCTGGTCTGCGGCCTTTTGCTGCTCCTGCTCTTGCGCTCGCGCCTGGCCGGACGAATCGTCGACCGGCCCAACCAGCGTTCGCTGCATGAGCATCCGGTGCCCAGGATCGGCGGGCTGGCGCTGCTGGGCGGAGCCTTGCCCTTGGCTTTCGCTGGCGGCGCTCCCTGGCAATTGCTGTTGCTGGCGCTGTTTTTGCTGGCGCTCTCGCTGATCGACGATATATTCGGCCTTTCGGTGCGGCTGCGCCTGGCCGGGCATTTGTTTGCCGCGCTGTTCCTGGTGTTCTCGCTGGATGCCGCGCCGGTCTCGTTCTTCTCGCTGGCCGCTGGATGCTTCGCTTGCCTTGCGTGCGCCTGGATGACGAATCTCTACAACTTCATGGATGGATCGAACGGGCTGGCCGGCGGCATGGCCTTTTTCGGTTTCGGTGCGCTGGGCCTGGCGGCGGTGGCCGCAGGGGACGCGCCATTGGCCGTGCTCGGCGCTTCCCTGGCAGTGTCGGCGCTGGCTTTCCTGCGCTTCAATTTTCATCCGGCGCGCGTTTTTTTGGGCGATTGCGGCGCGATTCCGCTCGGGTTTCTTGCTGCCGGAATCGGACTGGCCGGAGCGCAGAAAGGCTTGTGGCCGTGGTGGTTCGCGCCGCTGGTGTTTGCGCCTTTCATTATCGACGCCACGGTGACGCTGCTTCGCAGGCTCTTGCGCGGCGAACGCGTCTGGCAGGCGCACCGGGAACACTATTATCAGCGCCTGATCCGCATGGGCTGGAGCCACCGCCGCACCGCGCTGGCGTATTATTGCGCTATGTTTTTCGCCGCTGCCGGAGCCTTCGCCGCCCGTTTCGCTGCCGATGCGGGGGCCGATCTTGCCTTTGTCGGCATCCTGTTCCTGGAACTGGCGGGGTTCGTGTGGGCGATGCTCGCGATTGACCTTGCCTGGCGGCGGCGTCCGCAATCATGAAAAAAACCCATTCGATCAATACGCGCATCCTGCTCGCCTTCCTTCACGACGTGATCGCCGTCGCGTGCTCGTGGATGCTGGCTTTTGAACTGCGCTTCAATTTCGATCCGCTGTCGGAACCCTATTACTACGGAATGATGACGGCATTGGTCTGGGTGGTGCCGATCCATGCCCTCGTCGCCTGGCGCGTCGGGTTGTACCGGGGGATGTGGCGTTTCGCGAGCCTGACCGATCTGAAGCGGATCGTGCTCTCGGTTTCGATTGCAGGATTGTTTGTTTCCGCCTGCGCCTTCATTTTTGCTTCGCGCGCCGAAGTGCCGCGCGCGGTGCTGCTGCTCAATCCGATCCTGATCGCTGTCTGGATGAGCGGAAGCCGCATTGCCTATCGCCTCCTGAAGGAACGCAACCTGTACGGGCACAGCCGCCTGCTCGGCGAGCCGGTGCTGGTCGCCGGGGGCGGCGACGCGGCCGCCCGCCTCCTGCGCGAGCTGGCGAGCGACAGCCGATGGCATGTGGTCGGACTTCTGCATAGCGATCCGCGCAGGCACGGCAGCGAGATTTCCGGCGTCAAGATCCTCGGCGGCTGGAACAATCTGGAGGCGCTGGCCGAACGCTTGCGCGTCAACCAGCTCATCATGGCGATGCCCGAGGCTCCGGCGCGCGCGCGCCGTGAAGTGATCGAGGCGGCAACGGCGGCGGGCTTGAGCGTGCAGACCGTTCCGGCGATTGCCGATCTCCTCTCCGGACGGGTGCCGGTCTCGCAGATCCGCCGCGTCGAACTGGAAGATTTGCTCGGGCGCGAGGAAGTCGCGCTCGACGATCCCGGCCTGCATCGGCTGCTCGCCGGGCGCGTGGTCGTCGTTACCGGCGCGGGCGGTTCGATCGGCGCCGAACTCTGCCGCCAGATCGCCGCCTTCGAGCCGGCGCGGCTGATCTGCCTCGAACTTTCCGAATACGCCCTGTATGCGGCGATGCAGGAATTTTCGGCGCGCTATCCCCATCTTCCGCTCACGGGCCTGATCGCCGACATCAAGAACAGCGCGCGGCTGGATCGCATCTTCGCGCAATACAAACCGGATGTGATCTTCCATGCTGCGGCGTACAAGCATGTGCCGTTGATGGAGGCCGCCAACGCGTGGGAAGCGCTCACCAACAACGCGCTTGGCACCCTGCGCCTGCTTGAGGCCGCCGAGCGTGCCGGAGCCGGAAAATTCGTGCTGGTTTCGACCGACAAGGCGGTCAATCCGACCAACATCATGGGCGCAAGCAAGCGCCTGGCCGAAAAATTGTGCCAGGCCCGCGCCGCTGCGCCGTTGCCAGCCCGGTTGCCTGTCGTGACCGTGCGCTTCGGCAACGTCCTCGGCAGCACCGGAAGCGTGATCCCGCTTTTCCGCGCCCAGATCGACGCCGGAGGCCCGGTAACGGTGACGCATCCGGAAATCACCCGCTATTTCATGCTCATTCCCGAAGCCGCGCAGCTTGTCCTGCAAGCCGGGCTGATGGGCGAAGGCGGTGAAATCTTCGTTCTCGATATGGGCGATCCGGTCAGGATCGTCGATCTGGCGCGCGACCTGATCAAGCTTTCGGGCTTGAGCGAAGAGGAAATTCCGATTGTTTATACCGGCCTGCGCCCCGGCGAGAAGCTCTATGAGGAATTGCTCGCCAACGACGAGAAAACCCTGCCGACACCGCATCCCAAGCTGCGCATCGCGCGCCCGGAAAGCCTGGCCGGGGTCGCGCCGGATGCCGCCTGGGCTGAAACCGTCCTCGCATGGCTCACCGGCCCCGAACCCGGCCCGGAATCGTTGATCCGCCGCCTGTGCGCGCTGGTGCCGGAGTATTGTCCGATGGCGGCGGAAAGCTTGAAGGGAACGGTGCAGCACTTTGAGCGCCCCATCGATCCGGTTGGAGAGGATGATTGGGAGGCCGCGCAATGACTGTACGGCCTCTCATATCCACAAAGCTTGTGCTGCTCGTGTAGGATGGGTAGAGCGAAGCGAAACCCATCATTTTTCAATTCAAAATTGCGATGGGTTTCGCTTACGCTCAACCCATCCTACGGATTTGCGAAGGTTCTATGAAGACGGATTATCTCGAAAAAATTCTCAACGCCCGGGTCTACGACCTTGCCATCGAGTCGCCGCTCGATCCTGCGCCGGGTTTGTCGCTGCGCAGCGGAAACCGGGTGCTGATCAAGCGCGAGGATATGCAGCCGGTATTCTCGTTCAAATTGCGCGGCGCGTATAACAAGATCGTCCATCTGCCGCCGGAACAGCGGGCGCGCGGCGTCATTTGCGCTTCCGCCGGCAATCATGCGCAAGGGGTCGCGCTTTCGGCGCGGAAGGTGGGTTGCCGCGCAGTGATCGTGATGCCGATGACGACGCCGCAAATCAAGATCAACGCGGTGAGCAGTCTCGGCGGCGAAGTGGTGCTTGCCGGCGATTCCTTCGACGCTGCATACGAACGTGCGCTGGTGATGGAAAAGGAACAGCAGCTCAGCTTCATCCATCCCTTCGACGATCCCGAAGTGATTGCCGGGCAGGGCACCATTGGCATGGAACTCCTGCGCCAGCATCCGGAGCCGATCGAGGCCGTCTTCTGCGCCGTCGGCGGCGGCGGATTGATTGCCGGAGTCGCCGCCTGGATCAAGCGGCTGCGCCCGGAAACGAAGATTATCGGCGTCGAGACTTTCGATGCAGATGCGATGGCCCGCTCGCTGAAGGCTGGCCGGCGCACGCGCCTTTCGCAGGTGGGACTGTTTGCCGACGGCACAGCGGTGAAAATGGTCGGCGTGGAAACTTTCCGGCTTTGCCGCGAATATGTCGATGAGATCGTTCTCGTCGATACCGATGCGATTTGCGCCGCGACCAAGGATGTATTCGAGGATACGCGCGCCGTGCTCGAACCCTCGGGCGCGCTGGCCATTGCCGGCTTGAAGGAATACGCGGCGCAGCACCGGCTGAAGGAAAAAACGCTGATCGCGGTGGCTTCGGGCGCGAATCTCAATTTCGACCGCCTGCGTTTTGTTGCCGAGCGTGCCGAGATTGGCGAGCAGCGCGAGGCGATTCTGGCGGTGACGCTGCCGGAAGTGCCGGGCAGTTATCGCAAGTTCGTTGGATTGGTCGGCTCGCACAACATCACCGAATTCAACTACCGCTACAACGACAACCGGGACGCGCAGGTTTTCGTCGGCATCCAGGTCGGCAATCGCGCCGAATCGCTGCGCTTCGTCGAGCAATTGCGCAAGCACGGCTACCCGACGCTCGATCTGACCGACGATGAAATGGCGAAGAGCCACATCCGGCACATGGTCGGCGGCCATGCGCCGGGCATCGAGAACGAAATCCTCTACCGCTTCGAGTTCCCCGAGCGCCCCGGCGCGCTGAAGAATTTTCTCGACAGGATGAGCGCCGGATGGAATATCAGCCTGTTCCACTACCGCAACCACGGCGCCGATTATGGCCGCGTGCTGGTCGGGATACAGGTGCCGCCCTCGGAAAAACGCGAGTTCCAGGAATTCCTGAAAAACCTCGGCTACGCGCACCAGGAAGAGACGCAGAATCCGGGGTATCAGTTGTTTTTAGGGTAACTGCTTATTCACCCGGCAATTAAGGGTTGAAGAAAACCAAGCTGTCTCTCATGCGGCGCTTCGCGCCGCAGGTTGAAAATCAACCCTTAATTGCCGGTTCAATATTTGTTTCTGACTTTGGAGAAGACCATGCGCAGACGAGATTTCATGAAGACACCATTGATTGCCGCCAGTGCCGCCGTGGCAGGCGGGACTGGAATCCTGCCGGGGCTGTTGGGTTTTGGCGCAGCTCATGCGGCGTCCCCCGCTCCGCAGGTTCCGGACATCGCATTGGGTAACGGAATGAAAATTCCCCAGCTCGGCCTGGGCACATCGACCCTGGTCGATAACGCCGCCGAATCCGTCAGGACGGCCATCGAGTGCGGGTATCGCCTTTTCGATACAGCCCAGTCCTACGGAAACGAGAAGCAGGTCTGGGAAGGCATCAAGCAGGGCGGGCTTGCCAGGAAGGAGGCTTTCATCACCTCGAAGATCTGGACGAGCAATATGCGCAATTCCTCCCAAAGGGATTCCATCGACAAAAGCATCGAACTGCTGGGAGGGGAATACATCGACCTTTTCATGATCCACTGGCCGGTCAAGGAGCATATCCGGGAGACATGGGAAATCATGGAGGACTATGTGCGCAAGGGGCTGATCAAGAGCATCGGCTTCAGCAATTTCAACCTGCACCATATCGAGGCGCTGTTGCAATACGCGAAGATAAAACCCGTCGTCAACCAGATCGAGATTCATCCCTATCTGACGCAGGAGGCGAACGTGGAGGCCATCCGCGCCCATGGAATCGCCGTGGAAGCCTGGTTTCCGCTGGCCCATGGCCGGGCGCTGAAAGAGGACGCGATCATCGGGATCGGAAAGAAACACAACAGGAGCGCCGCGCAGGTGACGCTCAGATGGCATATCCAGAGAGGTTTGATCGTGATTCCCCGATCGAGGAACCCGGCGCATCTTGCGGAAAACATCAAGGTATTCGACTTCGAGTTGTCAAAGGACGAGATGGCCGCAATCAGCAAGCTGAACCGGAATGAAAGACTGATTCCGGGAGGCGATCCGGACAGCTTTTCCTGGTAACCGGCCTGCGCAGGATTCGACCCGCAGAGGCGGGTGATTGTCCGCCCCTGCGGGTTTGCAGCCCGAAATTTTCTAAATCTGTTTAAATAATGTTTGGCTACAGTAGAAAACTTTAATAAAGAATTATTTAAACAGATTTAGAAAATAACGAGGGAAAAACGGCGCTTTTTGATTGCAAAAAGCGCCGCTGTTGCAGCGAAAATCCTGGTCTCAATTTCCCTGGTTGTCGATCCAGACCCTCAGGCCCTGGGCGTTCAATTCGATGTCGGTTTCCCAGACCGAAAGCACTTGCGCGGGGCCCAGCTTGCAGCCGAAGCGTTCCGCTTCGTCGAGCAACAGGTGGGCGAGATTGGCGCGGATGCGCTCGTGCCGTTCCGCCGGACCGAGGCTGGTCTCGCGGCGCGCGATGGTCACGTGGGCGTCGATCATCCGGTGCAAATGTTCCGCTTGCGCCGGCACTTCGCGCAATTCGCTGAAATGCGTCTGATAGACGGCCTTCGGCGAAAACGAGCAAATCAGGTTGATCGAGGCATGCATCGCATCGGGTTCAAACTGTGTCGGCGAAGTCGTCGGAAAGACAAACTGGCGGCCATCGGTGTCGAGTTCCCGGCGGGAAATCCCGAAGATGTCCCCGGTAAAGACGCTCTCGCTTTCGCGGTCGACGATGCAGATATGGTGCTTGGCGTGCCCCGGCGTATCGAGGCAAAGCAGTTCGCGCCCGGCGAGGTTGATGCGGGTTTGATGCGGGGCTTCGATGACCCGCGCCGCAGGCACAGGCAGGATTTCTCCGTACAGGCGGCGCATCTCGGCGGCGCCATAGACGAGAGTGGCGCCGGCAATCAGTTTGCCCGGATCGATCATGTGCTGCACGCCGCGCGGATGAACCACCAGCCGCGCATTGGGAAAGTGGCGCATCATCCTTCCCGCGCCGCCGGCATGGTCGAGGTGTACGTGGGTCAGGATGACATAATCGACGGCTTCGTGCGTGATGCCGAGTTCAGCCAGCGCGCTCAACACATAGGGGAGCGAATCGTTGCTGCCGGTGTCGATGATGGCGGCGCGTCCGTTCTCGACGATGAAGTGGATTGCCGCCATCAACGGACGCCCGTAGTGCGCGTCGGTTGCGAAGACGTTCTTTTCGTAACGGGTGACGATGCTCTCGCTCATGACTCTCCTCCATGAATACGCTGGAATGTTTTGCCGATTTTTCCCGGAGATTCTTTTCAGTTCGCTCCGGAATTCAGGACCGCGCCACGCAATGGATCGGGGGAACAACAACGATTTTTATAGCGGGTCATTATCCCCGAAACTTTCCCCCGATGCACGCATCCCCTCTTTTGTTTCACAGACGGAAAAAATGACGGAGGGATTCTCCGGCTGCGCCGCTATTTGCGGGGCAGCGCACTAGACCCGGAAGCGCGCTGCCGTATCCCGCACCGTCCGCGCCAACTGGTCGATGCTGGTTGCTGCATCGGAAGAACTGTGCGCTGCAGCGCTGCTTTCCTCCGCAGCCTCGGCGACCCGCTCGACTTGTTGTGCGATGGACTGGCTGGAGGTGCTCTGTTCGGCAAGCGCCGAGGTGATGTCGTCGACGCGGGCCTGCACCTGCGCGGCGCCTTTCTGGATTTCGGTAATCGCCACTCCGGCCTGGTCGGCAAGAGCGGCGCCGGATTCGACGCGCCCTGCTGCGAGGTTCATCGAATCGACCGCCTCATGGGCGCTCTGCTGGATGTTCGAGATCATCGAGCCGATCTTTACAGTCGCGCCGGTGGTGCGCTCGGCAAGTTTTCTTACCTCGTCGGCGACGACGGCAAAGCCGCGCCCCTGCTCTCCGGCGCGCGCGGCTTCAATCGCCGCATTCAGCGCCAGGAGATTGGTCTGGTCGGCAACGTCCTTGATCACCTGCACGATTTCTGAAATCTGCTCGGATTGCTGGCCGAGCCTGGCAATGATTTCCGAGGATTGGCGCACCGCGCCGGCCATCGCCTGCATTTCGGAAATGGCATTGTGAATGATTTCGCCGCCCCGCTCCGAAGATTCGCCGGTGCGCTGCGTGATTTCCGAGGTTTCCTGCGCCTTCTGGTTGACGTGGTTGATGCTGATGGTCATTTCCTGCACCGAGGCCGCCATCGCGGAAGAGGATTCGCTGGTCGTCTCGGAACCCTTGGCGGCCTGCTGCGAAGTCTCCGCCAGTTCATCCGCAGCCTCGGTCAAATGGTTGACGTGCCCCAGGATTTCTCCAAAGGCGGATTGCACTGCCGACAAAAGCTTGTTGAATGAGGCTCCGGTCTGCCCGACTTCGTCGCCCTGGTCGATGGGGACGCGGCGGGTGAAATCGCTGCTTTCCTCGATTTCACTCATGGTTCTCTGCAAACCGACCAGGGGGCGCGTGATCGAACGGACGACGACAAAGGAAATCACCAGGCCCAGCACAAGCCCAATCCCAAAGGTGCCGAGCATCAACAGGCGGGAGAAATGGAAGACTTCCTGGCTCTTCTCGAATACCTCGTCGGCAACGACGTTCTGCTGGTTGAGCAGGCTTCGGATCGTGTCTTCGAGCGGCATGCCCTGATCGCGATAGCCGTTGGTAAAGCGGTCGACGACTTCCTGCGAATAATCCCCATTGCGCAAGGAGGCGATGGTGGGCAGGATGGTTTCGTTGTTGAAAACCTCGAACTGCCGGGTGAACTCGTCGGCCAGCTTTTTATCTTCCCCCGACAACTCGGAGGTGGTATAGGCATACCAGTAGGCCGTGGTTTCATGAAGAACCTGTTCGGCGTGATCCAGATGTTCGTCTACCGGATGACCCTCGTGCGAGCGATAGGCATTGCCCTTGGGATCGTGCTGGATTGCGCGGTAAAGGTCGGTCACGGCAAGCGGAATCAGGATGCCGACGGTGCCCATGTTGACCAGGGGAATCGTGCTGTTTTCGCGCGTGTTCTCTATTTGCACACGCATTTTTTCCATGCCGTTCAACCCGAGCGCCATGATGATGACAGAGATTACGATCAGGACAGCCACCAGGAAAGAAAGCCTTGTTCCGACTCTAAGGTTCTTCAGCATCACGATTTCCCCAAAAATAGGTTAGCTTCCATTGAACAACTTCCGCACCCCGAAAATCCTGCCGGACATGAGAAAGGTTTTCTCTTCTTTAAGGCGTTCCCTAATCCGGATCAAGGAATTCCTGCCAAATATACCCTAGTCGGATGCTCCTTCAAGCGTACATAATGCACAAATACAAGCGCGTTACCGAGGAGACCGGCAAATAGAGCGTGCTGTGCTTCCAAAACCTGGATACTGCGGCTTCGCGTGGGATGTCTTCGGCATGTAGGATGGGTAGCATGTAGGATGGGTAGAGCGCAGCGAAACCCATCATTTCTCCCTCCGCAACTCCGATGGGTTTCGCTACGCTCTACCCATCCTACGCACTGTGGTCGCCCCTACAAATCCCAATATGGTCAGGATTAAATCGAAACCGCGTTAGCGGTGAAAACATGGCAAGAACGAATCAACTCCCGCCCTTCCTCGCGGCATGATCCAGCGCCGCGAGCAGCGTGTCGACGTCCTCGCAGCTATGCGCAGCGCTGAGTGAAATGCGCAGGCGCGCTGCGCCCTTGGGCACTGTCGGCGGACGGATCGCCGGCGCCCAGATTCCCTGCTCGGACAAATCCCGCATCAGCGCCACGGTCTCCTCATTGCCGCCGACGACGAGCGGCTGGATTGCCGTTGGCGACTCGATCAGGCGCCAGCGCCCCGCAGCCGCCTGCCGGGAGTCGTTCCAGCCTGCCTGCAAGCGCTGCGCCAGCGCCCGTAAATGTTCGCGTTCCCTTTCCATGGCGGCAATCAGCTCAAGGCTTTTCGATACCGCGACGGCAAGCGCCGGACTGATCGCGGTGCTGAAAACATAGCTGCGTCCGCGTTGCAGCAAGTATTCCGCCACCGTTGCCGAAGCGGCGACAAAAGCGCCGCCGACACCGGCGGCCTTGCCCAGCGTGCCCATGTAGATCACCCGCTCCGCCGCCGGCAGATCGAAATGCGCCCACGAGCCGCGCCCTTCCCGGCCCAGGACGCCAAAGCCGTGCGCGTCGTCGACCAGCAGCCAGGCATCGAAGCGTTCCGCCAGTTCGAGCAATTCCGGCAAGGGCGCAAGATCGCCGTCCATGCTGAATACCGCATCGCTGGAAATCAGCTTTCTCTTCGCCGTGCTCGCGGCCAGCAGCGCGGCAAGCGCGCCCATGTCGCTGTGCGCGTAGCGCCGATGCTCCGCGCCGGAAAGACGCGCGGCGTCGATCAGCGAAGCATGGTTCAGCCGGTCGGCGAATACCGCGTCGCCGCGCCCGACGAGCGCCGGAATCACCGCCAGGTTTGCCAGATAGCCGGTGGAAAACAGCAGCGCGCGCTCAAAGCCGGAAAAGTGCGCCAACGCGATTTCGGCATCCTCGTGCGGACGCAGATGTCCGCAGATCAAATGCGAAGCGCCGGAACCGGCGCCCCAACGCGCCGCGCCCTCCGCTATCGCCGCCGCCAGCGCCGGATGCGCGGCAAGGCCGAGATAATCGTTGCTGCAAAAGGAGAGCCATTCGCGGCCATCGACGATTGCACGCGGCCCGCAGGCAGAATCGAGAATTCGCCGCTGCCGCAGCAGACCGTCTTCGGAAAGCTGCTCCAGCGCATGGCGGAGAGAGAGAATATTGGACATGTCGAGCTACAGGCAGTTTTCCGGAAAGAAGGTCGATCCAGGCGCCAATCGTCGCGCTTTCATTACAATAGCGCTTGAACGATGGGCGCGGAAATCGCGAATCATGCCACGTCCTCACCTCCGCCGTCTTGCGGCGATGCTCGATTTGACGCCGCAACGCGGCAAATGAAAGGGATTCCCCATGCAGGCAGCACGCATTCTCAGCACCCTTCTCGCCACGGCCTTTTTCGCCGCAGGAAGCGCGCAGGGCCAGCCGACCGTCAACGGCAGCGACGAAATAGACATCCAGACCGAAGTCACAGGGCCGCTTTACGCCCAGACGATCAAGATCACCGCTACCCCGAAAAGCACCAGCAGCACCAGCAGCGGAAAAATCCTGATGTACGCCGCCGCCCTCATCGACGGCGTGGGCCTCTTTTTCCTCGACGAAAGCGGCGACTGGTTCCCCTTCATCGACTGCAAGAGAACCCCGATCATCTATTACGGCGTCCTGGGCCGGGCGGTCGAAATCGAAGTCGTTTCCGATCCGACCAATCTCACCGGAGTCGCCGGAACGCTGATTGCCGTCGGCTTTGGCCTCAGCGACGCGCCGCCGGATGCCTGCGCCGACATGCTCGAACAGCAGCGCTACACGCCGGCCCATATCGTCGGCACGCGATAGATTCCTCTCCGAGGAGGGGTGGCAGCGAAGCTGACGGGGTGGTCAAGCCTCCCTCTTTGAGGGAGGTGGCGCTTTAGCGCCGGTGGGAGTGCACTCCCCCTGCCGGCTTTGCCGGCATCCCCCTCGAAGAGGGGGACTTTGAAAACCAACGGCGCTCCAAGGAGCGCCGCTGTTCAATTCCCCTCCGAGGAGGGGTGCCCGCAGGGCGGGGTGGTTATGGATTCAAGGCGCCACCCTGAACACCCCGCAATAGCGCCCATTCCTCATCATCTCATCCACATCCGTCCCATGCCCGGTGTATAGCTCTGTTCCGCGAATGGCGCGGACATCGAGCCCGTCGACGAGGGTCTCGGTCATCAAACCGGTTCCGGCGGCGGAATCGAGCGGCAGCAGGGGATTGTCCAGCGATTCCCAGCCACGAAGGCCGTTGTTCTGGAACCAGCCCGCCGGGGCATAACCGGCGACCGCAAAGATTTTCTGTCCAGCGCTCAGGCTTTGCGTGTGTTTCAGTGTCAGCTTTACCCAGGTGCCCTTGATCGTCAGCGCAGACGGCGGGCAGGCGAGTTTTCCATCGCTCAGCATGAAGCTTCCCTTTGGCGGGGTCAGCGCATCCGCCGGACAGCCCGAAGCGGGCATCGGAGTGGTGATCCATTCCGGCGCAGAAACATTGCCTTCGAGCACCGTCACGCGAGTACTCGTGCAGACGGGATCGACCGTCGCGCGGATCGTGGCGCTGGTGCTGCCGGTATGCGAATCGTTCAACACAAGGTCTCCGTTCCTCGCTTCGAGCAACGGGGCTCCCGGAACAATCGTGGAGATGTCAGCCGTGCCGCTGTCGAGAATCAACGCGCGTCCGCTGCCTGCGGAGAAAATCTCGAAGCAGGTATTTCCGGCAAGCGGCACAATCGTATAAGGCACATTGTCGATCCGCACTGTGACCGGGGCGCTGCCCGAGTCTCCAAGGCAGAAGCCCGAATTTCCGGAAGGCGCGTTCCAGGCGCTGCCCGGGGCCAGCGTGTCGCCGTCGGAGAAAGTCGGGTCGGGGGTGGGCATCGGCATGGGTGCTGGCGACGGAGTCGGTGGCTGCGGCGGAGTCGGCGGCGGCGACGGAATGGCTGCGAAGCTCACCGTGATGACGTGATCGGCGTCCACGGCGCTCAAGACATAAGTTGTGCCGGAAAGCGCGCCCTGCGTGCCGGTGGTGGTGTCATTCACCGTATCCATGGCGTAGCCGCTGTCTGGCGTGATGGCGAAAGTGATGCTGCCGCCATCGTTCACCTGAAAAGTGCCGGACAAAGCAATCGTGCCGCCAGCGCCTGCCGAAGCGTCAATGTTGTAGAAGGTCGCTTCCGTGGTTGCGCCAGCCGCGTAGCCGCCTTTGCCAAT
>WQZF01000061.1 GCA_009780885.1 Betaproteobacteria bacterium | reverse complement strand
GGCCTAACAGGCGCCGAAGGCGCCCCGCATTGTGTAGGGGCGGGTGGTACGGGCGGGTTTCAAACCCGCCCCTACGCCGCCCCTACAGGAATCCCCAAGCTTCAGCTTGGGGTAACTCAAATTCGGGCAACACGAAAGAACAGGAAAGCTTTGGCTCCATCGTCAGGCCGAGAAGAAAGTCATACAGCAGGAAAGCCCCTTATTTACCGGAAGCTCTTTATTAGGTATAAGTGCTTTTCTGTATAGGGTTGCATGTGCTTTGGAACAAGAAGGAACAAACTCATGTCTCGGGAAATGCTCAATTTCGTCCTCCAGCAACTCGGTGTGGGCGCGGCTGGAATAGAAGCCGCCGCCGTGATCTCCACCGATGGCCTGATCCTGGTCTCGCAGCTTGCAGAGGGCCTCGACGCGGATCGGGTCGGAGCGATTGGAGCAGCCATGTATTCGCTGGCCGGCAAGATGTCCGGCGCATTGGACTGCGGCGAACTGGACCAGCTTTTCCTGCAGGGCAAGAGCGGCTGCATCCTGTTGTGCCGCGCCGGAAGCCACTCGCTCCTGTGCGTGTGCGCCTCGGCCACGGCGCGTCTGGAGCCGGTATTCCAGGAAGCCCAGCGCGCTGCCGTCGCCATCGGGAAAATCCTGTGATCGACGCGGCATCCCCCGCTGCGCATTCCGCACCCGGCTTCGAGGCCAGGATTTTCTCCCCCACGGAACTTTCCGCGCGCGTCGCCGCGTTGCCGCGTCCGCTCGTCTTTACCAACGGCTGTTTCGATATCCTGCATCGAGGTCACGCCACCTATCTGGCGCAGGCGCGCGCGCTCGGCGCTTCCCTTCTGGTCGCGGTCAATAGCGATGCTTCGGTAAGACGCCAGGGAAAAGGGAAAAGACCGGACGAGCGCCCGATCAATCCGCTGATCGACCGCCTGGCGCTGCTGGCCGCGCTGGAAAGCGTCGATGCCGTCACCTGGTTCGACGAAGATACGCCCCTGCAACGCATCCTCGATTGCCGCCCGGAGATCCTGGTCAAGGGCGGGGACTGGCCCGTCGCCCGGATTGTCGGCGCTTCCGAAGTCATGGCCTGGGGAGGCCGCGTGTATTCGATACCGTTCATCCACCAGACTTCGACAAGCGCGCTCCTGGAAAAGATACGGAGTCTTTGACTCTTTTGAACCGGCAACCAGAGCGGTTTTGGTTCAGTGCACAGGATGGGTAGCGCTTCATCGGCCCGCAGCCGCAAATCGCGCCGAAGAAACTCCGGAACAGGGATTGTCATCTTCCCCTGGATCCTGCGACTCCGCGCAGGATGACGTCTGCGACTCCGCTTCGCTGCGCGCAGGATGACGGGTCAGGGGGCGCCGGTACGCACACTCCGTCATCCTGCGCGAAGTCGCAGGATCCAGTGTGCAGGATGGGGTGTTTCTTGAGAGAGCAAAGCGAAACCCATCGGAGTTCCAGAGGGCGTAAATGATGGGTTTCGCTTCGCTCTACCCATCCTACATAATGAGCGTATTCAAGGGCCGGAGCAATCATCCTCGTCAGAGCCTTTCGCAAACCGAAATGGCGTAGTCATCCCGGAAGAATGACTGGAAGCGGTGCGCCTTGGCAGTGAATGCCGATGGCCGGGAAAGGAAAGGGGAGAAGTCGATGCCGGGAAGATTTTCTTCCAATCCCTGCCCTCGCGCCTTGAGCCAGCTTTCCTTGAGGGTCCAGAGGAGGGTGAAGGCGGCAGCGGGGGAGAGGCCGGCGCTTTTACGGATGAAAGCCGATTCGCCGGGGGCGCAGATTCGCTGGAGCATTGCTTCGTCCGGCGAGAAGAATTTTTCGACGTCGACGCCGATTGGCCGGGAAGAAATGGCGCAGGCGACGAACTGTCCGGAATGGCTGATGTTGAATTCGGGGAGCGGGGCGCGATGAGGAAGGGCGGATGTTGCTGCCGGCTTTCCGTGCGGCCCGCGCGCGAAGCGGAAGGCGGAGGGAGGCAGGGCGGCAGCCATCGACAACGCGGCGCGGGCCAGGATTTCGCCTGCGAGCGAGCGTTCCGCGTCGGCGCGAAAGTGAAAGCGGGACAACGCAGCGCTTCGTTCTTCCGGGATCCGTTGGCTCCATTCGCGGAAGATGGCTTCGTCGATTCCGTCGCCCAGATCGAGGAGATAGAGTTTGCTGCTTGAAGAGTGTTGATTCATGCGAGTACGCCGATTCCTCTCCCCCTGCCGGCTGCGCCAGTGGGAGTTCTCTCCCCGGGAACTTCAAATAAAAACTGCGCTCATGTCCCGGCGCGCGATTCCGGGGCGAATCTCTTGCTGAAGCTCAGGATGTTTTTTCCTTCCTCGTGGCGGTAGCTCATGGTATCCATCAGGCTCTTTGCCATGAAGATGCCCATGCCGCCGATGGGGCGCGTCTCGACGGGCTGTTCGCAATCCGGTTCCGGGACTTGCAGCGGGTTGAAGGGAATGCCGGAATCTTCGAGTCGCAGTGCGATTTCTCCATCCCCGACGATGACCGAGAGGGTGGCTTCGCCGCCGGGGTTTTCCGGGTAGGCGTAATGGGCGATGTTGACGAAGAGTTCCTCGACCGCCAGAAAGATTTTGTCGCCCTTTTCTTTCGGGCATCCGTGCTCGGACAGGATTTGTCCGATGAATTCCTGCAGCCGGGGGAGGACGTCGATACAGGCCGGAAGTGAAATCCTTGCAAGATCGGCCATGCGCAGGGCCAGCAGGGTGATGTCGTCCGAGGCTTCTTCGCCTGCGGCAAACCGGGCAATGGCCTCCTCGACGGCCAGGATGAGGTCGCAGGACGAGGCTTCCTTCGCGCGGTTCGCCGCTTCGATCAGCCGGTGCAGGCCGAAGAATTGGCGCTCCCGGTTTTCCGTTTCGGTGGCGCCGTCGGTGTAGAGGAGGAGCGAATCTCCCGGCGCCAGTGTGATCGCGGCCAGCGAGTAAGCCGTGTTTTCCCGTACCGCGAGCGCGAGGCCAGGCGGTACCGGCAGGGTCGAGAAATCGCCGCCGGAGCGCTTCCAGAGAGGCGGGTTGTGGCCGGCGTTCGCGTAGGAAAACTCGCCGCTCCGGATGTCGAGAATCCCCATGAAGGCCGTGACGAACATGTAGGCGTCGTTGTTTTCGCAGAGAAGGTTGTTGACCGCCGCAAGAACCGTGGCGGCGTCCTTTCCCGTCTGCGCGTTGTTTTTGAGAAGGGTGCGGGCGACGACCATGAAGAGCGCGGCGGAGACGCCTTTCCCCGAAACGTCGGCCATGATCAGCGCGAGGCGGTTTTCGCCGATCAGGAAGAAGTCGTAGAAATCGCCCCCGACTTCCCTTGCCGGCGTCATGGCGGCGTGGATATCGAATTCCTTGTGCTGCGGAAAGGGCGGAAAGGAATGCGGCAGCATCCCGCTCTGGATGATCGCGGCGGCATCGAGTTCGCCTGCGATGCGGTCGCGCTCCGAGTGTTCCCGGATATTTTCCTCGATCGAATGCTGGAGGTCTTTTGCCATCCGGTTGAAGGAGGCCCCCAGCCGCCCGATTTCATCGCGGGAGCCCGAGTGGATCCTGGCTTCGAGGTGGCCTCGCCCCAGTTGCGCCACTTCCGTCATGAGCCTCCTGATCGGGGTATTGACCAGGGTCGAGACCAGTGTCCAGGCCAGGACGAGGATCATCACCGAGGAAAAGCCGATGATGAGGGCGAAACGGGTGTTGCGTTCCTCGATTTCGAGAAAGATTTCGTTCCTGGGAACGGCGACGATGAGCAGCCAGCCATTGTCTATCGGCCTGGAAAAGGAGAAATATTCGGCGCCATCGAGAAAGAAACTCTTCGGTGTTTCCGGCGACTTCGCTTCCTTCGCGGGCCGGGGGATGCTGGAATACCAGGGCAGGCTCCGCAGGGATTTCCCGACGCCGAAGTGGTCCGGGTCGCGGGTGTTGGAGAGGATATAGTCCTCGCCCGGAACGGCCAGGAGCACGAAGCTGCCCTCCGAGGGGCGGATGGCGCTCAGCTCGGCGACGACTTCCTGGATGCCCCAGTCGACCGAGGACAGGCCGATGAATTGTCCCTCCTTGTCGTACATCCCCGCGCCTACCGTGGTCATCAGGGAGGTGCTTGCGAGGATGCCGAAATAGGGCCGGCTCCAGACGGCGGTATGGGGAGGAGGATGGGAGGCCGCGATTTCCCGGTACCAGCTTCGCTCGCGGTAATCGAAGTGCGCATCGGTGAAATCGTGGGCAATCAACACCGTGTCCGATTCCTCGCCGGCAAGGGCATACCAGGCGGCCCGCTCCGTGTCTGGCCTGAAACGGTAGGGTTCGTACCAGAGACCGCCGCCGACCGCGCCGGGAAATCCGGAAGAATTCTGCACTACCAGTTCCCTGACCGTTTTGTCGGAACGGCTTTCGGCAGCGGCAAAAAGGCTGCCGGCGTTGGCCAGGTCGATCGCGTTTTGCTCCATCCGGGCCACGCTCTTGTTGACCTCTTCGGCCGCAAACTCGACGCTCCGGTCCAGCCCGTCAAGCCGCAGGCGCTGGTAATTGTCGGTGGTGCCGATCGAGTACGCGACAAAGGAGCCGCAAACCAGCGCCAGCAGCGAAACGACAATGGCAAGGATCTTGAAACGGATCGACATGGCGCCTGGGCCTGTGGGGGGAAAAGGAAATTCTCCGGTCAATGATGAGTGTTTGCCGGGCGGATTGCCATCCGCCCCTACGAGTCCGTGGTACACGTTCGGAATGTAGCGCCCCGCCTATTATGACGCCCTTCCGTTTTCCTTTCGGAGATGGGCAGGATCATCTGGCAGGAATCTCCTTGTATTTTCTAAATTACTTAAATAATGTTCCGCTACAGTAGTGATTTTAAACAACGAATTCTTGATTCTAATTTAGAAAATCGTGCCCGTCATTTATCGGCGCGGCGTAGTCCTGTATATTTAAAATTTACGAAAACCAAACCCACAGCTTGGGAGAGGAGCCAATGTCATGAAGATCGATAGAAGCCGTGATGGATCGGCGCTTGCGCTGGTACTGGAAGGACGTCTGGATACCCTTACTGCGCCTGAACTGGAAAGAGCCCTGGCAGCTTCCCTGGAAGGAATCGAGGCGCTGACACTCGATTTCTCGAAGGTGGATTATGTTTCCAGCGCGGGGCTGCGGACGCTTTTCGGCGCGCAGAAACGGATGGCGACGAAACAGGGGAGCATGAAGCTGACGGGGGTCAACGACGGCGTCATGGAGGTTTTGCGGATGACCGGCTTCACGGAAGTCCTGAAGATTGAACCGGTCGAGCGGAATCCACAGAAATGAGATGATCGCGAGCCGGATCCATCCTGCGTGCGGGTGACGGCAAGAACCAGTTCCTGCGAGAAATCCATGCTGCCCATTTCTCCTGCCGGTCACGATGGATCCGACGGCGCTTTTCCTCCCGCGCCGCGCAGGCGCTGGTACAAGATGCTCTACATCCAGGTGCTGATCGCCATCGCCATCGGCGTGCTGGTCGGCTGGTGCGATCCAGGCATCGGGCAGTCCATGAAACCGCTGGGCGACCGGCATCGCGGGCATGAGCAGCCTTGGCGCGGTCGGGCGCATCGCGGGCAAGGCCAGCGCTTACATCAAGCAAACGCACGAATCCACCGTCACCGGCTTCATCCTCAACATCATTCCGGAAACGCTGGCCAGTCCCCTGGTCTCGGGCGATGTCCTGCAGGTGCTGTTCATCGCGATCCTGTTCGGCGTTTCGATCTCGCTGGCGAGGGTAACCGGCGCAGGGTTCATCACGCTGGCCGCGACGCTGACCAACTTTAGCGGCAATGCCGTAGCCTCGATCGTCGTTTCGCGGTGGGACGGGCAACTCGACGAGCAGCGGCTGCACGCGCTGCTCGACAACCCGGCGCTGCTCGATGAACCTGAGGCTGGGCCGGATCCGGCATTACCCGCTGACGCCCGGATTCCCGAGGGCGGGTGACATTCCTGTCGCGGAGCTGCGGATGTTTTTGGGCGCACAAGGAACGGATAGCGAAACAAAACGGAGATCAATGATGAGCAGTGCGTAGTGCGTAGGATGGGTTGAGCGCAGCGAAACCCATCGGAGTTCCAGATGGAGAAATGATGGGTTTCGCTCCGCTCTAACCATCTTGCATAGTGAGCATATTTATGGGCCGGATAAATAGCGAAACAAAACGGAGATCAATGATGAGCAGGATAACGAAAGTACAGGGCCTTTTTGTCGATCCAATCGAAATCGAGACGGCGATGCTGCGCCTGGCGCCGATCGACCAGGTCGTCGTCGGGACTTTTGAAAACGCATCCGGGGAGACCGGGCTCTTTGCCGTCTATACCGCGAAGAAAACGCTCGGCCCGGATCGGGTGGTGAAAGCGGTTCGCGGCTTTCTCCCCGAAAACATGATTCCTTCCCTGCTCGAACAACGGCCTTCGCTGCCGCTGGACAGCAACGGCAGGATCGACCGGGAAAATATCCTTCCCCCCGACATTTCGCTTTCCGGAAAGAGACGGGAAAAACCCGCCGCGCGGCGTCGCGCGGGACTGGCGCCGATCAGGAAGGCCGCGCCCCGCGCGTCCTGGCCGCTTTCCTTCGCCGAGCGGCAGATGGCGACGGAACACGGGCTGAACCCGGAATCCCGGGCCTACAACATCAACTATGCCTTCGCGCTGACGGGAAATTTCGACGCGCTCTTTGAACACCACATCGAAAGGGCGCTGGAAAAGCTCATCGAGCGCCATGCCATCCTGCGCTCCTCCTATCCGATGGTCGATGGGGAATTCGTCCACAGGATCGGGGAAGAAGCGAAAGTTTCCCTCGCGCGGCAGAGCTGCGCGCCTTCGGAACTGCTTTCCCGGATCGCCGCGCTGAACCTGCCCTGGGATATTTCACGCGCGCCGCTGTTCCGTTTCACCCTGTTCAGGACGGGCGAGAACGAAAGAGTCCTGCACCTCTGCATCCACCACATCATCATCGACGGCGTCGGCATCGGTATCCTGACGACCGATTTCTGGCGGCTGTACGAACGGGAATGCCGCGAGGATTCGGAGGGCGCGGAACCGCTTCCGATGCTGCCGCCGCTCCCGCTCGATTATCCCGATTATGCCGTCTGGCAAAGCGAGAACCCGAATCCCGACATCGAGGCGGAAAAACGCTTCTTTCTCGATATGTTCGCGGACGGCGTGCCCGAAAACGAAATGCCGACGCGCCCGACGCGCCCGGCCCGGCTGTCCTGCACGGACACGGATTTCGTCTGCGAACTCGACGCGGATCGGGTGGAGGCCGAAGCGGGCCGGCGCGGCGTCACCCCCTATACGCTGCTGATGGCGGCGGCGGGAATGACCGTCGCGAAATACTGCGGCTCCGAAGATGTCGTCCTGGGAACGGCGATGAGCGGCCGCGTCCTTCCCGAAACCGGCGGCATGGTGGGGATGTTCGTCAACACCCTGCCCGTGCGGCTCAAGCCGCAGGGGGCGCAATCGCTGGACGAATATATCCGCCAGACCGCCGCGCTGCTCGACGAAATCAAGGCGCGGCAAACCTGCCCCTTCGAGACGCTGGTTCCGGTACTGGCCCCCGACCGCGACGCCTCGCGCTCGCCGCTTTTCGATGTGGTCGTCAATTACCCCAAGGAATTTCCCGATCCGGTGTTCGCTTCCGACCCGGGCTTTTCCGTGCGCCGCCTGCCGATCAAGGGGCAGGCGATGGAAGTCGACCTCAAGCTGGAAATCCGGCGGCAGATGCGCGAAGAGGACGGAAGCCGGAAATTGCGCGTCGTCCTCTCGTATTCGAGGGATCTGTACGAAGACGAAATCGTTTGCGGGATGCTCGAACAATTCCGCGTGATCGTGGAGCGCATCCTCGCCGGAAGCGACGAAACACTTGCCGAGGTTTCCGAATTGCCCGAAGCGCACCGCCTGCAAATACTGGAAGGCTTTTACCGGGACCGGCCCGACGCTCCCGGCGCAGGCGAGAACATCGTCGAAGCCTTCCGCAGGCAGGCCGCCCGCGTTCCGGAAAATCCGGCGGTCGTCTGCGCGGGGCGCGTTTTCTCCTATTCCGGACTCGACGGAATCACCGACCGGCTGGCTTCCTTCCTGATCGGAAAGAGGGGGGCGAAAAAAGCGGGAGAAGAAACCCCGGTCGTCGGCGTCCTGGTGGGACGCAGCGAGATGATGCCGATCGGTGCGCTGGGCGTCCTGAAATCCGGCGCGGCCTATCTGCCGCTCGATCCGGCGTATCCGCAGGAACGGCTGCAATTCATGCTCGAAGACGCGCAAGCCGAAATCCTGATCGCGGATGACGAACTGCTGGTTAAATTCCCGGAACTGGCCGGACGCTTCCCGGTGCTGTCGACGCGGGAACTGGAATCGCTTCCCGCCGCAGGGCCGTTGCCGGATTCCTTCCCGGCCGAATCCCTCTTTATCCTGCTCTACACCTCCGGCACGACCGGAACCCCGAAGGGCGTGATGCTCACCCACGGCAACCTGGCGGGTTTCTGCGGCTGGTTCAGGGAGTTTTATTGCCTCAGCGAGGCCGATCGGGTTTCGGCCTACGCCAGCTTCGGCTTCGACGCCTGCATGATGGAACTGCATACGGCGCTGTCTTCCGGCGCCTGCCTCCATGTCATCCCCGAAGAAATGCGGCTCGACCTGCCGCGCCTGAACGAATATTTCAACACGCACGGAGTCTCGCTCGCCTTCCTGACGACGCAGCTTGGCCGGCAGTTTGCCGAGAGCATGGCGAATACCTCGCTGCGCGTCCTGATCGTGGGTGGGGAAACGCTCGTTCCGCTGAATCCGCCGCAGTCCTACGCGCTGTACAACTGCTACGGGCCGACCGAAACCACGATCTTCGTCACCGGCTTCAAGCTCGACCGCCTGTACGACCGCGTTCCCATCGGCAAGCCGGTTGGAAAAACGCGCATCTATGTGATCGACAAACACGGGCGGCTGGCCCCCGTCGGAACGGCGGGAGAATTGTGCATCGCAGGCCCGCAGGTCGCGGCGGGTTATCTCCGCCGCCCCGAACTCAGCGCCGAAAAATTCGTCCCCAATCCTTTCAGCGAGGCTCCCGGCCTCGCCCGCATCTACCGCACGGGCGATGTGGCGCGTCTTTTGCCGGGCGGCGAGATCGACTTCGTCGGACGCCGCGATTTCCAGGTGAAGATTCGCGGCTTCCGGGTCGAGTTGCCGGAAATCGAATCCCGCATCCGCGCCTTCCCCGCCGTCACCGATGCGGCGGTGGTCGCGCAGGACGCGCCCGGAGGAGGAAAACGCGCGGTCGCCTATATCGTCGCGGATTCCCCGGTGGAGATCGGTGAACTGAACCGTTTCATCGAAGAGACGCTGCCGCCCTACATGGTGCCCTCGGTGACGATGCAGATCGACCGGATTCCGCTGAACCAGAACGGCAAGGTCGACCGGAAGAAACTGCCGGCGGCGCGGATCAATCCCGATGTGCGCGCGGCGGAAATCGTGCCGCCCGCCACGCAGACGCAGAAAACGCTCTGCGCGATCGTCGCGGAAATCCTGGGCCTGGACGAAAGGGATTTCGGCATCACGACCGATCTTCTCTACGCCGGCCTGAATTCGCTGGCCGCGATCCGGCTCGCGGCGCAGCTTTCCGCCCGGACGGGGAAAACCCTGGGCGCAATGGAAGTCATGCGCGAGAGAAGCGTCGAAAAAATCGCGGCGCTGCTGGAGAACGCCGGACAAAGCGAAAAACGGAAATACGAAAAACGGGAAATCTACCCGCTGACCCAGAACCAGCTCGGCCTGTATTTCGCTTGCGCAAAATCCCCGGATTCCGTTTTCTACAACGTTCCCTTCGTCCTCACGCTCGAAGGCGAATCCGACGCCATGCGCCTGGGGGCCGCGATGTGCGCGGTGATCGAGGCGCATCCCTACCTGAAAACCCGGCTGACGATGAAAGACCGCGAGGTTTGCCAGATCAGGCAGGACGACGATCCGGTCGAGATTCCCGTCCGGGAATGCGCTGAAACGGACTGGCCGGAAGTGCGGAATTCCTTTGTGCGCCCGTTCAACTTTTTCGAGGGGCCGCTGTTCCGCATCGAACTATGCCGGACGCCGGATCGTTTGCGCGCGCTGTGCGACTTCCACCACATCATTTTCGACGGAGGCTCGCTGAACATCCTCCTGCGCGATCTCTCCCGCGCATGGGCGGGAGAAAAGCTCGAACGAGAAAGCTTCACCAGTTTCGATCTCGCGCTCGCGGAACAGGAAAGCGCCTCGGGCAGCGGCTACGCGGAATCGAAAGCCTTTTTCGACCGCCTCTTCCTGAACCGGGAAGGGGAAGGGAGTGCTGCCATCCCTGCCGATTTCGCGCGCGAAACCGGCAGCAGCGAGCAAGGCCAGCACAAGCCGGGAAAAGTCTTCGCCGCGATCGAGAAAAACGGCCCCGACTTCCTCTCCGCCAGGCTTCAGGAACTTGGAGTGACTCCGGCCAACCTCTTTTTGGCGGCCACGGGATTCGTCGCGAGCCGCTTCGCGAATGCCCGCAGCATCGGCATGGCGACGATCACGCGCGGAAGGGAAGGCGCGGAACTCCAGGAAAACATGGGGATGCTGGTCAAGACGGTGCCGGTCTTTGTCGAGCTTGCCTCGGAAGAGACGAAGGAAGAGTGGAAGGAAGAAGCGGTCGAAACCTTCCTGAACCGGACGCAGAACCGCATGTTCGAGACCCTTGAGCACGCGCTCTATCCCTACACGCGCATCGTCGCCGACCATTCCTTCGACCCGCAGATCATGTTCACTTTCCAGGGCGGGGTGATCGAGGAATACCGCCTGGCTGCCGGTACTCACTCCTCCGGCGGGCATCCGGCGGCGGGCCAGCCGCTGCGCACCGAGTCGCTTCAACTGGACAAGGTGAAATTCCCGATCGGCATCGTCGTCGAAGACCGGGAAGATGCCTACCGGATCAACGTCGAATACGACTCCTCGCTTTTCGGGGAAGAGACGATGCGCAGCCTGGCCGAGTGCATCGCCCACGCCGCCGCGCGTTTCGCGAATCCCCTGAACCGGGGCGCTTCGCTTCGCGGATTGTCGATTGCGACCCCCGCGCAGATGAAAACGATTGCCGCCTGGAATGCCGGAATCGGGCCGCGCGAAACCCCGAGGGCGCGGAACGTGCCGGAGCTTTTTGAAGCCCACGCCGCGCAAACGCCGGAAAAGCCCGCGCTTGCCGCCGTCGATGTGGAATTGAGCTACCGCGAACTCAACGAGCGGGCGAACCGCATCGCCCACGCGCTCCTGGAAAGAGGGCTTCAGCGGGAAGACCGGGTCGCGTTCATGCTGCCCAGGGACAGCCGCCTGATCTGCGCGATCCTGGGGATCATCAAGGCCGGTTGCGCCTTCATCCCCGTTGATCCCGCCTATCCGCAGGATCGCATCGCGCACATCCTGTCGGACAGCGGCGCGAAGCTTCTGCTGACCGCCGGGGAAAGCGGTCATGCGAACGGCGTCAATATCGACGCCCTGCTGAAACACGAAAACACCGCGAACCCCGGCCTCGACATCGCGCCGGAGGATCTGTGCTACCTCATCTACACCTCCGGCTCCACCGGGAAGCCCAAGGGCGTCATGCTGATGCACGGAGGGCTGATCAACTACACCTCCCCGGCCGGAAATCCGCAAATCGTGGCGCTGATGGAGAAAAAGGCTTCCTTCGTCTCGATCTCCACCGTCTCCTTCGATGCCTTTATCTCGGACATGTTCAACATATTGGCGAACGGGATGCGCCTGGTGTTCGCGGACGAGGAAGAAGCGCGCAACCCGCAGAAACTCGCCCGGATCTTTGAAAGGACGAACGCCAACGCGATCTGCACGACTCCGTCGATCCTGATGCAGCATATGGAATTCCCCGGAATGCTGGAGGCGCTGGCGCGATGCGGCGTCATCATCCTCGGCGGGGAAAAATTCCCGCCGGCGCTGCGCGCCCGACTCCACAGGGTTTCCGATGCGATCGTCTTCAACGCCTACGGACCGACCGAAATCACGATCTGCTGCAACGCCAGCGCGCTGGAGCGCGACGGCGCGCAACGCGGAATCACGGTCGGCCCGCCGCTCGGAGGCTTCGTCGAGCAGGTGATGGACATGGACGGGAATCCGCTGCCCGCAAACGTCGTCGGCGAATTGTGGATCGGCGGCGCGGGCGTAGCGCGCGGCTACCTGAACAGGCCGGAACTGACGGCGGAACGCTTCGTCGAAACCGGCGGCGTCCGCTACTACAAATCCGGCGACCTCGCCCGATGGACGCGCGACGGCGAAATCCTGGTCCTGGGCCGCAACGACAGCCAGATCAAGCTGCGCGGACTGCGCATCGAACTCGGCGAAATCGAAAGCACGATCAACGCCTTCCCCGGCGTCAGCCGCAATGTCGTCCTCGTGCGGAAACTGCGCGGACAGGAACATCTCTGCGCGTACTACACGGCCCGGCAGGAAATTCCCGCCGATTCACTGCGCAATTTCCTGGCCCGCACCCTGACGCCCTACATGGTGCCGACGGCCTATCTGCAACTCGAATCCATGCCGGTCACTCCGAACGGCAAGATAGATACCGGCGCCCTGCCGGAAGCGCGGCTGATGTCCAAGGGAGATTACGAAGCCCCCAGGGGCGACGCGGAAACGGCCTGGTGCGAAATATTCGCGAAGGTGCTGGAAATCGAAACCCCCGGCGCGCTCGACAGCTTTTTCGATCTGGGCGGAACCTCGCTCCTGGTTACGCGGGTCATCATCGAGGCGATGGACCGGGGATTCGAGATCAGCTACAGCGAGGTCTTCGCCCAGCCGACGCCCCGTGGACTCGCCGCGCTCGCGGAAGGCCGCAGGGCGCAAGAGCCGCAGGACGCGCCAGCAAGCGCCGGACAGGCAATCGGGAATTACGACTACTCGAAAATACACGCGATGATCCAGGCCGCTCCTGCCGCCCGTCTGACGGTGAGTGCCGACAGAAGCAACTTGCGGCCCGTAGGCAACATCTGCCTGACCGGGGCCACCGGCTTTCTCGGAATCCACGTCCTGCGCGAATATCTCCGGCAGGAACGCGGCGCGGCCTGGTGCGTCGTGCGGGGCGGCAAGGTCTCGGCGGAAAAGCGGCTCAAGAACATGCTTGTCTACTACTTCGACGACAGCTTCGACGCCCTCTTCGGTTCGAGAATCAACATCGTCGAAGGCGATGTCTGCGACCCGGCCATGTTCGGCGCCCTGGAAGCCTTGCCGATCGACACCCTGATCCACTGCGCCGCCAACGTCCGGCATTTTTCGAGCGGAACCGACATCGAGGACATCAACATCGGCGGCGCACAGAACGGCATCGACTTCAGCCGCAGGAAGGGCTGCCGCTTCATCCACACCTCCACCGCCAGCATCGCGGGCCTGAGCGTGGAAGGCGTTCCCCCGGAAGAAACCCTGCTGGACGAATTCATGTTCTGGTTCGGGCAGGATCTCTCGAACAAATACCTGAACAGCAAATTCATCGCCGAACGCATCGTCTTCGAGGCGGCGCTGGAAGGCGTCGACGCAAAGGTCATGCGCCTGGGCAACCTCATGGCGCGCTCGGCGGACGGCGAATTCCAGGCCAACTTCAACATCAACAGCTTCCTGGGCCAATTCCGCGCCTACGCCCTGATCGGCGCGATTCCCTACGAAGCCCTGAGCGCGCAGGTCGAATTCTCCCCGATCGACTTTGCCGCCCAGGCGGTATTGAAGCTCTCGTCCACGCCGACGGAATGCCGGGTCTTCCATCCCTACAACAATCACAGGATTACGCTTGGCGACGCCATCGCCGCGCTCGAAACCGAGGGCATCCTGATCCACCCCTGCGAAGCGGAAGAATTCGAGGTCGCATACAGCGACGCCCTGCGCAACCCCCACAAGGCCGGCCACCTCTCCGCGCTGATCGCCTACGCAGGCGCAGAACCCAACCGGCGCGTCCGCTGGATCAAGGTGAAAAACGACTACACCACCCAGGTCCTGCTGAGGCTTGGCCTCAAATGGCCGCTCACTTCGGACGCCTACCTCACCCGCTTCATCGAAGCCATGAAAGGGCTGGGGTTCTTCGATGAGATTCTGGAGGACTGAGAAAAAGCCCTCTTTCCCAAAGGGGGTGGCGGCGAAGCCGTCGGGGGTTTGCAGCCCCCTTTCCAAAGGGGGTGTGTATAGACTCGACACATATTGATCCGGCCAGCAGAAGTATGAAGTCTTAAGCGGCATATTTGACGTGCGGGTCTTGGAAGAAGCTCTTGACCCGTTCGGGAGATTGTTCGAGTTTTACCATGTGCTCGGTGGCGGCG
>WQZF01000060.1 GCA_009780885.1 Betaproteobacteria bacterium | reverse complement strand
CCAGTGTCTTCACAACGGACGCGATACCGCTCCCCTCATGAGCTGGCTAGAAGGCGCAGGTCAAACTCACCGGCTCACGCAAGTTCGGCGCACGACCCAGCAGGGACTGCTGGCCGCCGCGCTCGCTGTGCGTGAAGGCCAGGATGTGAAGGCCGTTCTGACGGCCAACACGTTCAACAACCGGACATCATGGAACGGCGCAGGCTTCCGGCTTCTGGACGCACCCGCCACGAATGCCAACCACGCGCTTCTGACATGGGCGATTGCCAACGATATAGCGCAGCGCCACGGCCCGGTGGTCATTCTCACGCCCGATGCGGGCAACGCGATTATCCGCGCGGCGCTCAACACCCTTCAAACTAAGCAGCATACCCGCAAGAACGGCGCGACCTTCGGGCCGTATCCGCATACTTGGGATCGCCACGACAACGACGAAGCGGATGCCCTACTGGCCGACGTCGCATTGCCAGAAACTGCGTCGTGCGCCGATCTTCGTGCGCTTCTAACGCCGCTGGTCGAACACGCGCCCATCGTGCAGGCAATCAACCGAATGGACCGTTTGCGGCGTGCGCACGGGCAAGCGTCCTTCACCTCGGCGCAAGTCAAAGAGTTTGTGCGGGAGGCTGTGCGTAATCGTTCGCGTCTGGGTTTCCGGCAGCAGAACGGCCATCTGGCCATGACGATTCAGCGCGCCAAAAACCGCGAGTTTCCGAACGTCATCGTGTTGTGGCCGCACACGGCGACAGGCAGCGCCGAGCATCGGCGCAGGCTGCTTTACAACGGCATTACACGCGCTCAGAACCATTGCACCGTCATCGTGCTTGGGCAGAACAGACTGAACGCCCCACCATTCGCACCGTAGGTGCGAAATGTTTCTCCTTCTCCGATCATCGAGGAGGCGCGCTCGCGTGTCCTGCGCACCGTCAACAGCGAGATGGTGCTGCTGAACTGGCACATCGGGCGCGAGATTGTCGAATACGTGCAGCGCGGCGATCCACGCGCCGGGTATGGCGAGGAAGTGATCGAGGATCTGTCGAAACAGCTTCAATCGCGCGTTGGGCGCGGCTACTCATCGACCAACCTGCGCTACTTCAGGGCTTTTTACATCGCGTACCGATCCCGCAAGCCCGAGATTCGCCACATCGGAAGTGGCGAATCCGGGAGCGCGGAGGAGGCGAGCGCCTCCGGCAAGATTCGCCACAAGCGAGGTGGCGTTTCTCTCGCCGCGCTGGACCCGGCGCCGCTCGAAGGATTCTCTCCCGCGCTGGGCTGGTCTCACTATCGCGCGTTGATGAAGGTCGAGCCCGCGATGGTACGCACTTTCTACGAGATCGAAGCCGAGCAGGAGCGTTGGCCGGTCGAGCACCTCGAACGGCAGATATTCACCCAGCTTCATCTGCGGCTGCTCAAGAGTCGCGACAAGGATGGCGTGATGGAACTGGCCCGCAAAGGCCAGACCGTCGAGAAGCCCGCCGACTTGATGAAGTCGCCGATCGTGCTCGACTTTCTTGGCTTGCAAGGCGGCCCCGCGCTGCGCGAGAGCGACATCGAGAACGCCATCATCAGCAAGCTGTCGCAATTTCTCCTCGAACTGGGCAAGGGCTTTGCGTTCGTCGCGCGGCAGAAGCGGATCACTTTCGCGGACGAGGATTTCTTCGTTGACCTGGTCTTCTACAACATCATCCTCAAGTGCTACCTGCTCGTCGATCTCAAGCTCGGCAAGCTCACCCATCAGGATGTCGGGCAGATGGATAGTTACGTTCGCCTCTTCGACGCGCAGGGACGAACAAAAGGCGACGGCCCCACCATCGGTCTGATTCTCTGCGCGGAGAAGAACGAGGCGATGGCGCGCTACTCCATCCTCAGCGAACACCAGCAGCTCTTCGCCGCGAAGTACGTGACCTACCTGCCCAGTGAGGAAGAGTTGCGGCAGGAACTTGAACGCGACCGCCGGATTGCGGAAGCCATCGTGAAGGCCGCGCGCGAGGAGAAGACCGCGAAGCCGAAGCGCGCTCCAAAGGTACAGGAACCGTGACGGAGCCGGGTTCGGCAAAATCCATCAAACATTGAACAAAAAATTCATCACATCCCCATCTTTCACCACGTATTCCTTTCCTTCGGCGCGCATTTTTCCGGCTTCCTTTGCGCCCTGCTCGCCCTTGCAGGCGACGAAATCATCAAAGGCGATGGTCTGGGCGCGGATGAAGCCTTTTTCGAAATCGGTGTGGATGACGCCGGCGGCCTGGGGGGCGGTGTCGCCAGCGTGGATGGTCCAGGCGCGGACTTCCTTGACGCCGGCGGTGAAGTAGGTACGCAGGCCGAGCAGTTTGTAGCCGGCGCGGATGAGGCGGTTCAGGCCGGGTTCGTCGAGGCCGACGTCGGCGAGGAAGAGTTGTTTTTCCTCGTCGGCGAGGTCGATCAACTCGGCTTCCATCGCGGCGCACAGGGCGACGGCTTCGGCGCCTTCGGTGGCGGCGTGGGCACGCACGGCATCCAGATAGGCGTTGCCGGTGAAGCCGTTTTCGGCGACGTTGGCGAGATACAGAACCGGCTTGGCGGTGATGAGGCAGAAGGGGCGCAGGTTGCCGCGTTCTTCCCTGGAAAGGTCGAGCGCGCGGACGGGCTTGCCGGCATCGAGCTGGGCGTAGGCCTTGTCGAGCGCGGCGACGAGGATTTTCGCTTCCTTGTCGCCGGCCTGCGCCGGTTTGCGGTAGCGGTTGAGCGCCTTTTCGACGGTGGCGAGGTCGGCGAGCGCGAGTTCGGTGTCGATGGTTTCGATGTCGGCAATCGGGTTGACCTTGCCGGAGACGTGGATGACGTTTTCATCGTCGAAGCAGCGCACCACGTGGATGATGGCGTCGGTTTCGCGGACGTTGGCGAGGAACTGGTTGCCCAGCCCTTCGCCCTTGGACGCTCCGGCAACCAGTCCGGCGATGTCGACGAATTCGACGATGGCCGCCTGCACACGCTGCGGCTTGACGATGTCGGAAAGCGCATCGAGGCGCGGATCGGGGACTTCGACGATGCCGACGTTGGGTTCGATGGTGCAGAAGGGGTAGTTTTCCGCCGCGATCGAGGCTTTGGTCAGGGCGTTGAAGAGGGTGGATTTGCCGACGTTGGGCAGGCCGACGATGCCGCATTTCATGCTCATTTGGGTTCCTTGGCTGGAGGGGAGATTCCCGGAGAGACTCCGGCGGATCAAGGGGTTATTCGGGGTTGCGATGCAAATCCTGCTGCGCCAGGGCGTATTCTCCGGCGGCAAGCCGGGGCCAGGCGGCGAGGCAGCGGTCGATGGCGCGGTCGATGTCGATGGCTTCGTCCTGGCGCGGACGCGAGAGGACGAAGTCGACGACTTCCTGCCGCAGACCGAGTTCGCGCGGGTGCCCGACGCCGAGCCGTAAGCGCCAGAAGTCGGGGCTGCCGAGCGCGGACTGGATGTCCTTGAGGCCGTTGTGCCCGCCGTTTCCGCCGCCCTGCTTGAGACGGATTTCGCCGGGCCCAAGGTCGATTTCGTCATGGACGACGAGGATTTCTTCCACCGCGATTTTGTAAAAACGCGCCAGCGCCGCGACGGACTGGCCGGAACGGTTCATGAAGGTCATCGGCTGCAAGAGCCAGAGTTCATTGGCGCGAGCGAGGCTGCCGAAGAATTTGCCCTGCGGCATCAGGTTGAGTTTCAACTGCCGCGCCAGCGCGTCGACGAACCAGAACCCGGCGTTGTGCCGGGTGCTTTCGTATTCGGGGCCAGGATTGCCCAGACCGACGATGAGGCGAGGCGCTGCCATGGGAGAGATGAGGATATTGGATTAAAATTCTAAATTAAGTTAAATAATTTTTTTGTAAAACTCTTTACTGTAGCGGGTTTCAGAAAAAAATTATTACACTAATTTAGAATTTCTGAAGGGCTTGTCCATTCGCAAAGGGAGGGCGCGACAGACGCTCTCAAGAAAAAGCCGCCGCCAGCGAAAAAGGCAGGCGGCGGCCCGGAGGATGCGCGCAAAACCGGAAACACGCCTTGCGGGCGGCGGGATATCAGCTCGCCGCAGTCCCTGCCGCAGGCGTCGCTTCGGCTGCGGCCTCCTCGCTCTCTTCGCCCTTCTTGGCCACCACGGTCGCGATGAGGGGATTTTCCTGGCCGTGGATGACCACGCTGACTCCATTGGGCAGCTTGATGTCTTCGAGGTGGATCGACTGACCGGCAGCCAGATGTTGCAGATCGATTTCGATGAAGGCCGGAAGATCGGCCGGCAGGCAGGAAATATCGATTTCGTTGACGACATGGCTGATCATGCCGCCGGAGAGCTTGACGCCCGGGGCGATGTCGGCGTTGATGAAGTGGAGCGGCACTTTCTGGTGCAGCTTTTCATCGGCGGCCACGCGCTGGAAATCCACATGCAGTACCTGCAACTTGTAGGGGTGGCGCTGGCAGTCCCGCAGCAGCACGCTTTCCTTGACGCCGTCGAGGTCGAGCGTAATGATCGAGGAATGAAAGGCTTCCTTGCGCAAGCTGAGCAGCAGCGTGTTGTGATCGACTTCGATCGCCACCGCCGGATTGCCCTTGCCGTAGAGAATGCCCGGCACCTTGCCGGCGCTGCGCAGGCGGCGGCTCGCTCCGGAACCCTGCGTCGTGCGTTTCTGTGCATTGAGTTCAAATTTCATAAAGACTCCTGATGATGAAAAAAAACCTGCCCGCGACCAGGCAGGGGTTGCTAAGGCGCCGGAAATGCTGCTGCGGCGCGTTATTCGATGAACAACGAAGAAACCGACTCTTCGTTGCTGATGCGGCGAATCGTTTCGGCCATCAAGGTCGCGGCGGAAAGCTGGCGGATGCGCGGGCAATTCCGCGCCTGTTCGCTGAGCGGAATAGTGTCGGTCACGACCAGTTCGTCCATCGCGGAATCTTGCAGGCGCTCGACCGCGCCGCCCGAGAGCACCGGATGCGTGCAGTAGGCAACAACCTTCTGCGCGCCGTTTTCCTTCAGCGCCTGGGCCGCCTTGCACAGCGTGCCGGCGGTATCGACGATATCGTCCATGATGATGCAGGTGCGGCCATCGACTTCGCCGATGATGTTCATGACTTCCGCGACGTTGGCTTTCGGGCGGCGCTTGTCGATGATCGCAAGATCGCATTCGAGCCGCTTGGCGAGCGAACGGGCGCGGACGACGCCACCGTGGTCGGGCGAGACGACCATCAGATTCTGGTGGCTTTGTTTCTGGATGTCTTCGAGCAGGATCGGCAGGGCGTAGATATTGTCGACCGTAATATCGAAAAAGCCCTGGATCTGTTCGGCGTGCAGGTCCATCGTCAGCACGCGGTCGATGCCCGCCGCAGCGATCATGTTGGCGACCAGCTTGGCGGCGATCGACACCCGCGAGGAGCGCGAACGCCGATCCTGGCGGGCATAGCCGAAATACGGAATCGCTGCGGTAATGCGTCCGGCGGATGAGCGTTTCAGCGCATCGGCCATGACGAGCAGTTCCATCAGATTATCGTTCGAGGGTGCGCAGGTCGATTGCAGCAGGAACACATCCTTGCCCCGGACATGCTCGTCGATCTCGACGTTGATTTCGCCATCGGAAAAACGCCCGACCTTCGCGTTGCCAACCGAGATATGGAGACGTTTGGCAATCTCTTCGGCCAGCATCGGGTTGGCGTTGCCTGTAAACAACATCAAACTGTCATAAGCCATGATACGTCTCTTGCCTGTGCCGTCGTTGCCGCTAAAAAACTACGGGCAGGAAATTTTCCTGCCCGCGGCCTGTTTCGCAATTCCATGCGCCGTGACGCGGACTGCGGATGAATTCGGTGGCTGGGGAGGAAGGACTCGAACCCTCGAATGCCGGAATCAAAATCCGGTGCCTTAACCAACTTGGCGACTCCCCAACGGGCTTTGCTCGCTTCGTTCAAACACTCCATTTTCCGGAGCCGGCGCCGACAAAACGGCGAACGATGAGCGCCAAACGAGGCGCGGATCATACCTGAAAAATGAGGGTGTACGCAAGGGATGCGCCGGACAGGTCGAGTGGCGCGCAGGAGCGGGCCCAGGACATTCCGGGACAGCGGCGCCGCTACGACACGCCATACCCTCGCGATTGCAGCACCAGATACATCATCGCAACGGTCATCGCGTCGTTCATCGCGTCGTGCCTCGGAAGATGAGGAACATGAAGATTATCGATGATCGTATCCCATCGCAAATCGATATAGGCCCCTGGATAATCGGCGAATCGCCAATCGTAATAGCGTCCGGAAATTTCAACTTCGTAATTGGGCAAAACCGTTCCCAGCATCGGCTTGAGGTATTTATTCAACACCGCAACATCGTATTTCAGATAATAGCCAACCAAGGTTCTGCCGCCGATGAATTCCAGGAATTTCCGTAGCGCCTCCTGAAGCGGCAATCCTTCGCTGAAATCGATCGGGCGCAATCCGTGTATCCGGACATTCTCATGACCGGGCGCCTGTTGCGGCTTGACCAATGTATAAAACGCATCCCTGGCGCAAACACGGCGGCCATCGATGCACACCGCCGCGATCGACAGGATCTCGGCCTCTTTCACCTTCAGCGAACTGGTTTCGCAGTCGATGCTGACCAGGACGCCATCATTCTCGCCCAGCAAGGATCGATAAGGCTCCTGCAATTGGCGCATCCGCCAGAGGCGCTGCGATTTTTGCCACAGGTTTGCACGCATATCAAAACCTGTCGAGGTGATAACGCTGATGGATCATCTGCTTGAATCGCTTCGTCACCAGCAGTGCGTCCTTGAGCAAATCCTTGTCCAGGGTCGACAACGATGCGGGATCTATATCGTTACTGACAGGTTTTTGCTCGCGCAGCGATTCCAGGCCGGCTTCCAGGCGCAATCGCATCAGGAAGGCCAAGGATTCCGAAAGGTCATTTGCCAGTGTTTTCTCCAGGATGCCCTTCGACACCAGCGCTTCAAGGCGGTCGAAAGTATTGTTCAGCCTGATGTCCGCTTCCAGCGCCAATATACGGACGCCATGCACGATCGGAAAAATGGCTGCCTTCTTGATATCCAGTTGCGCATTGTTTTCGCGGTTGAGCATTTGCCACCAGAACCCGCCTTCCATTCTCTTGTTCTGGAATTGCTCGATGGGAAGCGCCATCCGCGAAAGCCAGGTAGCGTCGTCGCGCAGCCCCGCATGCAGGGCATCCCGGCACGCCGCCAGGTACGACGGAGATCCGGAAACTGTTTCCGCATCGAGAAAAATAGCCAGGTTCATCAAGGCATCGCCCTGTGATTGCCTTGCCCAGTCCTGAAGCATCCAGCTCCAGTCCCGCACCGTATTCCGCCAGAGTCTCTGATTCACCATGATTCCGCCACGGCAGGACGGATAACCCAGTCGAAGCATTTGTTCCGTAAAGTTCCGGGCTGCCTGTTCGACATCCTCTTCGTTCAATCCCTCGGCAAGGATCAACGCATTATCCTGGTCGGTCTTCAGGATCTGCTCGCCGCGTCCTTCGGAACCCAGGGCCAGCAAGGCGCTCCCCTCGAAAACATCCGGGGGAGCCACCATCTGCCAGAGGCGAGCGGCCAACTGGGTGTTCAGCGCCTGGACCAGCCGCGCCAGTTGCGGCATTTTCATGCCCTGCACGGCCAGGGTCGACACCAGGGTCTCCATCTCCTGCGTCGCCCGGACAAGATCATCGACACTTGTCGCCATTTCCAACTGCTGCGCAATCGAAAGCGAATGGTTGGAGAAAAAGGAAAGAAGGTCGGCCTGCGCCAGCATGCCGACAGGGATTTCTCCCTCAGTGACGACCACGTGGTGGATATTGCGCTGGGTCATCAACAGAAGCGCGTTGAAAAGATAGTCGTCCTTTTCGCAACTCAACAGCGAGAATTGCGAGCGATCCCCCAACGGGGTCTGGTTGGAAACGCCATTGGCCACGATGTCGCGGAAATCGCCCGTGGTAAAGATTCCCGTTCTTTCCCCATCGCGCACAAAGATGGAGCGGCGGCGCTGTTCCTTCATGATTCGCGCAGCATCGGCAATCGTCGCGGACGCCTCCATGAACACCGGCGGACGGAATCCGACATCGCCGATTCTTGCGGTAAACAGGTTTTGCCATTCCCGGCGGTCCTGCCTTTGCGCCAACTGCCCGAATTTGTCGGAGACCGTCGCGAAGAAATACGCGCCGAAGGCCGGATTCTTTTCGATCAGCGCGAGGACGTCTTCCCTGGGAAAAACACAGAGCAAGGCTTCTTCATGGGCGATGAACCTGTGAATCGTTTTCCCTGTTGCCAGCGCACGGCAATCGAATGTTTCATGCTCGCGGTAAACGCCGACGACATCCTCGCCCACCATCTCGCGCACAAGCCCCTTCATCACAAGATAAAGGGAATTCACTGCGCTGCCGGTAGCGAGGATTTCCTGATCGTTGCCGAAAAACAGAATATCGGCGGATGCCGACAACGCAGAAGCTTCCGGCAGGGTCAGCAAATCGAAAGGCGGATGCGATAAATCAAAACGTGTCGCTGCCATGGCTGGAATCCAGGGTTAAGGAATTTTTGAACCCCGCCTTGCGTCGCCAACATTCCGGCGACGCAAGGCGGCAGACCGAAAAAAACACTCAATGCGATGCTGCCTTGAACGCTCCCAGGCCCGTTTCCGAACGAACCTTTTGATCCTCGTAATCTTGCCGCTCCTTTTCGGCCTGGCCGCTGCGATCGAGGATCGAAACGATCCAGATGGACAGGAAGGCCAGAGGCATGGAGAAAATGGCCGGCGAAGAATAGGGGAAGGGAGCGCTGCCCTTGGGATGTCCCAGGACGGCGACCCAGACGGCATCGGAGAGCACCGTCATCACCAGCGCGGAGATCAATCCGATGAACCCGCCGATAACAGCGCCTTTCGTCGTGCAGCCTCTCCAGAGGATCGAAAGGAACAGTGCCGGGAAATTGGCCGATGCCGCAATCGCGAATGCCAGGGACACCATGAAGGCAACGTTCTGTTTCTCGAACGCAATTCCGAGGAAGACCGCGATGATTCCAAGGAAAACGGTCGTTATCTTGGAAACCCGCAATTCATCCTGCGAGGTTGCCTTACCCTTCTTGATGGCCGAAGCATACAGATCGTGGGAGACTGCCGAGGCGCCGGAGAGCGTCAAGCCTGCCACCACGGCAAGGATGGTCGCAAAGGCCACTGCCGACATGAACCCGAGGAAGGCATTGCCGCCGACCGCGTTGGCCAGATGAACGGCGGCCATGTTGGCGCCGCCGCGCAAAACGCCCTTGTCATCGAGAAACTCGGGGTTGGCGCTGACGAAAACAATGGCGCCAAAGCCGATGATGAAGGTCAGCACGTAGAAATAGCCGATCCACGTCGTCGCCCACAGCACGCTCTTTCTTGCTTCCTTGGCATCGGGTACGGTGAAGAAGCGCATCAGGATGTGCGGCAATCCTGCCGTGCCGAACATCAGCGCCACTCCGAGGGAAATCGCGGAAACCGGATCCTTGACGAATCCGCCCGGCCCCATGATCGCGCCGCTTTTCTTGACTTCGACAGCCGCCTGGAAAAGTTTCTCCGGACTGAATCCATACTGCAACATCACCATGAACGCCATGAAGGTTGCGCCGCCGAGCAGCATGCACGCCTTGATGATCTGCACCCAGGTCGTCGCGGTCATTCCCCCGAACAGCACATAGGCCATCATCAGCCCGCCGACAATGACCACGGCGTAGATGTAATCCAGGCCGAAGAGCAGCTTGATGAGTTGCCCTGCGCCCACCATCTGCGCAATCAGGTAGAACAGGACGACCACCAGCGTTCCGGAAGCCGCGAAGATCCGGACGGGAACCTGCTGGAACCTGTAGGCGACCACATCGGCGAAGGTAAAGCGTCCCAGGTTGCGCAAGCGTTCCGCGAGCAGGAAGGTAATCAACGGCCAGCCCACCTGGAAACCGATGGCATAAATCAGGCCATCGAAGCCGGTTGCCATGACGGCGGCGGAAATCCCCAGGAAGGATGCTGCCGACATGTAGTCGCCGCCGATGGCCAGACCGTTCTGGAATCCGGTGATCCCGCCGCCAGCCGTATAGAAATCCGCTGCCGAACGGGTTCGCTTTGCGGCCCATTTGGTGATCCACAGCGTAATCCCGACGAACACGACGAACATGCCGATTGCCGTCCAGTTCGTTGCCTGTTTCTGCGTTTCGCCAACGACGTCCGCCGCCCAGGCCAAGCCCGGCAGGATTGCCGCAAACAAGGCCACCAGGCCTGGTCCGATGGCCTTGAAGATTCTCCCCTGCCGGAGAATCCCTTGCATCATTGCCCTCATGGTTGCACCTCTTTGTCCAGAATTTCCTTGATGATGCGATCATATTCGCGGTTGGCAATACGAACGTAGATTGCCGTCACGACCACCGTCAGCAGAATGACGCCAAATCCTGCGGGAATTCCCCAGGTCGTGGTCATCCCCGGCGCGATCGGTGTTGCAAACAATGATTTGTCAAAAGCAATCACCAGAATGAACCCGTAATAAGCGATGAGCACCAGGACCGCCAACCACCGTCCCAAGGTGTCACGCCTCTTTGTCAGGTCCTGGTATTGCGGATTCTTTTGAATCCGTTGCGTCAACTCCGAGGCCATATCTCCTTCCTTCCTTTCTTCCTTCATGGGCGCATCCTGTTTGCGCAGGTTTTCACATATCTTTCCTGCGCAAGCTTTCAGCAATTGTTGAACGTCAATCAGCGCCGCGTCGCGGGTCATTCATGATGACTCCACGCCCGGCGCTCTTCCTGGTGCGCCCGACCCCGAACCCGTATGGCCTGGGTCGCGCGCGCCATCCTGCCTGTCCAGCGCACGATTCAATCGCTGGGCAAAATACTATCGTCATTTTTTGATCGCAACTGCGCCAGTCATCCTTTTCCTTCCGGCGAAAGGATTCCGAAGTTGCACGAGTTGCACGATGGGGTCGATTGCTTGCTGCCTGGAATGCGGCGGCAGCAAGGCGCCGGGCGCAGCGCGCTCGACGGCATGGGCACGACAAGGTTCAAGCATGCTGTGTCTCCTTTCAGCAGCAAGGTTGGGCCGTAGTTATTATGATCATGACCCTTTTCGGACGGGCTGATCTGTTTCTTGATAATACATCTTTTATAAGACTCAAGATAGCAAAATCAAAAGTCTTTTTAAAAGTCTTTTTTCATGCGTCCCCTCGATTTTCCAGGGGCATTTTTCTGCCTTGCGGGAGCCGATATAATGAACAGCGTTTCTTCAGCCAAAAACCATCCGGCATTGACTATTTCAAAGGGGAAATCCATGGATCATCCAAACGCCAGCCAGCCCGTCAATCCCTATGCGCCGCCAACAGCGGAAGTGGGGTTCGACCCCGGCGTGGAGAGCGCAAATTTCATTCCGGGCGGACGCACGGTTTCTGCGGGAAGCAGTCTGGCGTGGATTTCCGGCGCCTGGAACCTGTTCAAGCAGAAGGCCGGATTGTGGGTAGGATTCGCGCTCGCCTATGGCGCCACCATCCTCGTATCGGCCTTCATTCCGTTCATTGGCAACCTCGTCATGATGTTCCTGCCGATCCTGCTTGTCGCAGGCGTCGTTTATTCCTGCGATTTGCTTGAGCGGGAGGATTCCTTCGCCTTCAGCGATTTTTTCATCGGCCTCAAACGCCAGACCGGCCCCTTGCTGATCGTGTGCATGATCGCCTTCGGTTTCATGATCGTGCTGATGATCGTCGCCTTTCTCTTTTTCGGCACCGCGATGGTTGGAATGATCGCTGGCGCAAAATCCTCGTCAACGGCGGGGACGAGCGTCGGCGTGGCAGCGATGGTCATTGGAGGAATCGTCGTGCTGGCCGGTTCCTTCGTCTATGGCATGGGCATCTGGTTTGCTCCCGCGCTGGTCATCATGCACAACGTCGAGCCGGTTCGCGCCATCAAGATGAGTTTTTCCGCCTGCCTCAAGAACATTCTGCCCGGAATCGTTTTTTTCCTCGTGATGACGGTGTTGTGGGTTCTCGCCGTCATTCCGGTCGGACTGGGAATGCTGATCGTGGGGCCCATGTTCTTCATTTCCTATTACACCTCGTACCGCGACATTTTTCTCGGCAGGGATGATTGAAGCCCGCGCGGCCTTTCGCAAAATCAAAAAAACCCGTGGCTTCGGTCGCGGGTTTTTTATTGGGAATCAATGCCTTCGCAGGGAACACCGAAGGCGGAGTCCCTTGCATGCGGGATGGACGCTATGCCCATTCCAGCCCAAATTTTCTAAATTACTGTAATAATTTTTGATTGAAATTCACCACAGTAGCTAAACATTATTTAAGTAAATTTAGAAAATCTCAATAAAAAAACACGGGAATGAAGTGCGCTGAACCCTCATCCCGCCGCGATTTCCATGAGCACTTCCGCGCCGCCTTCCGGATGATTCCTGAAATGCGCCTCACCGCCATGCAGGTGCGCGACCTCGCGCACGAAGGGCAATCCAAGCCCGGTGCTCTTGCGCTCGGTGGCGGGGCGGGGCAGCGAATAGAAGCGGTCGAAAATGTGCGGCAGCGCGTATTCCGGCGCACCTTCGCCGTGGTCGCGGATTTTCAGGCAAAAGCTGTCGGGCGTCTTTTCCAGCCGGATGTCGATGGCGCTGCCTGCCGGGGAAAAGTCGATGGCATTGTCGAGCAAATTGCCGATGGCCTGCTGGAGCAGGAAAGCATCGCCATGGCAGGAAGCGCCGCTCACGACTTCGAGCTTCACTGAAAGATTGCGCTTTTGCAGCGCGACCCGATGCGCTTCGACCGCCTGCCCGACGAGGCCGGCCAGATCGAGCGCCTGATGGTCTTCCAGCCGTTGCAGTTGTTCGACCCTTGCCAGTTGCAGCATGCGCTCGATGACCAGATAGAGGCGGTTGGCCTGTTCCTGGATCAGCGTGGTGAAGCGCTGGCGTTCCGTTTCGGGCATCTCGCCTTCGAGCAATTCGGAAGCCGAAACGATGGCCGTCAGCGGGCTTTTCATTTCGTGGGCGAGGTTCTGTACATATCGTTCAACATACTGCTTGCCTTCCAGCCGTTCCCGCATTGCCGCCAGCGCGTGCGCGAGTTCGGAAAACTGGCTGCCGCCGTCGGTGGGCGGAGACGCCTTGCGCCCGGCGCTCACGTCGCGTGCATAAGCGATGAGACGGTTGATCGACCGGACGAGCCAGGCGGAAAGAAACACGCCGACGATGGTCGAGATCATCAACATGACAAGTCCGCTGGAACGGATGCGTCCGGTCATGCGCTCGATGTAGGGGTTGAGCGTCACATTGTGCTTGCCGAAGGAAAGCACGCCGATGCGCTCTCCCTGCCAGAGGACCGGCGCAGTGACGTACATCCAGGAAGTCGCCGGGTCTTCGGGCTTGTCCCGCGAGGTGCGCGCGCCATATTCCCCCCGCAGGGTGCGGGCAACATCGTTCCATCGGGAAAAATCATGCCCCACGTGCAAACCTTCCGAGTCGAAGACCACCTTGCCATTCGCGTCCGTGACATAAACGCGGAAATCGAAGCTTTCCTTCTGGATATCGAATATCTGCGCGCCGGGATCCCGCAGCCTGACCGCCTGCACGGCCTTGCTGAAACGCCCGTTGGCGATCTGTCCGCTTGCCAGATCCGAGGCGGCCAGTTCCGCAAGCAGATGCGCCGTATCGACCTGCGTTTCCTCGCGCACCTGGCGCAGCCCCGGCCCGATTTCATCGGTGACGGTGTTGAGCACGAACCAGGCTGCCAGCCCGAGCACAAGGAAATAGCCGAGAAAAAAACGGACGGAAATATTCAAGGGTCGATGCTGTAGCCGAGGCCACGATGAGTCGTGATGGGATCTTGCCCGGAGAGCGTCGCGCGCAACTTGGCGCGCAGCGTCTTGATGTGGGTATCGACGGTGCGCTCCTCGGTTTCTTCGGCGTACGTCCACACCTTGTCCATCAACTGGGCGCGGGAATAGACACGTCTCGGATGTTCGAGCAGGCAGATGAGCAACAGGGTTTCATAACGGGTGAGATTGAGCCATTGCCCCTTGCAGGCGACGCGCAAACCCTCCCGGTCAATCTGAAAGCTTGGGGCAGAGATGGAGAACGGCGGATTCTCCGGCACGGGTTTCTGCGTGCGCCTCAGGATTGCGCGCACGCGCGAAACCAGTTCGCGGGGGCTGAAAGGCTTGGAAACATAATCGTCCGCGCCCAGTTCCAGCCCGACGATGCGGTCGATTTCCCCGGCGTGCGCGGTAAGAAACAGGATCGGCACCTCCGAACTCCGCCGGATTTCGCGGCACACATCGAAGCCGCTCATATCCGGCAGCCCCACATCGAGAATGACGAGCGCATAGCCTCCGCTTGTTGCCCTGGCAACCGCCTCGCCCCCAAGCCGACAGCTATCGGCCTCGAAACCATTGCTCGACAGCGCATAGAGCAGCGTATCGGCAATAGCCTGTTCATCATCGACGATCAGAATCTTCATAGGGCATATGGTAGGGGTTTCCGCAGAAAAATGAAAAGCCCGGCAGGAACATTTGAGTCACCCCAAGCTGAAGGTTGGGGATTTCTGTACGGGCGGCGTAGGGGCGGGTTTGAAACCCGCCCCTACACAATGCGGGGCGCCTTCGGCGCCTGTTATGCCATATCTCGCTGACCCCGCCATGAATGGCAGGGATTGCGCTCGACAGGTGTTCACCCTCGCTTCACATGAACTTCATATCGGCTTCTCGTTGCGTTCACATGGGCGCTTCAGGATTTGGGCTGTTCACTCGCCAACAGGAGGCCATATGGAAACGCATGTTGAATCGTCAATG
>WQZF01000059.1 GCA_009780885.1 Betaproteobacteria bacterium | reverse complement strand
TTTCCCTCTCCCGCCCCTTTGGGGCACCCTCTCCCACAAGTGGGAGAGGGGCAAAAACTCCCCTCGCCCGCTTGCGGGAGAGGGGCGGGGGGAGAGGGGAATGCGGGCAAAAATGTACACGACCAAACCAAAATCGCTCTAAATTTACTTAAATAATGATCCGCTACAGTAGTGAGTTTTAATAAAGAATTATTTAAGTAATTTAGAAAACACTTCTCCTCACATTCCCCCTCAATCCACCTCCGGCAATTCTTCCAGCGCCTCGTGGGTGCTGAGCCAGCGGGCTTCGGCGGCGGCGATCAGGCTTGCCAGTTCGGACTGGCGCTTGAGCATTTCGGCGAGTTCCGGCTTGCCGTCCGTGGCGTACAGCGCGGGATCGGAAAGGCGGGTTTCGAGTTGCGCCTGTTCCTTGTGCCAGGCTTCCAGTTGCTTTTCCAGCGTGGCGATTTCCTTGACCAAGGGACGTCGCCTGGCGAGCAGGGCCTGGCGTTCGTCGCGCGCCTGGCGGCGTTCCTCGCGGCGCTCTTCTTTCGCGCGGCCTTGTTCCGGCGCGGATTCCTCGCCGCGCGCGCGGCGGGTGGCGAGCCAGGCGGCATAGTCGCCGAGGTCGCCGTCGAAGGGCGAGAGTCTGCCATCGGCGACCAGAAACAGGGTGTCGGCGGTGGTGGCAATCAGGTGGCGGTCGTGCGAAACGAGGACGACGCCGCCTTCGTATTCCTGCAAGGCCAGGGTGAGCGCCTCGCGCATTTCGAGGTCGAGGTGGTTGGTCGGCTCGTCGAGCAGCAGCAGATTCGGTTTGCGCCACAGGATCAGCGCCAGCGCCAGCCGCGATTTTTCGCCGCCGGAAAAGTGCTCGACATTCTGCTGGACGCGGTCGCCGCGAAAATCGAAAGAGCCGAGGAAATCGCGCAGTTCCTGCTCGCGCGCTTCCGGCGCTTGCCGCGTGAGATGCCACAGCGGGGATTCGCCGCCGCGCAATTGTTCGAGTTGGTGCTGCGCGAAATAACCCAGCGCAAGCCCCCTGCCTTCACGGCGCACGCCGGAAGACGGCGGCAGTTCGCCGGCCAGCAGTTTGACGAGCGTCGATTTGCCCGCGCCATTCTTGCCCAGCAGCGCGACGCGCTCGCCCGGACGCAGGGTCAGTCCAATGTCTTGCAGGACCGGTGCTCCGCCGTAACCAGCGCTGGCCGCTTCCAGCGCGAGCAGCGGATCGGGGGCTGCCTGCGGCGGCGCAAAGCGGAAGGTGAACGGGGTATCGACATGCGCCGCAGCGATTCTTTCCATCCGCGCCAGCGCCTTGATCCGGCTTTGCGCCTGCCGCGCCTTTGTGGCCTTGGCGCGGAAACGTTCGACGAAGCGCGAAAGGTGCGCGATTTCGCGCTGCTGCCTGGCGTAGAGCGCCTGTTGCAGCGCCAGTTGCGCCGCGCGCTGTTCCTCGAAGGAGGAGTAATTGCCGCCGTAGCGTTTCATCGCGCCGTTTTCGATATGCAGAATCTGGTCGACGATGGCGTCGAGAAAATCGCGGTCGTGCGAAATCAGCAACAGGGTGCCGCGATAATTCTTCAGCCAGCCTTCGAGCCAGAGCACGGCGTCGAGGTCGAGGTGGTTGGTCGGTTCGTCGAGCAGCAACAGGTCGGAACGGCACATCAGCGCGCGGGCCAGGTTCAGGCGCGCGCGCCAGCCGCCGGAAAATTCGGCGACGGCGCGACCGCAATCGGCATCGGAAAAGCCCAGTCCATGCAACAATTCCGCCGCCCGCGCGCGCGCCGACCAGGCGTCGATTTCGGCAAGGCGCTCATGCAGCGCGGCGATCCGCTCGCCGTTCTCATGCGCGCAGCCGCCGTGTTCGGCGTGTGCCTGTGCCAACGCCTGTTCCAGCGCGCGCAGTTCGGCATCGCCATCGAGCACGAAGTCGAGCGCGGAACACGAAAGCGCTGGCGTCTCCTGGGCGACATGCGCGACGATCCATTGCGGCGGCACTTCGAGCGCGCCCTCTTCGGGTTCGAGCGCGCCGGAAAACAACGCGAAAAAGGAGGATTTGCCGCTCCCGTTCGCGCCGGTCAGTCCCACCCGCGCGCCGGGGCCGATCTGGAGCGAGGCCGCGTCGATCAGGCGTTCCCTTCCGCGCGCAAGGCAAAGTTGGCGTAAAACGATCATCGTGCAATTTTGGGGCTGTGGGAAAACCGACTATTCTACGCAGGCTGGCAAGCCTGGACGGAAGCGCGCTGTCCCAAGCGCGAAAAATTGGAAAAGTGCGCAGGATGGGTTGAGCGCAGCGAAACCCATCGGAGTTCCAGAGGGAGAAATTGGAAAAGGACATGAATATTTCAGCATCGCGCGCAGTGGCGCGAGTGGCCTTCGGACTGCTGTTGGGCGCTTCGATCTGTTTTTGCCCGCTGGCGGGTGCGGAAGAAGCCGATCCCGAACCCGGAAGCGAGGGGCGCGAGGAACGCGTCCTGACCGCGCCGGAAATCGCGCTGGAAGCCGCGCCGGACGATGCCTTCCTGCTCGATAAGGCGGCTTCGATGCGCCGCCAGGCTGAAGCCGACGAAGCAGCGGCGCTCCAGCTTTTTGCCGAAGAAGAGGCGCGCTGCTACCGCAAGTTTTTCGTCAACGACTGCCTGAATACAGCCAAGAGAAAACGCGTCGACCAGGTCAACGCCGCGCGGGCGCTCGACCTCGAAGGCCGGCGGCTCGAACGCGAAGTGAAGCGGCGCGAAGTCGAAGCGCGGCAAGCCCAGCGCGAAGTGGAAACGAAGACGCGCGAGGAGGATCTGGCCGCCCAGGGCGAGGCATTCCGCGCCGAACAGGAACGCCGCGCAACGGAGCGCGAGCAGCGCGTCGCCGACAAGGAACGCCAATCCGAGGAATACCGCAAACGTCATGCCGAGGAAGAACAGGCGCGGCGGATCAAACTGGAAGAACGCGCCCGCCGGGACGCCGACCGCGCCGAGAGAAGGGCGGAACAGGAACGCAAGAAGGCCGAAATGCTGCCGTAGTGTGCGGTCTCGCAAATATTGATCCGGCAATCAAGGATTGATTTTCAAGGCATGCAGGATGGGTTGAGCGAAGCGAAACGAAACCCATCATTTCTCCCTCTGCAACTCCGATGGGTTTCGCTTGCGCTCTACCCATCCTACGCGGCTGGATCCTGCGACTCCGCTTCGCTGCGCGCAGGATGACGGGTCAGGGGCCACACTCCGTCATCCTGCGCGAAGTCGCAGGATCCAGTGTGCAGGATGGGGGTGTTTCTTGAGAGAGCAAAGCGAACCCCCATCATTTACGTCCTCTAAAACCTGAACAAGTCAGCGCGCCTCCCGCCGGCGCTTCGCGCCACCTTCCCCGGAGAAGGCGGCTTATGCGAAATCCATCGGTTTCATTTCATGCCGCTATTTGCGAGACAGCATACGAGGCGGAATCTGCCTGCGGCGAGGAAGCGGATGTGAGACATGAACCGCTATAATCCTTTCTTTTTTATTCATAGGTCAGTGTTGTGTCCGTCGCCTCAAATTGCAATCCCGATTCCACGAAAAACCCCTCTTTGGACGCCAAAGCGGAACCTCTTATGACGCCTGTTGTTGACGGCGCGCTGAGCAATGTGATCCGCGTGCTGACGATGGACGCAGTGCAGAAGGCCAATTCGGGCCACCCCGGCATGCCGATGGGGATGGCCGAAATCGCCGAAGTCCTTTGGCGGCGGCACTTGCGCCACAATCCGGGCAATCCCGCCTGGCCCAACCGCGACCGCTTCGTCCTGTCCAACGGCCACGGCTCGATGCTGCTTTACGCGCTCCTGCATCTGACCGGCTATGGCGTTTCCCTCGACGATCTCAGGAATTTCCGCCAACTGCACAGCAAGACACCGGGGCATCCCGAATTCGGCGTCACGCCCGGCGTGGAAACGACGACCGGCCCGCTCGGGCAGGGCATTGCCAACGCGGTAGGGATGGCGATTGCGGAACAAGTGCTGGCTGCCGAATTCAATCGGCCCGGACACGAGATCGTCGATCATTGCACCTACGTTTTCCTCGGCGACGGCTGCCTGATGGAAGGGATTTCGCACGAAGCCTGTTCGCTCGCCGGCACGCTGGGCCTGGGCAAGCTGATCGTCTTTTATGACGACAACGGAATTTCGATCGACGGCAGGGTCGAGGGCTGGTTTACCGACAACACGCCGAAGCGTTTCGCCTCCTACGGCTGGCAGGTGATCCCCAACGTCGATGGGCACGACAGCCAGTCGGTCGAAGAGGCTTTGCTGCAAGCGCGTGCTGAAACGGCGCGGCCAAGCCTGATCTGCTGCCGCACGACGATCGGCATGGGTTCTCCGAACAAGGCCGACAGCGCCGATGTGCACGGCGCCCCGCTGGGCGCGGAAGAAATCGCCGCGACGCGCAAGGCGCTGGAATGGCCGCACGATCCCTTCGTGATTCCCGATCCGGTCTATGCGTCCTGGTGCGCGCGCGCGCGCGGGCAGGGATTCGAGCAGCACTGGCGCGAATGTTTTGCCGCCTATGCGCAGAAGTATCCCGAACTTGCCGCCGAATTCGAGCGGCGGATGCGCGGCGAAATGCCGGAATCATGGCAGGAAAAAACCGGTGCGCTGTTGCGCGAGCTTGTCGAGAAAAGGGAAACGATTGCCAGCCGCAAGGCTTCGCAGAACGCGATTGCCGCGCTGGCCCCGTTGCTGCCGGAACTGATCGGCGGATCGGCGGATCTTGCCGGATCCAACCTGACCCTGTGGCCGCAAGCAAAGGCCGTTGAAAGGGAAAGCGGCGGCAATTACCTCTATTACGGCGTGCGCGAATTCGGCATGTCGGCGATTGCCAACGGAATGGCGCTGCACGGCGGCCTGATTCCGTTTTCCGCGACCTTCCTCGTTTTTTCCGACTATGCGCGCAACGCGCTGCGGATGGCGGCGTTGATGAAGTTGCGCAATATTTTCGTCTACACCCACGATTCGATCGGACTGGGCGAGGACGGGCCGACGCACCAGCCGGTCGAGCATCTGGCCTGCCTGCGCCTGATTCCGGGGCTGGATGTCTGGCGTCCGTGCGACTCGGTGGAATCCTTCGCCGCCTGGCGTGCTGCGCTGGAGCGCAGCGACGGGCCGAGTTGCCTCGTCTTTTCGCGCCAGAACCTTCCGTTCCAGGAGCGCGGCGCGGCGCAGATCGACGCCATTGCGCGCGGCGGCTACGTGCTTTCGGAGGCGGAAAACGCGCGGGCGCTCATCATCGCCACCGGATCCGAAATCGCGCTCGCGCTCGAAGCGCAGAAACGGCTGGCGGAAGAAGGCATCGCCACGCGCGTCGTTTCGATGCCCTCGACCGATGTCTTCGACCGGCAGGACGCGGAATACCGCGCGTCCGTGCTGCCGCGCGGCATTCCGCGCGTCGCGGTCGAAGCCGGCGTCAGCGATTTCTGGCATAAATATGTCGGAGGAGCGGGCGAATACTTCGAGCATTCCGGCGCCGTGGTCGGCATCGACCGCTTCGGCGAATCCGCCCCGGCCGGCGAACTTTTCAAACTGTTCGGCTTCACCGTGGAACATGTCGTTGCAACACTGAAATCGGTCTTGAAATCCTGACCCTGAACTTGACACCCCTTCGAGGAGACACAACCCATGAGCATCAAAGTCGCTATCAACGGTTATGGCCGCATTGGCCGAAACATCCTGCGCGCCCTGTACGAATACGGGCGCACCGATGAAATCAAGATCGTCGCAATCAACGATCTGGGCGATGCGAAAACCAACGCCCACCTCACGCGCTACGACACCGCGCACGGCAAATTCAACGCCAGCGTCGAAGTCGACGGCGACGCGATGATCGTCAACGGCGACCGCATCAAGGTGCTCGCCTGCCGCAACCCGGCGGAACTGCCGTGGAAGGAACTCGGCGTCGACGTCGTCTACGAATGCACCGGCCTCTTTACCAGCAAGGAAAAGGCAGGAGCGCACATTGCCGCCGGCGCGAAAAAGGTCATCATCTCCGCGCCGGGCGGAAAGGATGTCGATGCCACCGTCGTCCATGGCGTCAACACCAACGTCCTCAAGGCCAGCGACACGGTGATTTCCAACGCCTCCTGCACCACCAACTGCCTGGCCCCGCTGGTGCAGCCGCTGCATGAAAAGATCGGCGTCAAGCACGGCCTGATGACCACGATCCACGCCTACACCAACGATCAGGTCTTGACCGACGTCTATCACTCCGACCTGCGCCGCGCCCGCTCCGCGACGATGAGCATGATCCCGACCAAGACCGGCGCCGCCGCCGCCGTCGGCCTCGTCCTGCCGGAACTCAACGGCAAGCTCGACGGCTTCGCGATGCGCGTCCCGACGATCAACGTCTCGGTCGTCGACCTCTCCTTCACCGCCGCCCGCGAAACCAGCGTCGAGGAAGTGAACGCGATCCTCAAGGAAGCCTCCGAAGGCCGCCTCAAGGGCATCCTCGCGTACAACGCCGATCCGCTCGTCTCGATCGACTTCAACCACAACCCGCATTCCTCGATCTTTGACGCCACCCAAACCCGCGTCATCGGCGGCACGCTGGTCAAGGTATTGTCCTGGTACGACAACGAATGGGGCTTCTCCAACCGCATGCTCGACACCACCGTCGCGCTGATGCAGGCGAAGTAAGGGATTTTCTAAATTAGTTAAATAATGTTCCGCTACAGTAGTGATGTTGAAGAATGAATTCTTTAGTCTAATTTAGAAAAAATGTTTGAACACCTGTCGAGCGCAATCCCTGCCATTCATGGCGGGGTCAGCGAGACATAGCGTGACAGGCGCCGAAGGCGCCCCACACTGTGTCGAGGAATCCCCAACCTTCAGGTTGGGGTGACTCAAGACCTGTCGAGCGCAATCCCTGCCATTCATGGCAGGGTCAGCGAGACATGACGTAACAGGCGCCGAAGGCGCCCCGCATTGTGTAGGGGCGGGTAGTACGGGCGGGTTTCAAACCCGCCCCTACGCCGCCCGTACAGGAATCCCCAAGCTTCAGGTTGGGGTGACTCAAAAAGGCCCGCGCAAAAACGCGGGCCTTTTGTATTGGAAGTGGCACTTCGTTATTACGAGCGCAGCGAAACCCATCATTGATCACAAGCCAGATTTGCGATGTTTCAACGATGGGTTTCGCTGCATTCTCTCAAGAAACTATCCATCCTGCATATTGGATCCTGCGACTTCGCGCAGGATGACGGAGTGTGCATACCGGCGGCCCCCGACCCGTCATCCTGCGCGCAGCGAAGCGGAGTCGCAGGATCCAGAGGAAGATGCCAATCCCTGCTCCCGAGTTTCTTCGGCGCGATTTGCGGCGGCGGGCCGATGAAGCGCTACCCATCCTGCGTAATGAGCGTATCCCTAAACCCGGCACTCCTGCAACTCAAGGCGCGAAACCCCGATACCGGCGAGTTCCGCGTGCAGGCGCGCGACGGCATCGGCATCGAAAGCGGGCGATACGGTGCAGCGGATTTCGTGGGCGACGCCGGAAGCGAGCAGCGTTTCGAGCGCGGCGCGCGCGGGCGGGCCTCCGTCGCAGCCAACGACCGGGGCGTATTCGGCGAATGGCGCCTTCACGTCGAAACCGACCCAGTCGAGCAGCGGCAAGGCTTCCGCCAGGCGTTCGGGATAGATCCCGGCGGTATGCAGGCCGGTGGCGAAACCCAGCGTGCGCGCCTCGGCGAGCGCGGCAACAAGCCCGCGCTGCAACAGCGGCTCGCCGCCGCTGAAGACAACGGCATCGAGCAGGCCGCGCCGCGTCTTCAGCCATGCCGATACTTCCGGCCAGGACAGGGCGCCGTCTCCCGCCCTCAACAGATGCGGGTTGTGGCAATAGGTGCAGCGCCACGGACAGCCCTGGCAAAAGATGACTGCGGCGAGCCGTCCGGGAAAGTCGATCGTGGTGAAGGGCGCCAGGCCGCCTATCGTCAACCGGGAAGCTGAAGTTTCAGTCACAGCGTTTTCCGTCGGGCTCGGCAAAATGGCGGCGCTCGCGGTGTTCGCTCTGTTTTCCGGGGTTGAATTCCGAAACCGGGCGGTGATAACCCATGACGCGGGTCCAGACCTCGCAGCGTTGCCGTTCGTGTTCCTGTAAGGCGGGTTGATGAATGTTTTCGGACATGTTGACTCCTTTCAAAGTGTTGGAAGAACTCATTGAACACCTGTCGAGCGCAATCCCTGCCATTCATGGCGGGGTTAGCGAGACATGGCGTAACAGGCGCCGAAGGCGCCCCGCATTGTGTAGGGGCGGGTGGTAGGGGCGGGTTTCAAACCCGCCCCTACGCCGCCCGTACAGGAATCCTCAACCTTCAGGTTGGGGTGACTCAAACACCTCTTTCCGTCCTTTGCGGGCGAGAGTTTCCTCGTCGCATTTGGGGCAGAATTCGTGCTCTCCGGCCAGGTAGCCGTGTTTCGGGCAGATCGAGAAAGTGGGCGTGATGGTGATGTAGGGCAGGCGAAAGCGCGTCAGCACCGTGCGCACCAGTTGCCGGCAAGCCTCGGGCGACGAGATGCGTTCGCGCATGTAGAGATGCAGCACGGTGCCGCCGGTATAGCGGGTCTGCAATTCATCCTGCTGGATCAGCGCCTCGAAGGGATCGTCGGTGAAACCGGCCGGCAACTGGGAGGAATTGGTGTAGTAGGGCTTGTCCGCCGTTCCGGCTTGCAGGATGCCGGGCCAGCGTTTGCGGTCTTCCCTGGCGAAGCGGTAAGTGGTGCCTTCGGCGGGCGTTGCCTCAAGGTTGTACAAATTGCCGGTTTCTTCCTGGTAGTCGCGCATTCGCTCGCGCAGACGGTCGAGCAGACGACCCGCCATGGCGCGGCCGAAAGAGGTGGAGATGTCCTCGGCATCGTGCGTGAAGTTGCGGATCATCTCGTTGAGGCCATTCACGCCGATGGTCGAGAAATGGTTGCGCAGGGTGCCGAGGTAGCGTTTCGTGTAAGGGAAAAGGCCGTCGTCCATCAGCCGCTGCACGATCTTGCGCTTGATCTCCAGGCTGTCGCGCGCCATGTCGGCGAGACGTTCGGCGCACATCAGCAGGGCGCTTTCGTCGCCGGCGTGAAGATGGCCGAGGCGGGCGCAGTTCAGGGTGACGACGCCGATCGACCCGGTCTGCTCCGCCGAACCGAACAGTCCGTTGCCGCGCTTCAGAAGCTCCCGCAGGTCGAGTTGCAGGCGGCAACACATGGAACGGATCTGGTTCGGCTTCATGTCGGAGTTGATGAAGTTCTGGAAATACGGGAGGCCGTACTTCGCGGTCATCGCGAAAAGCCGTCCGGCGTTCTCCGATTCCCACGGAAAATCCACGCTCATGTTGTAGGTCGGGATCGGGAAAGTGAACACACGTCCGCAGCGGTCGCCGTCGCTCATGACTTCGATATAGGCGCGATTGATGAGATCCATTTCGGCCTGCAAATCGCCGTAACTGAAAGGCATTTCGACGCCGCCGATTACCGGCGTCTGCTCGCGCAGGTCTTCCGGGCAAACCCAGTCGAAGGTCAGGTTGGTGAAAGGCGTTTGCGTCCCCCAGCGCGAGGGCACGTTGAGGTTGTAGATGAACTCCTGCATCTGCTGCCGCACCGCCTCGTAATTCAGGCCATCCTTGCGCACGAATGGCGCGAGATAGGTATCGAAGGAACTGAAAGCCTGCGCCCCGGCCCATTCGTTCTGCATCGTGCCGAGGAAGTTGACGATCTGCCCCAGCGCGCTCGAAAAATGCCTGGGCGGGGCCGCCTCGGGCTTTCCGGGCACGCCGTTGAAACCTTCAAAAAGCAGTTGGCGCAGCGACCAGCCGGCGCAATAGCCGGAAAGCATGTCGAGGTCGTGAATGTGGATGTCGGCATCGCGGTGCGCCTGCCCGATTTCCGGCGGATAGACGTGGGACAGCCAATAGTTGGCGATCATCTTGCCGGAGACGTTGAGGATCAGGCCGCCGAGCGAATAACCCTGGTTGGCGTTGGCATGTACCCGCCAGTCGGCGCGATCCACGTACTCGTCGATTGCGGCCACCGCGTCCAGCAAGGTGCGGCGATCCTCGCGCAATCGCCGGTGCTGGTCGCGGTAGGCGACATAGGCGCGGAAAGTCGAGAAATGATTGGCATCGACCAGGGTCTGCTCGACGATGTCCTGGACCTGCTCGACCGTCGGTTCCGAAGTCCCGTAACGGTGGCGGATCACCTTGAGCACGCGGGCGGAAAGCAGGCCCGCCTCTTCGGCATCGAACTCGCCGCTGGCCGCCCCGGCGCGCGCCAGGGCGGAAACGATGCGCGCTGCCTCGAAGGCTTCGCTGGCCCCGTTGCGTTTCGCAATGCGCCGGGGCAGCGCCGGAGCCGAAGCCCACGGAGCCGGTTGAGCAAGCATGATTGATCCGGTGTTCATCGACAGCCTCCACGAAAACGGGCGGGGACTGTCATCACCGGCTTGCGGGCCGATATGAAAGCGGCAGGAACGATTGCGTTCATCTTTAGTCAGGGACACCCCGCCCCAATGATAAAAAGGGTATGCCGAAGGCAGGTCTCCTGACTCTCGGTTCATCGCGCTTCGCCTGCCTTCCCGGAAAAATCCAGTGGCATTGTGGGAGATACGTGGCGAAGCGCTCGCCGATTACAGTTGCGGGGGCAGTTCCGGAATTCAGGCCGCGAAATTCAGGCGGTCAATCTGTCACCGGATTCCCTGTTCGTCCCAGATTCGGGAACCTTCAACGGGGCACAGTCTAGTTTTTTGCGGATATCCCTGTCAAGCAAAAAACACTAGGGGTAGTATCAATCAGGATTTTCAATACCAGATATAGTTTGATTCCGAAGCCAGTGCCGAAAGCGCGATGCCAGGCGCGTATCATCGCCAGGGGAGGGCATCATGCCCGTACATGGAAAACGGCGTTCCCGGATGACAAAACCCCGGCATTGCCGGGGTTCCTGGTTTGGAGCCTCGCCTGCTCAGGACGATTTTCCGGTCAATTCCCGCAGGCGCGCGAGCGGCGGGAAATGCTGCGGACATTCGACCGCGTCGAGCATGTTCTTGACCCGCAGCCCGAGTTCGGTGTCGCCGGTGATCGACAATTCCCGTTTGAAGAAGAGGGTATCCGGGTCTTCCTGCCGGGTCAGCAATTGCAGGAAGGCGCAGAGGTTGGCGGAAAAGGCCAGGTCTGCCGGAGCCGCGTCCTGGCGGCGAGCCAGGCAGGGGCGGAAAGCGCCGTCGCGGAAGAAGAATTCCGCGCGCGCGCCGGTGTCGCGGACGTGGATCAGGAAAGTGCGGCCTTCGAGCGCGGCCAGCTCGTCCTGTGGCAAAACCCCGCAGCGCGCCGCGAGGTTGAGCGCCGCGACGAGCGCCACGGAATGCGGCCATTGCGGCAGGGAAGCGCCGATTCCGGCGAAGAATTCGGGGAGGACGAAGAGGGGAATGCGGGGAAGGTTCATGAGAAGACTCCTTTTGATCCGGCCGATAAATAGTGTGTAGGATGGGTTGAGCACAGCGAAACCCATCGGAGTTCCAGAGGGAGAAATGATGGGTTTCGCTTCGCTCTACCCATCCTGCGTAATGAGCGTATTCAAGGGCCGGATCAATTGTTCCTGTGCGATGCCGGCCTTGCCGTGCCAGTAGCCGTTGACCAGGCCCGTCGCGCTCCAGGCGGAAGTGTCGGTGGCGGTTTTATTTCCATCCTTGCGCGCGGCATCGAAGGCGGCGAGGATTTCGGCCATATGATCCGGCTGCGGGCTGATCCGGACGCTGTCGATTCCGGCGGCGCGTATTTCCGGCATTTCCGCGAGCAGGGAATAACTCTGCGCCGACATCGTCTGGATTCCGTTGAGCGTCAAAAAGGGCTGGCCTTCGCGCGTTTCCAGCGTCATTCCTTCCGGGTGGTCCAGGCATTTGAACTGGCAGTCGTCCTTGTTCAGATTGTAATGGCGCGCGGTGAAGCAGCGGGCGGAAAAGGCCAGCGGAATCTTTCCGAAAGCGAAGACTTCGGTTTCGACGCCGTCCGGGCGACTGCGATGCAGGGCCAGGATCAGGTCGCGTCCCGCCTCCAGCGGCGGCACCCAGCGCCTCATGCCGTGGCGGGCGAAAAAATCCAGGGTGGCCTCGTTGTAGATATTGAGATGCGCGCCGGCGACGAAGGGTTTGCCCGAAACGAGGTTGACCGCGCCCAGGTCGTTCGCTTCCACCTTGCAGCCCGATTCGTCGATCAGCCGCCGGATCGCCTTCAGGTCGCTTTCCGATTCGAGCAGCGCCTGCGCGCAAACGACGACTTCCTTGCCGGTGTCGACGAGATCGCGCGCCAGGCCGATCCAGTCGGAAAGGCGCAACTGCTGGCGGCGCGCGCAGACCACTTCGCCGACGTAAATAATGTCGAGCGCCGGATGCTGGGCCATTTCGGCGTAAAAATCGAGCACCTGCTGTTTCGTCCAGAAATAGAGAAGCGGACCCAAAGCCAGTTTCATCATATGTTCTCGCGTGAAATTCGGGGTCAGCGCCAGGGCCGGTTGTACGCGCCGAGCGTGGCGTGCGCGCCTTCGGAGACTTTGGAGAGTTCGCTCATCCACGACGGATCGACCCGATAGGGCGATGCCTTTCCTTCCCCCGTCCTGGCCAGCGAATCGAGCGCGGCGCGCAGGACGCGCGTCACCTGGGCGACATAGGCGGGGCTGCGCTGCCGTCCCTCGACCTTGATCGCCTTCACGCCAATCGCGGCGATTTGCGGCAGGATTTCGAGGACGTTGAGGCTGGTCGGCTCCTCGATTGCATAATAAGTCTCGCCGCCGACGGCAAAACGGCCCTTGCACAGGGTGGGATAGCCCGCCGGTTCATTGCTGGCGAAACGGTCGATCAATATTCCGTTCAGGCGCGTTTCCATCGCGCCGGGTTTCTCGATCCATTGCACGTATTTGGCCGGCGAACAGGCGCCGACCGTATTCGGCGATTCGCCCGTGGCGTAGGAAGAAAGCCAGCAGCGCCCCTCGTTCATCACGCAAAGGCTGCCGAAACCGAAGACCTCGATTTCGACGCTGGTGTTGTTGATCACATGCTCGACCTGCGCCAGCGTCAACACGCGCGGCAGCACCGCGCGCCGGACGCCGAATTCGCGCTGCGCGAAATTGATCGCCTCGTAGCTTGTCGCCGACCCCTGCACCGAAAGATGCAGATGGAGCCTGTCGCGGTAGCGCGTGGCGTATTCGAGCAGGCCAACATCGGCCAGGATCACCGCGTTGACGCCCAGATCGGCGGCGCCATCCACCGCGCGCCGCCATTCGTCGACCCGGCCCGCCTGCGGAAAGGTATTGATCGCCAGCAACACTTCGCGCTTGCGTTCCTGCGCGTAGCGGACGCCCTCGGCGAGGTTTTTCGGATCGAAATTCAGCCCGGCGAAATTGCGCGCGTTGGTGTCGTTTTTAAAGCCGAGATAAACGGCATCCGCGCCGTGATCGACCGCCGCCTTCAAGGCGGGAAGGCTGCCGGCGGGACAAATGAGCTGCGGAACGGGAAAGGTCGGAGAAGCGGAAGAGGACATGGGCGGTACGAATGGGGTCTGGGGGCTGCGGCAAGGGGGAATTCCCAAGTATATCCTCTGGAGTCCCGGCGCCCAAACACGCGGCCCGCTGGAACCGTTGACGCAAAGCTGTTTCCTGTTCCCGGCCTTGTGGCATAGTATGGGGATTCCCAAAAATTCAGGATTTTGGGAACCGCGATAATAATTGGTCATCCGGGCGAGGGATTAGGAAATGGATCTGGAACTTCAACGCTCGTTCCAACTGAATATGGGGAGCGGTATGGGCGCGGGATTCGACGCTTATCTTTGGATCATTCTCGGCATCATGATCGCCGCTGGACTGCTCGGCGGCGCCGCCAATCATTTCCTGTCCGCCTGGCGCGAGCGCGACGCGGCCGAGCAAACGCCAGGCCGGTGGCGCTACCCCGTTCTCGGCGTTACCGTCGCGTTGACTGCGCCGCTCTTCCTGAAGATGCTCTCCAGCGATCTGGTCGATGCAGCGCGAATCCGCGCCACCGATTTTCTCGTCTTTGCCGGATTCTGCATCGTCTATGTCGTGGCCACGCGCGGCATCGTCGATACTCTCGCGGCGCGGGTGACCGGGCAATGGAAACTGCTGCGCCGCGACATCGACGATTTTGAAAAAATGAGCCGCCCGCCCGAAAGCGCTGCCGAAACGAAGGAAACGGCAACCCCGCAGGTATGTGCAAAAGCCCCGGAAGCAGGGACGAAGATCGCGCCGGAAAATACGCGGGAGCGGGCACGGGAAGAAGATGAGATCCTCCGGCTGGAGCCCTCGATTTCTCCGGCTATCGGCGAGCGGCGGGAAACGAGGCCGGCGCAGGAAGCGAAACCTCGCACCGAACATGTGCAAACAACGCCGGAATTCCAGGTTCCCGCAAATGTGACGGAGCCGCGCCCCCTGCCGGTCGTGGAAATGCGCATCGAACCCTCGCCCGGGCTGCAGGAAAGCGCCTCCGATGAGCGGCTTCCCGAACCCCTGGTAGAGATGCTGCTTGCCGACATCGAGCTTTCCGTTTCCGATGCAGAGGAGAGAGAAGCGCCGGGTCCGGAGAAAAGGCTTTCTCCGGAAGCGCAGGCGGCCATTGAGCTTCTCTCCTACAATGATGTCGAGATCATGTATGTCATCGCGGCGGAAGCTGCGGTGTACGGCAATCTTTCCGCGCTCACCGAAAAAACCGGACTCAACCGCGACCTCTTGAGCACACGGCTGACGATGCTGAAAAATCTGGGCCTGATCGAAGCACGGATCGACGCGGAAAACGTCCTGCACTGGTTCGTCACCGGCAGGGGCAGGGAAATCCTGGACGAATTGTTTGCCGGCCAGAGCAGGAACCAGGGGCGCTTGCGCGCATGACATCGGGTTCTGCGTACGGAAAGCTTCCAGTGTGTCATCCTGCGCGCAGCGCAGTTTGCAGGAAGGGGTGAGCGAAGCGAAACCCATCGCAATCTTGACTTGACCTTGCCCCCGTAAAACGTATCCCTTGCTGAAGTGTTTTAATACAAGCAAGGAGAAGCTCAATGATGAAGAATGCAAGAGCGAGCTACACGCTCGAATTCAAGCGGGAGGCGGTGCGATT
>WQZF01000058.1 GCA_009780885.1 Betaproteobacteria bacterium | reverse complement strand
GGAGTTGGGCGGTCTGCGGCGTTGCAAATCCTCGCGATACCTTCAGGGTTCGCTGTGGTTTGCGCCTGGCATCCCATCCCAATCCGCAGCGCACGCTTACCGCTCGACTTATTCAGAGTATCCTTAGAACGTTTTTGATTTAAACATGTACAGCGCGACGCGAATGCGGGAGGAAAATTGCAGGGGCGAAACCCCCGCCCTGGCGGGCGCTCTCCCCGGAGAAGATGCCTGACAAGGATTTTCTCTCGCCAAAACACCTTCTGTTCCCTTTTCAAAATCATGCCCACCCAAATCAAGATCTGCGGAATCACATGCCCTGAGGACGCGCTGGCCTCGGTTCGTCTCGGTGCGGACGCGCTGGGATTCGTTTTTTACCGTTCCAGCCCGCGTTATGTTGCGGCAGCAACGGCGGCGGCGATTATCCAGGAGTTGCCGCCCTTTACGCAGACGGTAGGGCTTTTCGTCGATCCGCTACAGGAAGAGGTCGCGCGAGTGCTGGAAAATGTGCCGTTGTCCTTGTTGCAATTTCATGGCGATGAGGACGAAGCCTTTTGTTCGAGTTTCGCGCGGCCCTATCTCAAGGCGGTGCATGTGGGATCGAGGGCGCGGCGGAGCAATTTACTGCAGCACGCGGCTTTCTTTCCCTCCGCGCGGGCGGTGCTTTTCGATGCGCTGGGACCGGGCTACGGCGGCGGCGGAAAGACCTTCGACTGGGAGGTGCTGTGTCCGGACAACGCGGAGACGACACCCCGGCCTTTCCCGCTTCCGTTCGTGCTCTCCGGCGGCCTGACGCCGGAAAATGTGGGGGCGGCAGTGCGCCGCGTTCGTCCGGCGGCGGTCGATGTTTCCTCCGGCGTCGAGGCGGTTGATGATTCGGGGCGTCCTCTCAAGGGCATCAAGGATCACGCAAGAATCGCCGCCTTTATCGCAGGAGTACGCCATGCAGAATCCTGATCTGCCGGATCAAAAAGGCCATTTCGGCCCTTACGGCGGCATTTTCGTTGCCGAGACGCTGATTCCGGCGCTGACCGAATTGCGCGACGCCTACGCCGGAATACGCGAGGGCAAAGGCTTTAGCCGCGAATTCGCCGCCGAATTCGCCGCCGAACTCAAACATTACGTCGGACGCCCAAGCCCGATCTACCACGCGCGGCGCTGGTCCGAAGAACTCGGCGGCGCGCAGATCCTGCTGAAGCGCGAGGATTTGAACCATACCGGCGCGCACAAGGTGAACAACTGCATCGGACAAGCCCTGCTCGCGCGGCGGATGGGCAAGAAGCGCGTGATCGCGGAAACCGGCGCCGGGCAGCATGGTGTCGCCACGGCCACCGTCGCAGCGCGTTTCGGCATGGAATGCGTCGTCTACATGGGCGCCGAGGACATCGCGCGGCAAGCGGCCAACGTCTACCGGATGAAACTGCTCGGCGCCACGCTGGTGCCGGTCATGTCCGGATCGAGGACGCTGAAGGACGCGATGAACGAGGCGATGCGCGATTGGGTGACCAACGTCGGCGATACCTTCTACATCATCGGCACCGTTGCCGGGCCGCATCCGTACCCGATGATGGTGCGCGATTTCCAGACCGTGATCGGCATCGAGGCCATGATCCAGATGCGCGACCAGTTCGGACGCCAGCCCGATGTCGTGCTCGCCTGCGTGGGCGGCGGATCGAACGCGATGGGGATTTTTTATCCCTATCTCGGCGAGGCGGATGTGCGCCTGATCGGCGTCGAAGCCGGCGGCGACGGCATCGACACCGGGCGGCACGCCGCCCCGCTGTCGGTGGGCCGCGCCGGTGTCCTGCACGGCAACCGCACCTATCTGATGCAGGACGAAGACGGCCAGATCATTGAAACCCACTCGATTTCCGCCGGTCTCGATTATCCCGGCGTCGGCCCGGAGCACGCCTGGCTCAAGGACAGCGGCCGCGTCCAATACCTCAGCGCCACCGATGACGAGGCGCTGGCGGCCTTTCATGCGCTGTGCCGTTATGAAGGCATCATTCCTGCGCTCGAATCCTCGCACGCCCTGGCGCACGCGGCAAAGATCGCGCCGACGCTGCCGCGCGAACAACTGCTGCTGGTCAACCTTTCCGGGCGCGGCGACAAGGACATCCACACCGTTGCCGCCCGTTCCGGCATCACGCTTTGATCCGCCCACTTTCCGGTTTTTTCCCCATGTCCAGAATCGCAAGCACTTTCGCAAGACTTGCCAGCCAGGGCCGCAAGGCGCTGGTTCCGTTCATCACTGCCGGCGATCCAGACGCCGCGACGACGCAGGAATTGATGCACACGCTGGTCGCAGCGGGCGCCGACATCATCGAACTCGGCGTTCCCTTCTCGGACCCGATGGCCGATGGCCCGACCATCCAGCGCGCTTCCGAGCGGGCGCTGGCGAAGGGAATGAGCCTGAAAAAAGTGCTCGCCTGCGTCGCCAGCTTCCGCGCCCGCGACCAAGAAACGCCGGTGGTGCTGATGGGCTACGCCAACCCGGTCGAATACTGGGGACTCGAAGAATTTGCGCGCTCGGCGCGTACCGCCGGCGTCGACGGCGTGCTGACCGTCGACTACCCGCCGGAAGAAGCCGGGGATTACGCGCGCGCGCTCACCGCGCAGGAAATCGACCCGATCTTTCTCCTGGCCCCGACCTCCACGCCGGAGCGCGTCGCGCTCGTCGCCGGAATGGCGCGCGGCTACGTCTATTACGTCTCGATCAAGGGCGTGACCGGCGCCGGACATCTCGATGTCGATGCCGTCGCCCGGCGCGTCCCCGAAATCCGCGCCGCCGTCGGCTTGCCGGTCGCCGTCGGCTTCGGCGTGCGCGATGCGCAAAGCGCGCAAGCGCTGGCTTCCTGCTGCGATGCCGTGATCATCGGCAGCCGCATCATCGAGGAAATCGAACACTCGCCGCCGGAACAACTGCACGAACGGATCCTTGCCCTGATCGCCCCGATCCGCGCCGGAATCGACCGGGCGGGCGGCTGATCGCCCAAAGGCACACAACACACAACGCCGGAATTTCACAGCAGATTCCGGAACCTTTCTTTCAGGACATTCATCATGAGCTGGCTCAACAAACTTCTGCCGCCGAAAATCAAACGGGAAGGCGGCGCACGCCGCGCCGCGCTGCCGGAAGGACTATGGAGCAAATGCCCGCAATGCGAGGCCGTGCTCTACGCCACCGACCTCGAACAGAATTGCCAGGTCTGCCCCACATGCGGCTACCACAACCGGCTCAAGGCGCGCGCGCGGCTTGATCTCCTGCTCGACCCCGAAGGGCGCTTCGAGATCGGCGCGGAAATCCTGCCGGTCGACAGCCTCAAGTTCAGGGACAGCCGCCGCTACACCGAACGCCTCCAGGACGCGGTCGACAATTCCGGCGAGACCGATTCCCTCGTCGTCATGCAGGGGGCAATCAAGACCCTGCCGGTCGTCGTCGCGGTCTTTGAATTTGAATTCATGGGCGGCTCGATGGGTTCCGTCATGGGCGAGCGTTTCGTGCGCGGCGTGCGCGCCGCAGTCGAACACAAGCTCCCGTTCATCTGCGTCGCCGCCTCGGGCGGCGCGCGAATGCAGGAAGGACTTTTCTCCCTGATGCAAATGGCAAAGACCACTGCGGCGCTCACCCGCCTTTCCGCCGCCGGACTGCCCTTTGTCACGATACTGACCGACCCCACGATGGGCGGCGTTTCCGCCTCCTTCGCCTTCGTCGGCGACATCGTCATCGCCGAACCGGGCGCCCTGATCGGCTTCGCCGGCCCGCGCGTGATCGAACAAACCGTCCGCGAAAAACTCCCCGAGGGTTTTCAGCGTTCCGAATTCCTGCTCGAAAAAGGCGCCATCGACATGATCGTCGACCGCCGCGAAATGCGCGACAAACTGGCGCGTCTGCTGTCGATGCTGCAAAAACAGCCGGAACCGTCCTGAGTTGGAGCAAGGGATTTCCGATGTTTGGAAGCCTTGATTTTCTAAATTAGAATCAAGAATTCATTCTTATAAGCCACTACAGTAGCGGGATATTATTTAAGTAATTTAGAAAATCCGTACTGGAGCGGTTTCGATTCAACCTGGTTTCGCAGGGGCGAAACCAGGCATGGCGCCGCATGAATCAACACTGCTCTAGCCGGCTGTTCTTTCCCGTTGCATCGACCCGGGGCGAAACGCCTTGACCACCGTTTCGTTTGTTTCGACATAGGGAGCGCCGATCAAATCGAGGCAGCAGGGAACCGCAGAAAAGATGCCGGGGAAGACGACGTGGCCCGCCTCGTCGCGGACGCCTTCGAGGGTTTCCTTGACCGCTTTCGGCTGGCCCGGCAGATTGAGGATCAGCGTTCTGCCACGGATCGCGCCGACCTGGCGCGAGAGGATCGCGGTGGGTACGAAATTGAGGCTGATGCGCCGCATCTGTTCGCCGAAGCCGGGCATTTCGCGGTCGGCGACGGCAAGGGTCGCTTCCGGGGTCACGTCACGCGGCGCGGGGCCGGTGCCGCCGACAGTGAGGATGAGCGAACAGCCTTCGACATCGGCCAATTGGATCAGCGTGCTTTCGATGATGTTCTGCTCGTCCGGGATCAGCTTCGCAATCGACTGCCAGGGAGAAGCGATCGCCTCGTCCAGCCAGTCTTTCAGCGCCGGAATGCCAGCATCCTGATAGGCGCCGGAAGAGGCGCGGTCGCTGATCGAAACCAGCCCGATGATCAATGCCGGGGGTGGGAAAATCAAGGAATCCGTATTCATTTGTTCTTTCCTCGTCATGGAAGAAAATCAAAATTGAGTGATGCGAACCGTCGAGGAGTCTACTCTTTCTGGATTTGGGAACATTGATCTTTATCGGAATCCGCAGAAAGCGTCTTGGGATGCTCCGAATAAGTCGGGCGGAAAGTGCGCGCTGCGGATCGGGATGGGATGCAAGGCCGAATTTGCCAACGACGCCACAGCGAACCCTGAAGGTATCGCGAGGATTTGCAACGCCGCAGACCGCCCTACTCCGCAGATGCGCACGGCGCGGCGACTTATTCAGAGCATCTCTTAAGCATCTGGAAAATGGCGCGGTAGCTCTTGGGCGGACTCCCCCTCTCCGCTTCTTTCAGCGCGTTGCGGCGCAACTGCCGCAAATGTTGCAGATCGGCGCCGGGAAAGGCTGCGGCAATTTCGCCCAGAATCTCCTCGCTCTCCAGCAGCCCTTCGCGCAACCGCTCCAGCCGATGCAGCCGCGCAGTCTCGCTCGCCGACACGCCGCGCGCCACCGCCAGCGCGGCCCGGATCGGTTCGGGGTCGGCATCGCGCATCAGCTTGCCGATGTATTGCAATTGCCGCCGCCGCGCCTCGAAAGCCCGCATCCCTTGCGCTTCCTGCACGGCAGCGCGGAGTGATTCGGGTAAATCGACACGCGCAAGCGCCTCGGTGGAAAGCGCAACAAGCGCCTCGCCCAATTCCTGCAACTCGTGCATCAGGGCTTTGCGACGGGTCTTGGAAAGGGGAAGGTCGTCGGGGGATTCGTGGTCTTTGTGGGAAGGGCGCATTTTTTTGAATAAATTGAGGAGCTTGTCGTATGGTGGGGGAAGTTCACTTTTCCGTGGCTTCGATTTAAAAATCAATATTTTAGCGGCATTCCCTCGTTCCAGATCCTTGCGGAATCCTATACACCTCTCACGCTATGCGGCCTTTGTAAAAACTCTCCAGCGGACAGAATTTCGGGCTTGTCTATCCTTGCTTCCAAAAAATCCTTGTCGCCTGTAATGAGCACATCCACTTTTGCCGCGAGCGCCGCCCGCAGAATGGGTCGGTCTTTCGCATCGCGAATTTGGTTTTCGCTTTCCTCACATTCTTCTTCCGGCGGCGTAAACACGATTTCGACCGACAGCGCCATCATCGAAACGAAACGGTCATGATCCAATATCCGGTGCGGGAATTTTTCATTGAACACCCGCCGCAATTCTTCCATTGAGTAATCGCATACCACGCTTCTGTACGGCGGGACGACTGCTTTCATGTATGCCATGGCGGAGACGCTTTTTGGAAAGAGCGCCGCCGAAACAAGAATGTTTGTATCCAGCATACATTTCATTCTTTTCCCTCGGCGCGCATCTCCATGATCATGGTCGCTACGCTTTCATCGGAATCAAGGCCGGCCTTTTCCGCTTCGCCTTCCATTGCCTGTTGCAGCATTTTCATGGCATATACCGCGGAGTTCATCATGATGACTTGGTCATCCTGCCTGATGAGCGTCACACGGTCGCCGGTGCTGACGCCGAGCGCCGCGCGGATGTCCTTCGGCAAGGTGATCTGGCCCTTCGCCATGACTTTTGCGTTATCAACGATCAGATTTGCCATTTGATAATCCTCCTATATTCACCCGGAAATTAAGGCGTGAAAGAATGTAGGATGGGTAGAGCGAAGCGAAACCCATCATTTCTCCCTTGAAAATCAATCCTTAATTTCCGGCTCAATAAAACAATTCCCTACTTTCCCTGCTTACCCTACCTATTATAGGCGCCGAAGATCGGAACAGGGGTGGGCAATATTGGCAAAATCCTGTGCAGCCCGAATAGGCGCAGCCCCACGGGCTATGATAATGTTTTCATTTGCACTTCATCACACATCCCCAGCACTGGAATTTCTCATGTCTCCCCCCAAAAAATCCGCCACCGCCCGCCCCGCCAAATCCGCGCCTCCTTCGCCCGAAGAAACCCGTTTTTCCTGCCGTTTTGAAAACTTGCAGGACATGATCGACGAAGTGCTGACCTATGCCAAAAAAGCCGGAGCGAGCGCGGCGCAGGCAGAGTTTTCGGAAGGGTTCGGGCAATCGGTGAGCGTTCGGCGCGGGGAGGTGGAAACGATCGAATACAACCGCGACAAGGGCTTCGGGATTACCGTTTATGTCGGCCAGAAAAAAGGGAACGCCAGTTCTTCCGATTTTTCGCCGAAAGCGCTGCGCGATACGGTGGATGCGGCACTCAACATTGCCCGCTTTACCGCTTCCGACCCCTGCGCCGGACTGGCCGATCCGGAATGGCTGGCAAGGGCGGTTCCCGATCTCGACCTCTATCATCCCTGGCACATCGGCGTCGAGGAAGCCATCGAGCTTGCCCGGCGCTGCGAAGGCGCCGCGTTCGCGGTCAGTCCGCAGATCACGAATTCGGAAGGCGCGACCGTCTCGGTTCAGGAAGGCCAGTTCGTTTGCGGGAACAGCCTTGGATTTGTCGGCGGTTACCCTTCCTCGCGCCATTACCTCGGCTGCTCGGTGATCGCTGGCGAAGGCGACGCGATGCAGCGCGACGACTGGCATTCGACCCACCGCGACGGCACACGGTTGTCCAGCCCGGAAGAAATCGGCGACTACGCCGCACGGCGCGCGCTGGCGCGTCTGGGCGCGCGCAAGCTGCCCACCTGCAAGGCTCCGGTCTTGTTTGAAGCGCCGCTGGCCGCCTCGCTGATCAACAATTTCGTCTATGCCGCCAGCGGCGGCCCGCTTTATCGCAAGACCTCCTTCCTGCAAAACCGGATCGACAAGCGCGTCTTCTCGAAAAAAGTACGGATCAGCGAGCGCCCGCACCTGAAAGGCGCGTTGGGCAGCGCGCCCTTTGACGACGACGGACTGGCAACCCGCAACCGCGAGGTGATCGAGGACGGCATCCTGCGCGGCTACTTCCTCAGCGTCTACACCGCCCGCAAGCTCGGGCTGCCTCCCACCGGAAAAGCCGGCGGCAGCCACAACCTGATCGTCGAGCCGGGCAAGCGCGATTTTCGCGGCCTGCTGCGCAAAATGGATCGCGGCCTGCTCGTCACCGAATTGCTCGGGCATGGCGTCAATTACGTCACCGGCGACTATTCGCGCGGCGCGGCCGGCTTCTGGGTGGAAAAAGGCGAAATCGTCCACCCGGTCGAGGAAATCACCATCGCCGGAAACCTGAAAGACATGTTCCGCAACGTCGCCGCCATCGGCAACGACGTGGTGATCCGTGGCGCAAGACAGGTCGGTTCAATCCTGATCGAACGAATGACGATTGCCGGAGGGTAAAGCAGAAAGCGGCGGTTAGGCGGATATTCTCTGGGCGATATTTTCTAAATTTACTTAAAGAATGTTTCGCTACTATAGCGAGTTCTACAGAATAATTATTACAGTAATTTAGAAAATTTGAAGAGACGATTCCCTTTTCGTGCCCCGATGTTCAATAAGGACCGTAGGTCGGATGGCGCTGCGCTTATCCGACCTACGTGCTGAACGAATGGCTAGGCATCATACGCCCAGGGATCATCTTGATCTTCGCCGACAGCACAAATCTTGATTTCATCTGACAATGCCCAATCCCTTGGAAAATCGCGTGCTGCATCCTTTCCGATTTTTGCAGCCAGCAATACAAGTGCCTGTTTGTCATCGTCATCAAGCACTTCTCGATCCAAGAACAAACATTTCACCGTGCCGTAGTCGGTACGTTGCCAGTAAGGGCAAAGGACTTCCTTAAAGCCTGGATGGTAAGAGTATTCACGGAGGCTACGACCGAATTGGTCTATGTCCCTCGACAGCGTTTCACCTGGCTTCAGAGGATAAACGCGGTAGCAGTACTCGCCTGGCGGTATTTTTGATGTGTCCTTCAACATGACATGATGCCTAACGTTGGAGGTAAGGGGCTGCGGCGCGAAAGAAGTTGGCCGGAGAAGCCACGCCGGTTCCGCAGTCCCGCTTGACCGAAAGGTTAGGTGTTTGTATAGGAAAATTCAGCTCCATATCCACCATCTCTCCACTCAGTCCTAAGGGTCAGATTGCCCCATTTGAATACAGCGTATTGGTTCATGGGAAAAATTGGTTTAGGGCATTTAGAAGCAAGCGCCTTGGCAATCTCAACCGCGCGGAATTCGCAGCTCTCAAAGTCGAGGTCTGAAGGGGGAAAGATTATGACTTTCGCTTTTCCATCTATCTGTGACGCGACTACCGATACGCAGACACCATTTAGATCGACCGCATGGTGTCGCACCGGAGATGGATTGGCCTTTGCCAAAGCGGTTAGTGATTCACTCTTTCCGTCGATACAGAGAGCCACATCGCCGCTATCAAAATTAACCTCGAGCCTAGAACCAGACATATCGTGACACCTAACGGACAAGATAACCGGCGCGGCGCAGCCGCGTCCGGGTTGATTGTAGGGTTAGGCTTAAAATTCAGCAGCTTGATATGGCATACAATTTCTAAAAATTTTTTGCGTTGAAAGAAAACTCAATGGTAATCATCTTCGCGCTGATGCCGCACGGCACCGATAATTACCTGCTGATTTCCCTGTATCTCAAAGAGCGCTACATAGCCTGTGGCACCAAAAGGAATGAGAAGTTCTCGCACAAAGGAGCTATCTCCAGCCTTGCGACAACTGAACGGACTATGTGCCAAGAACTCACATCCCTTCCTGATCGCCTGGATAGCCCGTTCAGGCAGATCCAAGTTGCCTGTGTGACTGTTTAATTCTCGCTCCAGCACGTAATCAAACAGGCGATCCAAATCTTCCTCAGCTTCTGGGCTGAAAATGACATCAAAAGTCATACCTGCTGACGCTTTCGAGCGGCCGCCAGTTTAGCTTCCAGCTTGGCGATCACTGTCTCAGCCGGAATACCATCGCCAACTCGTGTGGTTCTTTCAATAGCGGCAAGGCCGCGACGAACGAACTCTGAATGGTTCTTGCGTCGAGCGATTTCATGGCGTAAAGCCGTCTCCACCAAGGCAGTCAGACTTTCCCCATCTTGCAGGGATTGCTCAACCTCATGGCGAAATCCAGGGTCGATCCGAACGGGGGGGAGTGTGGCAGTTTTCATGTCTGACAGTGTATAGCAAACGTAATGCAAAATCAAGCTGGATCGCGTCTCAGTTTAGCTCACTGCTTGGTTGTGTGCCGTCTAACGGATAAGATAACCGGCGCGGCGTAGCCGCGTCTGGGTTGATTGTAAGGTTAGGACGCTTGGGTAGTGCTCAGACACAAGGCTAACCGAACGCACGACTCGCAAAGAATACCACTTCCGCCTGCCGGGGCGGGATGTGACCGCGAGGCCGAACATTGAGCGGACGTAGCGCAAGAGAATGAAAGCGGCATGAACATGAATGCGGTGGTTCAATGCTTCCTAACGAATAAGATAACCGGCGCACGGGACGTGCGTCCGGGTTGATTGCAAGGTTAGGGTTTCTTCCTCTTCTGATAGTGCTTGTCGAATTCTTTCAGGATGTTTGTGTTGTAGAAGCGTTGGCGCGAACTTTTAGGATTAGCAGGGTGCAGCTGACGGACAATAGCCCACTTCGTATCCTTTTCAAGCGTTTTTCGTAGTCTGTGAAATTCTTTGTTTTCGAGGAAGTCCTCGTAGCGTCGCTTCAGCGAATTGGCAAGCTCTCTGTACGTCAGTGGGTAGTTTTTCAGAAGATCTTCTTCGCGAACCGTAATGGCTGGAGCAGTAGGGTCATCCGTCCATCGAAAGGCGACAGCTGAAGTGTCCTTTCCGCGGACTAGTTTGGTCTCCATTCTCAAGGACACATGCTGCTTTGCCTCGTTCTCTTCCGGGTTCGCTTCAAGTTCGTCTAGGTAAGTGAGAAGACGTTGAATTTGTTCAGGGTAATGAGCGCGAGTCGCAGGCTCCACGGTCTCGAAACCGTGGTAAAAAGAGATCGGCATAAGAAAAAAATTGTACTTAGCTAGGTCTAACTGAAACCAATCTATGGCGAGGGAAAGGTAATTTCGTAATGAGGCTGTTCCAATTTCGAGAATTCTGCGCCCAAGATATAAATCTTTGTTGATGAAGTGAGCAGCGTTATCACGGATCTCGATTAGGCCCAAAAAGTTGTCATAGCAAGCGGTTTCAAGTCCAGAATTTTTGTCTTCCTTCAGCTTCGCTGCCAAATAAACGGCACCATGGGAAATTGGATTTCCACTACGATTCGTTTTAGGGGTCTTTGCGCCGTTGCTAGTTTCTTTGTACTCGTACAGAGACTCCACTTCCTCGTTATGATCGAGTACCCATTTTGCTTTAAGCAGTAGTTCCCAAGCGTTTGTCATCAGCAGCGCAAAGGCTTCTTCTCTGTACAAAAAGTGCGGTTTATTGTAAAGCTCAATCGCAGAAATTGCAGCGTGGACAGATTTCTCGGCGAGATCAGTGCTGAGTGGCATGGTAATAACCTAACGTTTGAGGTAACCGGCTGCCGGAGCGCGAAGCGCGGAGGGAACCCGCAAGCGCAGCTTGCGGGCGATCTGGTTGACAGAAGGGTTGGGGGTACCGGGGCTATATGAACGAGCCGCGTTGCAGCGCCTTCTGAGGGTCATACCACACGGCATCAATAAATCCCTGTAACTCCCTAACAAACCGCCACATCACTTCCGCATCAATCGGATGGTCGTCATGCTGACGCTTGACTTCCGCATAGACGCTACGCTTCTCAAATGGAAGTCGCTTCGTATGGCGAAGCAGAAAGACGTTATCCAGAGCGGTAAGCCGGCAGTCCTCGGGTTCCATGTCCAAGTACTCGACCAAGAGGTAGTAGCGGGACATAGGACATCCTTGCTTGAACCGCGCAGCGGTTCCAGCGGCTTCTTGAAACATTGTCTTGTCAAGGTTGACCTTGCACTCGGCGGCAAGCACGGCAAGAACGAGTTTCCCTTGGCTGGTCTGTCTGCTCGGGAACGTAGACTCAGTTGAGAATTGATAATGAATGGTCTTGCCGAGGGCGAAATCCGTGTTTTTCTCCTTTAGCGTGACTGTTGGCTTGCCACCAAGGGCGCTAAGGCTAGATGGAGTGAATGCCAAGGACATGAACGCTGTCTGAGGGCCAACTTCGAGTTGAAAAGTGGGCAGGCCAGAAAGCACTTTGTCCGTTGCCAGATGTACGAGAAACTCTTCGATCACTGAGTTGTCGAGTTTCAGTTGGCCCTTCTGCCGTTTGATGAACGCGGAGCCGCGTTTAGCAATAAGGTCGACCTCCAGAAAATCCTTGTACGCATTGAGAAGATCAGTCATGTCCTCGATGCGCTTCTTGCCTGTGGTAGTGAGGTTCAACAGTTTCGATGACCAGTCTTCATAGGCTTCAAGCGCCTCATGCAGCAACGCGACGTCGTCGGCACCACATTTCGGGTTGGTAATGGCAGATGTTAGTTTTTCTTTGTGTGGAGTATTCGCCATGGTTCAGATCAGAGCGGCCTTGTTGAATAGAGGAGAGGGACGAACGGAATCAATGAGATCGATAGCATCCGCAATGTCGGCTTGCACGTCGCCGGTTTGGTTGTTCAGAGCCCCGAGAAGCGAGGTCTTTGCTACATATCTCGCCTGCTCGCGTTCGTCTGGAACGCCAATGCGTTGTGCTACGAGTATGTCTTCATAGATTGATTGGCCGTAGCGATTGGTGAACACGCGCTCATAGCTCTTTGGTTTGGCAAATGCCCCACAACGCTCGATAAGAGATGCGACGATGTCTGAGTTGGCGAAAGCGGCACCTCGAACTTTGGATTCCCGTCCGAGTACCATAATAAGTAATCCATTCGGAACAAGAGCCCGCGCAAGGCTCTTGATCGCCAACTCTATATCCAGACTGTATTGAATAACCGTCAAGAATCGGTTTCCACGGTGCTTACGGTTTGAACCCATTTCGCTATGTGCCACCCTCAACATATCAAAGCCGATCAGTTCGAGTAGGGCGCGATAGTTCTGGTGATAGTTAAAAACATTGATATAGGGGGGGCTCGTAATAATGACATGCGCTTCTTCTTCAAGGTGAAAATGAGCGTTTCTGGCATCCGCAAGGGACGCAAGGGGAATTCTTTCGGTAGTCGGAAGCTGAATGAGTTGCTCTAACACAAACTGAAGTGACCGACCCATTACCGAAGCAAGGCCACCATTCTTTGAACTCTCAGCCCGGAATAGGGAAAGGAGAAGAAGCAGTTTCGTCTGCTTGTCGTTAGCTCTGTCGAACAATTCGGTCGCAAGGGAAAGAAGGTTAGAAACCCTTTGCCTGTAATCTTCCGACTCGGTGAATAGCGGAGCATCAGCCGGTAATTGTGCGAGCGCAGTGCGAAGCAACTCAGCGGATCTTTGGGATAGAGTCCTTCTGGCATTCCCACTTAAAGCGGATAGAGAAAAGAATTTCGCCATTGCATAAGCGGCAGGATTGATCTCGAGTCCGACAGCCATGAGGCGACGAGAAGTGGCTTCCTGCAATACAGTTCCGCTTCCGCAGAATGGGTCAAGAACCACTTGTCCTGGACGGGCATAGGTTTCGAGCAAATAGTCCACGAACTGAGGTGTGAACTGGCCCCGCCAGCTAAAAAGATTTGACCTCGTTTTGTTCTCGACGTTGAGGCGCGCAGTTTCGAGGTCAGCAAGCATCATTCTTGAATCTTGTCCTGTGCGTGGTTCGATTCCCTATTTTCGCACCAACGGCTGTCCGTGACTACTGGTGAGGTAGGGAGACCTAACGGGTAAGATAACCGGCACAGCGCAGCTGTGTCCGGGTTGATTGTAAGGTTAGGACGTTTGGGTAGTGCTCAGACACAAGGCCAACCGAACGCGCAACCCGCGAAGTATAGCGCCTTGGCTTGCCGCTAAGTCATGTTACGCATCTGTGCTTTCTTTGCAGCCGGTCTGCACTGCTTGAAATGCCATGAAGACTAGAACAACGCCGGCAACTGCGAGATTTACGTTTAAACTCTCAAGGAGAGACACAAATGCTGGATTAAAGGAGCAGAGAATCAGCGCGAGACCGGTAGGAATAGTAGCGGCGGCCAGAGCACAAGTCAGCAATGATTCCAAGCGTGGAGAATTGCGTCCTCCGCGGCGTTTGAACCATAAGACAGAAAAGCAGACAAGAAAAAAGGCCGCGGATAGTGAATTAACGTTCGTGAAGAAAAGGTCTATCATTCCTTTTCTCCCCGATCTTTCCTTTTGGCCAAGCGTCGATGAGCAATTGCCACGCCTCCACCAGCCATGCCCGCGATCATGGATATGACCACGCTAGGTACAGCTTCCTTGAGGAGATCGAATATCCAAACGCCAAGTGCTCCCGCGAGAATTGCTCCCCCCGCAGCACCTAATAGCCGCTGAACAAATTGCGTTTTCTGCAGCGTTGTCTGTTCGTTAGATGTAGACATTCAGTAAGTAGTTCCTTGTTATGAGCCTAGGTGGGAGCATTCCAACACCTAACTAAAATTAGACGACGGGTGTCTTGTGATGATCCGTCGCATAAAGCAATGTACCATGAGAAAATCCCCGCTACAATAAACACTTGGCATTGTTTAGGCAAACCTAAAATTTCCCGGATGACCTCTTCTTCAGACGCTCCCGCCGACCTTCCGCGCCAGCCAGGATTGCTGGAGCGTATGCGCATCCATCTGCGCACGCGGCATTACAGCATTCGCACCGAGCAAGCGTATCTGGATTGGGTGCGGCGCTTCATTCTGTTTCACGACAAACGGCATCCGCGGGAGATGGGGGCGGCGGAGGTGGAGGCGTTTTTGAGTCATCTGGCGGTGGATCGGCAGGTGTCGGCGTCGACCCAGAATCAGGCCAAGGCGGCAATCCTGTATTTGTATAAACAGGTGCTGGAAATCGAGTTGCCCTGGCTCGCCGAGGTGGTGCAGGCCAAGCGGCCCCAACGTCTGCCGGTGGTATTGACGCCCGGCGAGGTGCGCGAGTTGCTGCTGCACATGAATGGGACGATGGGGCTGGTCGCGCAATTGTTGTATGGCACGGGGATGCGCTTGATGGAGGCATTGCGCCTGCGGGTGAAGGATGTGGAATTTTCCCGGCGCGAGATCGTTGTGCGTGAGGGAAAAGCTAACAAGGATCGGGTGACGGTGCTGCCTGAAAACCTGATCGCGCCCCTGAGGGCGCAATTGGACAAAGCGCGGACGCTGCACGAAAAGGACCTGGATGCCGGATTGGGTCAAGTGGTTTTGCCACATGCGCTGGCGGTGAAGTATCCCGCGGCTGATCGGAGTTGGGCGTGGCAGTGGGTGTTTCCGTCGGCAGTGCGCGCCGTTGACCCGCGTCCGGATGCGCGCACGGGTGAGTTGCTGGAACGGCGCCATCACCTCTATCCCGAATCGGTACAACGGGCGGTGCGCGAGGCGGCGCGGCTGGCGCGCATTGAAAAACCG
>WQZF01000057.1 GCA_009780885.1 Betaproteobacteria bacterium | reverse complement strand
CTTGGCGGCCATAGCGACTCGGACCCACCCCTTCCCATCCCGAACAGGACCGTGAAACGAGTCTGCGCCGATGATAGTGCACAATGCGTGTGCGAAAGTAGGTCACCGCCAGGCAAGCCATATAAAAACGGCCCCGCAATCATCTGATCGCGGGGCCGTTGCCATTTATACCCCGGACAATCTCAACCAAGAAGAATCAGGTTGCCACGGTGAATGAGTTCCGGTTCGTTGACGTAACCCAGAATTTTTTCGATCTCCGCGCTCGTGTGGCGGGCAATCCGGCGCGCTTCGGCACTGGTGTAGTTGCTTAAGCCCCGCGCGAGTTCTTCTCCTTCTGGCGACAGGCAGGCAATCGCGGCGCCGCGCTCGAATTCGCCGCGCACTTCGACAACCCCGACCGGCAACAGGCTTTTGCCCTGCCGCAAGGCGGCTACCGCGCCCTCATCGAGCAGCACCGCGCCGGTCAGTTGCAGGTGGTCGGCAAGCCATTGCTTGCGTGCTGCCAGCGGCTGCGTATGAGCCACAAGCAGGGTGCCCAGTGCTTCACCGGCGGCGAGACGCAGAATCGCGTCGGTTTCGCGGCCACTGGCGATGACGGTGTGCGCGCCGCTGCGTGCCGCGCGTCGCGCAGCGGTGACTTTGGTAATCATGCCGCCACGGCCGATGGCGCTCCCGGCGCCGCCGGCCATTTTTTCCAGACCGGGGTCGTCGGCACGCGCTTCGCCGATCAGCGTGGCGTTCGGATCCTTGCGCGGGTCGGCGCTGAAGAGGCCGGCCTGGTCGGTGAGGATGAAAAGCGCGTCGGCGATGGTGAGGTTGGCCACCAGCGCGCCGAGCGTATCGTTGTCGCCGAACTTGATTTCGTCGGTGACGACGGTGTCGTTTTCGTTGATGATCGGCGTCACGCCCAATCCGAGCAGGGTGGTGAGTGTCGAGCGGGCGTTGAGGTAACGCTTGCGGTCGGACAGGTCATCGTGGGTGAGCAATACCTGGGCGCAGTTCAGGCCGTGTTGGGCGAAAGCACCTTCGTAGACCTGTGCCAGTCCCATTTGGCCGACTGCGGCGGCGGCCTGCAGCTCGTGCACCGCGTTCGGGCGCTTCTTCCAGCCCAGGCGCTGCATTCCGCAGGCAATCGCGCCGGAGGAAACGAGGATGACTTCGCGCCCCTGCGCGCGCAAGGCGGCAATCTGCCGCGCCCAGTCGCCGATGGCGTTGAGGTCTAGCCCCATGCCGTTGTCGGTGACGAGCGAGGAACCGACCTTGACCACGATCCGGCGCGCGTTGGCAAGCGCCTGCTGGCGATGACTCATTCTGTTTCTCCCATTTCTTCTGCTTCCCCTTCCCGCGCATCCGTATTTTCTTCGCGCGGCAGCAATAATGGCAAGGGATGCGGCAATTCGCTCAGGGCGCGATAGACCGTCTGCACCAGGGGCTTGCAGCCTTCACCGCTGATTGCGGTCACGGCAAAGCAGCGGGGGGGATTTTCTTCGTCCGGCGCGGCGCTTTCCGCATAGGCGGCAAGGAATGCCTCGATGCGTTCCGCCCGTTCTTCTTCCGGGATCAGGTCGAGCTTGTTCAGCACCAGCCAGCGCGGCTTGGCTGCCAACTCCGGGCTGTATTGCTGCAGTTCATTGATGATCGCGCGCGCGTCGCGCGCCGGGTCTGCGTCGGGCGAAAACGGCGCCAGATCGACCAGATGCAAAAGAAGGCGCGTGCGCGCCAGATGCTTGAGAAAGCGGATGCCCAGCCCGGCGCCGGAAGCGGCGCCTTCGATCAGGCCGGGCACGTCGGCGACAACGAAACTCTGGTTTTCATCGACACGCACGACGCCGAGATTCGGATGCAGGGTGGTGAAGGGGTAATCGGCGACTTTCGGGCGCGCGGCGGAAACGGCGCGGATGAAAGTGCTTTTGCCCGCGTTCGGCAAGCCCAGAAGGCCGACATCGGCGAGCACGCGCAGTTCGAGTTGCAGATCCAGCATCTCGCCCGGAGTGCCGGGCGTGCATTGGCGCGGGGCGCGGTTGGTGCTCGATTTGAAATGGATGTTCCCCAGGCCGCCGCGCCCGCCCTGAGCGATCAGCGCCTTTTTGCCATCGGTATCGAGATCGGCGATCAGCCGCCCGGTTTCCAGTTCGCTGATTACCGTTCCGACCGGCATACGCAGCACGATGTCTTCGCCGCCCTTGCCGTAGCAATCCTTGTTGCCGCCGTTTTCGCCGCGCGGGGCGAAAAATTTGCGCGTGTAGCGGTAGTCGATCAGGGTGTTGATATTGCGGTCGGCGATGGCGAAAACACTGCCGCCGCGCCCGCCGTCGCCGCCGTCGGGACCGCCGCGGGGGACGAATTTCTCACGCCGGAACGAAGCAATGCCGTTTCCGCCGTCGCCGGCGGCAACGTAAATACGCGCCTCGTCGATGAATTTCATATTGAGCTTGTAGAAAAAAGAGGGTCGAAAACAAAAAAGCCCCATCACAAGGACAGGGCTTTTGGCGATGAACCGGGGGCGGTTCAGGCGGCGGCGACGATACTTACCGTGCGGCGCTTCTTCTCACCCTTGATGGAGAATTGCACTTTGCCGTCGGCCAGCGCGAACAGGGTGTGATCCCTGCCGATGCCGACATTCTCGCCGGGGTGGAATTCGGTGCCGCGCTGGCGCACGAGGATGTTGCCCGCCAGCACCAACTGGCCGCCGTAACGTTTGACGCCGAGGCGTTTTGATTCTGAATCGCGGCCGTTACGGGAACTGCCGCCTGCTTTTTTGTGTGCCATGTGTTGACTCCTTGCGTTCTGCCGACGATTACGCGGTGATCGTGTCGATGCGCAATTCGGTGTAATTCTGACGATGCCCCTGGTGCTTCTGATAGTGCTTGCGTCGGCGCATCTTGAAGATCTTGATCTTGTCGTGCCGGCCCTGGGCCAGCACCGTAGCCTTGACCGAGGCTCCCGCCACCAGCGGGGCGCCGATTTTCACCGATTCGCCGGCGCCAACCATCAGCACCTGATCGAGGATGATTTCAGCGCCAACTTCTGCCGGTATCTGTTCTATTTTCAGTTTTTCGCCAGCGACAACGCGATATTGCTTGCCCCCGGTTTTTACGACCGCATACATGTTGGACTCCAGAAATGAAACAAAGAACCGCGCATTCTATACTTTTTTCGCGGAAAAACAAAGCTGTTTAGGCCCAGGATTGCAGGTTGGGTTGAGCGCAAGCGAAACCCAACGGTACGGGAGCAAAATTTAAAAAGGAAGCCATCAAAAATCGTCTGCAAGAACGGCAGGTCGCCGGATGCAGACGCCGCCGCGCCGTTCGCGTTGCTGTCGCGCTTGCCAAAGATCGTAGCTCGCCTGCGCGCGCAGGAAACTCTCGGCAGAAGGGCCGCCGCCATCTGGCGTTCTCAGCCATTCTTCCAGGCGAATCGCCATCTCTGGGGTAATCGACGCCCTGCCGTTGAGCACGCGCGACAAGGCCGCACGACACACGCCAAGCTGGTCGGCAGCCTCGCCGATGGTCAGGTTCAGCGCCGGAAGCACATCTTCGCGGATGAATTCAGCGGGTGGGGGGGGATTGAACATGCTCATGATATAAAAAGCTTTCAGTGATAGTCCTGGTAATCGACGAGGATTGCGTCCTCGCCCTCAAAACTGAAAGTCAGGCGCCAATTGCCATTGACCCAGACCGACCAATGCCCGGCCAGATCATGCGACGGAGGATGCAATCTCCAGCCCGGAACGTTCATGTCCTGCGGACCGGATGCGGCATCGAGCCGTTGCAGTTGCCTGGCGAGCTTGTTTGCGTGTTCAGGACGAATCTTCGCCTTGCTGGCTGTCTCGAAGAACAAGCGGATGCCATCGTGCAGAAAAGATTTGATCACGGTTGGATGATGCTCTGTAACTCGTGAAGTTACAAGTAAACGAGTTTCTCAGTCTAGAGAGATTCTCTTTTTGCAGCTCCGTCTGATTCAGCCTTGCAGCTTCTTCCTCAACAAATCATTCACCTGCCCCGGATTTGCTTGCCCCTTGCTGGCTTTCATGACCTGGCCGACCAGCGCGTTGAAGGCTTTTTCCTTGCCGGCGCGGAATTCTTCGACCGATCTGGCGTTGGCGGCAAGCACCTCGTCGATCATGGCCTCGATTGCGCCGGTATCGGTGAGTTGCTTCAGCCCCTGTGCCGCGATGATCGCGTCGGCGCTTTCGCCCTCCTTGTTCCACAGGGCGTCGAATACTTTTTTTCCGATGTTGTTGGAGATGCTGCCGTCGTCGATCCGGGTGAGCAGTCCCGCCAGTTGTTGCGGGCGCACCGGGGACTCGGCGATTTCCCTTTCCTCGCGGTTCAGGCGCGCGGCGATTTCACCCATGATCCAGTTGGCGCAGGGCTTGGCCAGGGCGGCGCCGGCGGCGGAAACGGCATCGAGGAAATACTGCGCCGTCTCGCGGTTTGCTGTCAGCGTGTTGGCGTCGTAGGACGAGAGGCCGTATTCGTTCTGGAAACGCTGCGCCAATTGCGCCGGCAGTTCGGGCATTTCGGCGCGGATATTTGCAATCCAGTCCTCGCCGATCGAGAGGGGCAGCAGGTCGGGGTCGGGAAAATAACGGTAGTCGTGCGCGTCTTCCTTGCTGCGCATGGCGCGGGTCTGGCCGGTGTCCGGGTCGAAGAGCACGGTGGCCTGCCGAATGGTTCCGCCGTCTTCAAGCGTTTCGATTTGCCAGCGGACTTCGTATTCGATGGCCTGCTGCATGAAGCGGAAGGAGTTGAGGTTCTTGATTTCGCGCCGGGTGCCGAATTCCCGCTGTCCGCGCGGACGGACGGAAACGTTGGCGTCGCAGCGGAACGAGCCTTCCTGCATGTTGCCGTCGCAGATGCCGATCCAGCGCACCAGCGCGTGCAGCGCGCGGGCGTAGGCGACGGCTTCCCTTGCCGAGCGCATGTCCGGCTCGGTCACGATCTCCAGGAGTGGCGTGCCGGCGCGGTTCAGGTCGATGCCGCTTTTGCCGTGGAAATCCTCGTGCAGGGATTTGCCGGCGTCTTCTTCCAGGTGCGCCCGGGTGAGGCGAATCTGTTTTTCTTCGCCATTTTCGAGCGGAATGACAATGCCGCCGCCGGAGACGACGGGGTGCTCGAACTGGCTGATCTGATAGCCTTTGGGTAAATCGGGGTAAAAATAATTCTTGCGCGCGAAAATCGACTTCTGTGCGATTTGCGCCCCGACGGACAGACCGAAGCGGATCGCACAGGCCACCGCTTCACGGTTCAACACCGGCAGCACGCCGGGCAACGCGAGGTCGATGGCGCATGCCTGGCTGTTCGGTTCGGATCCGAAGGCAGTGGCCGCGCCGGAAAAAATTTTCGAGCAGGTCGCCAGTTGCGCGTGCGTCTCGATTCCGATTACCACTTCCCAATCTGTTGCTTTCATCTTGGTTATCCGTTCAATATGCTCGTCAATTTTCTAAATTTACTTAAAGAATGTTTCGCTACAGTAGTGTTTTTTAATTAATAATTATTACAGTAATTTAGAAAATTGAAGGTTCATTCAATTCCTTCCGGGATCCGCGTGTGCCAGTCCGTCGCCTGCTGGTAACGATGCGCGGCGTTGAGCAGGCGCGCTTCGGAAAAATAATTGCCGATCAATTGCAGTCCGATCGGCAGCGATTTTTCTCCTGCCTGCGCGAACCCGCACGGGATCGAGATTCCCGGCAGGCCGGCCAGGTTGACGGCAATGGTGTAAATGTCGGTCAGATACATCTGCACCGGGTCGTCGGTTTTTTCGCCGAGCGCGAATGCGATGTCCGGACTGGTCGGGCCCAGCAACAAGTCGCATTGCGTGAAGGCTGCGGCAAAATCGGCGGCAATCAGGCGGCGGATGCGCTGCGCTTGCAGGTAGAAGGCATCGTAATAGCCGTGCGAGAGAACATAGGCGCCGATCAGCACGCGCCGTTTCACTTCGGCGCCAAAGCCCTGCGCGCGGGTCTTGCAGTACATGTCCTCAAGGTTGGAATAGTCTGGCGCGCGCCAGCCGTAGCGGACGCCATCGAAGCGCGACAGATTCGAACTGGCCTCGGCGGGCGCGATGACGTAATAGGCGGAAATACCGTGGCGCACGTTCGGCAATGAAAGCTCGATGGTCTGCGCGCCAAGCCGCCGGAGTTCCTCGATGGAGGCGGCCACTGCGGCAGAGGTTTGGGGATCGCAAGGCGCGGTGTCGTCGAAGAATTCGCGCGGCAGGCCGATCCGCAGGCCCGCGAGCGGCTTCGCCGGGTCGGCGGCAGGCGCGTCGAGTTCGCGGCAATAATCTTCCGGCGCCCGTTCGATACTGGTCGAGTCGCGTGGATCGAAACCGGCCATTGCGTTCAGCAACAAGGCGCAATCCCGCGCCGAGCGCGCCATCGGGCCTGCCTGATCGAGCGATGAAGCGAAAGCGACCATGCCCCAGCGCGACACGATGCCGTAGCTTGGTTTCAACCCGCACAGGCCGCTGAAGGCGGCCGGTTGGCGGATCGAGCCGCCGGTGTCGGTGCCGGTGGCAACCGGCGCCAGGCGCGCGGCGACGGCTGCTGCGGATCCGCCGGAGGATCCCCCGGCGACGCGCCCGGTATCCCAGGGGTTGCGGACTGGACCGTAGAACGAGGTTTCGTTCGAGGAACCCATCGCGAATTCGTCCATATTGGTCTTGCCCAGGCAAACCATGCCGGCCTCGTTCAGGCGCTCGACCACGGCAGCATCGTAGGGGCTGACGAAATTGCTCAGGATCTTCGATCCGCAGGTGGTCAACCAGCCCTTCGCGCAAAACAGATCCTTCTGCGCGACCGGGATGCCGGTCAGCGGCCCCGCCGTTCCAGCGGACAATGCCGCATCGGCGGCGCGCGCCTGGGCGAGGCTTTTTTCTTCGTCGACGGTGATGAAAGCGTTGAGCGTGGGATTCAGGCGCGCGATCCGTCGCAGGAATTCTTGCGTCAATTCGACGCTGGAAATATGCCCGGCGGAAAGCGCCCGGGAAAGTTCGGAAAGGGAAGCATTGATCATTGCGATGATCCGGCGGATAAAAAGGCGGGGGAGGCGAAAAGAATGCGAAGCGCCGGTGCGGCGGCAGGGCTTATTCGATGACCTTGGGGACGAGGTAAAGCCCGTTTTCCACTTCCGGCGCGATTTCCTGGAAATCATCGCGGCGGTTCATCTCGAAAACCTCATCGGCGCGCAGGCGTTGCGTCAGCTCCTGGGCGTGCGCCATGGGTTCGACGCCACGGGTATCGACGGCCTGCATTTCGTCGATCATCGACAAAATGCCGTTCAAATGGCCGCGCATGACATCCATTTCGGCGGTGGTGATTTCGATCCGCGCCAGTTGCGCGATGCGAAAAACTTGTTCGGGGGAAAGCGACATGGCGAATGAAAGATTGATGAAAAGAACGCTCCGAATAAGTTCAGGGCATCCATCAGGATGCTCTGAACAAGTCACCGCGCCGCGTGCATCTGCGGAGTTGGGCGGTCTGCGGCGTTGCAAATCCTCGCCATAGCGACGGCTATGGCTGCGGTTTGCGCCTTGCATCCCATCCCAATCCGCAGCGCACGCTGTCCGCTCGACTTATTCAGAGCATCCTTTAACCGGAAAGTCCGATAGGGTATCATGCCCCCTTTGTTGCTGGCGGCTTCCCGGATTTTTTTTCCTGAAAACACAGTCTATGCCGCCTGTATTTGCTCATCGCGCGATTTGCGTTCTGTCATGGCGGGACATTCCCGTCTTTCATGCTTTTGCGTTGCGGGCACGAGGCAATGGCAACGGGATACGCCGTGCCTTCAGAACCATAACCCCTAACCTGTTTTCCCGGAATTTCAACCATGTTTGGTTTTTTCAACAAATTTTTCTCCAAGGATATTGCGATCGACCTGGGCACCGCCAACACGCTGATTTATGTGCGCGGTAAAGGGATCGTGCTCGACGAGCCTTCGGTCGTCGCCATTCGCCTCGAAGGCGGGCCCAACGCCAAAAAATCGATTCAGGACGTCGGTCGCGGCGCCAAGGAAATGCTCGGCAAGGCCCCCGGCGCGATTACCGTGATCCGCCCGATGAAAGACGGCGTGATTGCCGACTTCACGATCACTGAGCAGATGCTCAAGCAGTTCATCAAGAAAGTGCATGAATCGCGCTTTTTTTCGCCCAGTCCCCGCATCATCATCTGCGTGCCCTCCGGATCGACCCAGGTCGAACGCCGCGCGATCCGCGATGCCGCCGAGCGCGCCGGGGCATCCCAAGTATTCCTGATCGAGGAACCGATGGCCGCTGCGATCGGCGCCGGGCTGCCAGTGGCCGAGGCCACCGGATCCATGGTCGTCGATATCGGCGGGGGCACGACCGAAGTCGGCGTGATTTCGCTGGGCGGCATGGTCTATGCCGGCAGCGTGCGCGTCGGCGGCGACAAACTCGACGAGGCGATCATCAATTACATCAGCCGCAATTACGGCATGCTGATCGGCGAAAACACTTCCGAGAACATCAAGAAAACCATCGGTTCCGCCTTCCCGGGCACCGAAGTGCGCGAAATGGAAGTTTCCGGCATCAACAAGGCCGAGGGCATTCCTCGCAAATTCATGATTTCCTCCAACGAAATCCTCGAAGCCCTGACCGAGCCGCTGAACCAGATTGTCTCCGCAGTCAAATCGGCGCTGGAGAGAACACCGCCGGAACTGGGCGCCGACATCGCCGAAAAAGGCATGGTGCTGACAGGCGGTGGCGCTTGCCTGCGCGACCTTGACCGCCTGTTGATGGAAGAAACGGGTCTTCCGGTGATCGTGGCCGAAGCCCCGCTGACCTGCGTTGCCCGTGGCTGCGGCATGGCGCTGGAAAAAATCGACAAGCTTGGATCCATCTTTGCTTCGGAATGAGCCTGCATGAGCTTTCCGCTTTCGCGCGCATGCCCGCGCTGGTGCAGATGTTCCGGATGATGCCGGAACGTTTCGGGTAGTCCAGAGTGGTTACGATCGATCAGGGGCTGCCTCCTTTTTTCAGGCGAGGCCCGGCGCCGCTGGTGCAATTGTCGTTTTACGTGATCCTGTCGCTGGCGCTGATCGTGTTCGATGCGCGCTTTCATTATCTTGATCGTGTTCGCCAGGCGCTCTCGGCGGTGATCTACCCCGTGCAGGAAGCGGTGCATGTGCCGGTGCGCAGCCTGACCCGCTCCGGGAATTATGTTCGCAGCCTGGAAGAATTGCAGGAAGAAAACCGCGATCTGAAGCGCAAGCGGCTCGCAGACGGGCCCGATCTGTTGCGCCTGAAACAGCTTGAAGAAGAAAACGCGCGTTTGCGCCGGCTGCTCGCAGTCAAGGAGCGCGAGCGGGCCAGCGGCCAGGTTGCGCAGATTCTTTATACGGCCCGCGACCCCTTCTCCCGCCGCATCGTTGTCAACAAGGGCATGACCGACGGTGTCGGCGCGGGCTATCCGGTGGTCGACGATACCGGCATCATCGGACAGGTGACGCGCGTCTATCCTTTCGTTTCGGAAATCACGCTGATTACCGACAAGGAGCAATCCCTGCCGGTGCAGATTGTCCGTACCGGAATGCGCTCGGTCATCTTCGGGCTGGGCGACGGGCGTCTTGAAATCCGGTTCCTGCCGCTCAATGCCGATGTCCAGGAAGGCGACCTGGTCGTCACCTCGGGGCTGGACGGCATCTTCCTGCCTGGCTTTCCCGTTGCCCGGGTCGAGCGTGTCGAGCGCGACACCGCCTATTCCTTCGCGAGCGTTATCTGTGCGCCGCTGGCGGGGATCGAAAGCTTCAATGAAGTCATGATCCTGGCCTCACGCAAGGAAATTGCGCCGCCGCCGGATCCGGTGACGATGATCGAAGGAGCTCCGGAGGAGAAAAAAGCCGCACCCAGGAAACCGCATCCCAAAATAACATCCGGGAGAAGGCCGTGACGCAAACGACTTTTTCCTCCTCTCGCATCCTGCAACCGGCGCGAGCGTGGCACATCGCGCTTTCGCTGTTTGTCGCCTTTATGCTGAACCTGATACCGACGGCCTACTGGCCGGTTGTTCCGGATTGGCTGGCGTTGACCCTCTGCTTTTGGAGCGTGCGCGAATCCCGTTATGTCGGGATGGGGTGGGCCTTCCTGCTCGGGTTGGCAATGGATGTCGCCAACGGCAGCCTGCTGGGGCAGCATCCCCTGGCCTATGTCGCGATCTCGTATGCGGGCGCCGCCTTTTCGCGCCGCCTGCTGTGGTTCCCGATTCCCTTGCAGGCGCTGCAAATCCTGCCGATCCTGCTCGTTGCGCAGTTGTTCCAGGCGGGCATCGGGTTTCTTGCCACCAGCATTCCGGTCGGCTGGGATTATTTTCTCGGTCCCTGCATTGCTGCGGTATTGTGGATTCCGCTCACCTACCTTTTGTTGCTGCCACAATACCAGCCGGTGGAGCGCGACGAAAACCGCCCGATCTGATTGTTTCCCCGGTAGCCCTTGTCACGAATGCGCACGTACCATGCCTCTGATTCCCTTTCGTCCTCCTTTCGTGATTTTCACGGCGACGACAAGGGACCGCGTTTCCGTTTCCGCCTGATTGTCACCGTGGTGTTGGTGCTGGCGGCATTCGGCGTCCTGTTTGCGCGTTTTTTCTGGCTCCAGATCCTGCGCCACGACTATTACTCCACCCGCGCCGAAGACAACCGCATCACGCTCGTGCCGATCGTGCCAAGCCGTGGGACGATTGCCGACAGGAATGGCATCGTGCTGGCGCGCAATTATTCCGCCTTCACCCTCGAAATCGACCCCGAGCGCGCCGGCAATATCGACGAAACGATCGACGAGTTGGCCGAATTGATCGAAATCACCGATCAGGATCGGCGGCGGTTCAAGAAACTCCAGGGAGAGGCGAAGAATTTCGAGTCGCTGCAATTGCGCAGCAGGCTTCGTGACGAAGAAGTCGCGATCATTGCGGTCAACCGTTATCGCCTGCCCGGTGTCGAAATCCGGGCGCGGCTCTTCCGCGAATATCCGCTCGGCAGTCTTGCCGTCCATGCGCTTGGCTATATTGGGCGCGAGCGTGAGGCGGATCGTGCCTGGATCGAAGAGCGGGATCCTGGAGGCGAACAGATCGGCAACTATCGCGGCACTCGCCACATCGGCCAGAACGGGCTGGAGCGCCATTACGAATTCCAGCTTCACGGCAAGGCGGGGCACGAGGAACTCGAAGTCGATCGTTTCGGACGTGCCGTTCGCCGCCTCTCGATCGTGCCGCCGGTGCAGGGAGCGACCCTGACGCTCACGCTCGACGTGCGTTTGCAGGAAGTCGCCGAACGCGCCTTTGCCGACCGCCGTGGGGCGCTGGTCGCGATTGATCCCTCGACCGGCGGCATCCTGGCGCTGGTTTCGATGCCAACCTACGATCCCAATCTTTTCGTCGACGGCATCCGCAGCGAAGAGTGGGACGCGCTCAACAACGATCCCGACCTGCCGATGTACAACCGCGCCATTCAAAGCGCCTATCCGCCCGGATCGACCTTCAAGCCCTTCATGGCGCTGGCGGCGCTGGAAACAGGAAAGCGCACGCCGCAGCAGGCGATTTCGGATCCCGGCTATTTCGAGTTCGGCGGCAACCGCTTCCGCGACGACAAGGCCGGCGGTCATGGCAGTGTCGATATGCACAAGTCGATTGTGCAATCGTGCGACACCTACTATTACCAGCTTGCCAACGACATGGGGATCGACGCCATCGCCAACTTCATGCGTCCGCTCGGTTTCGGGCAGAAGACCGGCATCGACCTCGAAAACGAGAACGAAGGGGTGCTTCCTTCGCCCGAATGGAAGAAAAAACGTTTCCGCAAGCCGGAACAGCAGAAATGGTTTGCCGGTGAAACCATCTCGATCGGCATTGGGCAGGGCTACAATTCCTACACGCCGCTCCAGCTTGCGCTGGCGACGGCGACCATTGCCAACAATGGCGTCATGTTCCGTCCCCACCTCGTCAGATACATTACCGACAGCCGTACCGGCGCGCGCACGATGATCGAACCGCAGCCTGTCCGTGCGCTACCGCTCAAACCCGGGAATATCGAGGTCATCCGGCGCGCAATGGTCGAGGTCAACAAAACCGGCACCGGCGCGCGCGCCTTTGCCGGCGTGCCCTACACGGTTGCCGGGAAAACCGGCACCGCGCAGGTCTACAGCCTCAGGGGCAGCGCCTACAGCGCCAACCGGGTCAAGGAACATCTGCGCGATCACGCTCTTTATATTGCCTTCGCCCCGGCGGAAGATCCGAAAATCGCGCTTGCAGTGCTGGTCGAAAACGGCGGCTTCGGCGCACAGTCGGCGGCGCCGATCGTGCGCATGGTGCTCGATCACTATCTGCTGGGACAAACCGCGTCGGGTCCGGCGCCGGAAGACCCTGGCGCCGTTGACAGCGACGCGCCGGCCGAAACGGGAGAGGAAAATGCCCCTGCCCTTGAATTACCCGCCGAAGACGAGGCTTCTTCCCCTGTTGAGCCTGTGGAGACAGCCTCGCCATGAACCACTCTCCGATCGCCCTCCTTGCGGCGCGCTGCTGGCGCTTCGTATTCCAGCGCCTGGACCTGCCGCTCTTCCTGATCGTCTGCCTGCTGGCGGGAATCGGCATGATGTCCGTCTATTCCGCGACTTACGACCACAACAATCGTCTCTTCAGCCAGATGGGCAACATGGCTTTCGGTTTTGCCGTGATGTGGATCGTCGCGCAGATCCCGCCGCAGAAATTGCTGCGCTTTGCCGTGCCTCTCTATCTCTTCGGATTGATCCTGCTGCTGTGCGTCTGGATTTTCGGGATCAAGGTCAAGGGCGCCACGCGCTGGCTTGACATCGGCATTGCCCGCGTGCAGCCTTCCGAACTGATGAAAATCGCGGCGCCGCTGATGCTCGCCTGGTTCTTTCATCATTTCCAGGAACGTCTTTCGGCGAGGCATTTCCTGATCGCCTTCATCCTGCTTGCAATCCCGTTCCTGATGATCGCAAGACAGCCGGATCTGGGCACCGCCATTCTCGTCGGCGCTGCCGGTTTTTACGTCATCTTCTTTGCCGGGCTCTCCTGGCGCGCGCTGTTCGGGATGATCGCGCTCGTGGCGGCGAGCATGCCATTGGTCTGGACGTACCTCCTCAAGGATTTCCAGAGGCGGCGCCTGCTTACCCTGCTCGATCCAACCTCCGACCCGCTCAATTCCGGCTTTCATATCATCCAGTCCACCATCGCTGTCGGCTCCGGCGGAATGCACGGCAAGGGCTGGCTGGCCGGCACCCAGACGCACCTCGAATTCATCCCCGAAAAACATACCGACTTCATCTTTGCCGTTTTCTCCGAAGAATGGGGCCTGGTCGGCAACAGCGTGCTGCTCATTGTCTATTTCCTCCTGATCGGGCGCTGCCTGATGATCGCCGCCGAGACCCCCAGCTTTTTCGGGCGCATTCTCGCGGCCTCGATTGCACTGACCTTTTTTACCTGCGTCTTCGTCAATATGGGCATGGTGACGGGCATTCTCCCCGTCGTCGGCATCCCGCTGCCGTTCATGAGCTACGGCGGCACCGCCTTGCTCGTCTTTTTCTGCGCCCTGGGGATACTGATGAGCATCCGTACCCATCCCGGACGCCTGCACAATTGAATCCCATGTCGAAATTCGCGAGCGCGCCCTTGTTGCCTGCGATCTTCCGGGCGCTGCGGCTGGGTGTGCTCGTCGCTTGCGCCCTGCTGCTTGCCGCCTGTAGCCTGAGCCCCAAAAAAAGCGGCGACAGGCCGGCGGGGAGCGTCAGCACCGGCAAGAGCGTCAAGGGCGGCGGCTACTACAAGGACGATGGTCCCGGCGGCGACATTCCCGATAACCTCGACGACATCCCCGATGCCGTCCCGCGCCTCGAACCGATCCGCGCCGCCAACAGCCGCCCCTATTCCGTGCTGGGGAAAAGCTATGTTCCCTACACCTCGCTGCGGCCCTACAAGCAACGCGGCGTCGCGAGTTGGTACGGCAAGAAGTTCCATGGCGAGAAAACCTCGATTGGCGAACCCTACGACATGTACGCGATGAGCGCCGCGCATACCCTGCTGGCGCTGCCATCCTACGTTCGGGTCACCAATCTTTCCAACGGCAAATCGGTCGTCGTGCGGGTCATCGACCGAGGCCCGTTTCATGCCGACAGGATCATCGACCTTTCCTATACGGCCGCCTGGAAACTCGGCCTGGTGAGCGGCGGCAGCGGGATGGTCGAAGTCGAGGCGATCATTCCCGGCAAGAACGACGCCCCGCCGCCCGTCCAGGTCACGCAGAACAAGACGCCGCCGCCGCCACCTTCCGCTGCGGCGGCAAAATCGCCTCCTCCTCCGGCGCAGCCCTCTCCTGTTACTTCTCCCGCCTCCCGTGCGACGGAAGAGAAACTCGCGGAAATGACGATGGAATCTGCGGCAGAAGCGGCAGCAGAAGGAAAGGATGACGATCTCGCCGAATTCGTGCGCGCTGCGCAGGCCGAAGCGGACGCCATCTCCCGGGGCGACATCCAGACGAGCATTGCCCCCGGCATCTACATCCAGTTGGGCGCTTTCTCCAATGTCGACAACGCCGCAGCCCTGCGCGCCCACCTGAGCCGCGAACTCGACTGGGTGACCGAGCCGATCATCATCTACGCGGCCGATCGTCTCCTGCGCGTCCACCTCGGCCCCTACCCCAGCCGTGGCGAGGCCGAGCGCGTCGCCGAAAGAATCCGCGTTTCGCTGGGATACCGCCCGACTTATGCCAATTATTGAATCGGCGAAGCACAAGCTCGAAGGGTGTATTTTCTAAATTACTTAAATAATGATCCGCTACAGTAGTGGTGTTACGGCATAAATTCTTGATTCTAATTTAGAAAATTTCGAGACTTCAACGCGATGGCTGCGATGGCGCGCTGCGGTTATTGCTCCGGCCCTTAAATATTCTCATTATGCAGGATGGGTAGTGCTTCATCGGCCCGCTGCCGCAAATCGCGCCGAAGAAACTCGGGAGGAGGGATTGGCATCTTCCCCTGGATCCTGCGACTCCGCTTCGCTACGCGCAGGATGACCGTCTGCGACTCCGCTTCGCTACGCGCAGGATGACCGTCTGCGACTCCGCTTCGCTACGCGCAGGATGACCGT
>WQZF01000056.1 GCA_009780885.1 Betaproteobacteria bacterium | reverse complement strand
TGAGTCACCCCAAGCTGAAGCTTGGGGATTCCTCGACACAGTGTGGGGCGCCTTCGGCGCCTGTTAGGCTATGTCTCGCTGACCCCGCCATGAATGGCGGGGATTGCGCTCGACAGGTGTTCAATTCGTGTATCCCGAAGACACAAAAGCCGCCGCTGGACATAAACTGTTGCAAAGTCGCCGTTGCACCGATTTGCCTTCGCCCCCTACCATCCTGCACAAGGGATACGAACTTTCACTGCCTTGAGCGAAATTTCGTGCAGCGCCCCGTTATTTGCTATATCATCGTCATATCATTTTCAGGGAAACGGTTCCATCCATGTCCGTACAACAACGCAAAGGCATTCCGGTCAAAACCATTCTCGTCTGGCTGGTGGTCGCGCTTGCGATTGCTGCCGTGATTGTGCTTCCCGTTTGGGTCAAGAATAAAAGCGCCGCCAACCCGCAGGGCGGCGGCGGCGGAGGAGGAGGGGGGGGCGCAGGCCAGGCGACGCCAGTTGGCGTTGCCACGGCGCGTATCGGAAAGATGGACGTCACCCTGAACGCGCTCGGCACCGTGACCGCGCGTGCCACCGCAACGGTGAAGCCGCGCATCGACGGACTGCTGTTGCGCGTACTGTTTTCGGAAGGGCAGGCGGTCAAGGCCGGGGAGGTGCTTGCCGAAATCGACCCTGAACCGTTCAGGATCCAGCTTGAACAGGCGGAAGGACAACTTGCGCGCGACGAGGCGCTGCTCATGAACGCGCGCCTCGACCTGGAGCGTTATCGCGGGCTGCTCGCCAAGGATTCGATTGCCAGGCAACAGGTCGATACGCAGGAAGCCTTGGTGCGGCAGAACGAGGGAGTGGTCAAGACTGACCGCGCCGCCGTCGGAAACGCCCGCCTGCAACTGGAATATACACGCGTCACCGCGCCGATTTCTGGCCGTATCGGATTGCGCCTGGTCGACCCCGGCAACATGGTGCACGCCAGCGATGCCACGGGCTTGGCCGTGATTACGCAGACCCGGCCGATCAACATTGTTTTCTCGATTCCGGAGCAGGATCTTTCCGAAGTCGTTGGCGCGATGCATTCCGGCCCGCCGCTGGAAGTGGCGGCCTATGACCGCGACAACAAGGCGTTGCTTGCCGCCGGAAAATTGCTGACGATCGACAACCAGATCGACCTTGCCACCGGCACGGTCAAATTGAAGGCCGAATTCGCCAATGAGGATGAATCCCTGTTCCCGAATCAGTTTGTGAACACGCGGCTGCGCGTGAAAACGCTCCGGGATGTGGTGCTGGCGCCCACGGCGGCGGTACAGCGCGGCACAGCCGGGGCTTACTGCTATGTCGTCAAGGCCGCCAGTGGAGCAAGGACGGAATCCGAGGAAGAGGGCAAGGCTCAGCCCGGTGAAGCCACGGTCGATCTGCGCCTGGTCAAGGTCGGCCCTTCCGATGGCAATCTGGTGGCGATTCTCGAAGGAATCCATGCCGGCGAACAGGTGGTGATCGACGGCACCGACCGGCTGCGGCAGGATGCGAAGGTCGTGGTGGTCGATGCCCAGGAACGTGCCCGGATGCAGGATGCCGGAACGAAGGAAGGCGGCGGAAAGGGGAAGAAGGGCGGAAAAAGGAATGGCGATAAAAACGGCGGAGCTCCTTCCCCGGATGGCGGAGCGCGTTCATGACGCGAGATTTATCCTGAAAGAATAGATCGTGAATCCTTCCCGCCCCTTCATTCTTCGTCCGGTAGCGACTTCGCTCCTGATGGTCGCGATTTTGCTGGCGGGGCTCCTGGCTTACCGGCTGCTGCCGATTTCGGCGCTGCCGGAAGTCGATTACCCGACGATCCAGGTCTCGACGCTGTATCCCGGCGCGAGTCCGGATGTGATGACTTCGTCGATCACGGCCCCGCTGGAGCGCCAGTTCGGGCAAATGCCGGGGCTGAACCAGATGTCTTCGAGCAGTTCCGGCGGCGCTTCGGTGATTACGCTGCAATTCGGGCTGGAGATCACCCTCGACGTTGCCGAGCAGGAAGTGCAGGCGGCCATCAATGCCGCCAACTCCTTCCTGCCGCAGGATCTGCCGATGCCGCCGATCTACAGCAAGGTCAACCCCGCCGACGCGCCGGTCGTCTCGCTGGCGGTGATGTCGGAAACCTTGCCCTTGCCGAAAGTCGCGGATCTGGTCGATACCCGTCTGGCGCAGAAAATTTCGCAGTTGCCCGGTATCGGGCTGGTCAGCATCGCCGGCGGGCAGCGTCCGGCGGTGCGCATCCAGGCGAATCCGCGCGCGCTGGCGGCGCAGGGCCTGACGATGGACGCAGTTCGCAGCGCCATCGGCAATGCCAACATCAATCAGGCCAAGGGCAGTTTTGACGGACCTCTCCGCGCCTCGACGCTGGATGCGAATGATCAATTGCAATCCGCCGACGAGTACCGCAATCTGGTGATCGGCTGGAAAAACGGCGCTCCGGTGCGGCTTTCCGATGTCGCCAATGTCATCGACGGCGCAGAAAATGCACAACTGGCAGCCTGGGCGATCATCGAAGGCAAGCAGATGCCGGCAGTCATCATCAACATCCAGCGCCAGCCGGGGGCCAATGTCATCACCACGGTCGACCGCATCAAGAAGATGCTGCCGCAATTGCAGACCAGCTTGCCCGGCGCGGTGGAAGTGAAAATGCTCACCGACCGCACGACGACGATCCGCGCTTCGGTGCACGATGTGCAGATCGAATTGCTGTTTGCCGTCATGCTGGTGGTGCTGGTTATTTTCTTCTTCCTGCGCAGCCCTTCGGCAACGCTCATTCCGAGCATCGCCGTGCCGCTCTCCCTGGTCGGCACCTTCGGCGTCATGTATCTGGCCGGATTCAGCCTGAACAATCTCTCCCTGATGGCGCTCACCATCGCTACCGGATTCGTCGTCGACGATGCCATCGTGATGATCGAAAACGTCGCACGCTATGTCGAACAGGGAGACCCTCCGTTGCAGGCGACCCTGAAAGGCGCGGAACAGATCGGCTTCACCATCATCTCGCTGACGATCTCGCTGATTGCGGTGCTGATTCCGCTCCTCTTCATGGGCGATGTCGTCGGCCGTCTCTTCCGCGAATTTGCGGTGACGCTGGCCGTGGCAATCCTGATTTCCGCCTTTGTCTCGCTCACGCTCACGCCGATGATGTGCGCCAGGCTCCTGCGCCATGTGCCGGAGCATGAACAGGGCGCGTTCTACCACAAGGTCGGCGCCTTCTTCGATCTGGTCATCGCGCGCTACGGCGTCGCGCTCTCCTGGGTGCTCAAGCACCAGGGCGCGACCCTCCTGGTGGCGCTCGGCACGCTGGTGCTGACCGTGCTCCTCTATCTCTGGATTCCAAAGGGATTTTTTCCGGTTCAGGACACCGGGATCATCCAGGCCATCACCGAGGCTCCGCAGTCGATTTCCTTTTCGGCGATGGCACAACGGCAGCAAAAGCTTGCGGAAGTCATCGTGGAAGATCCGGCGGTCGATAGCCTTTCCTCTTTCATCGGCATCGACGGAATCAATGCCACGCTCAATTCCGGGCGTATGTTGATCAACCTGAAACCGAAGGACGAACGCGATCTCGACGCCGCTGGCGTCATCCGCCGCATCCAGGAAAGAATCGCCACCGTGCCGGGAATCACTGCCTATATGCAGCCGGTGCAGGATCTGACGATCGAAGATCGCGTCAGCCGCACGCAATACCAGTTTTCGCTCGATTCGCCCGATCTGGGCCTGCTTTCCACCTGGACGCCGCGCATCGTCGATCGTCTGCGGCAACTGCCGCAATTGGCCGATGTCGCCAGCGACCTGCAGGACAGCGGCCAGCAAGCCTGGGTCTCCATCGACCGCGACAGCGCCGGACGGCTCGGCGTTTCCGTCTCCGACATCGACAACGCGCTTTACGATGCGTTCGGACAACGCCTGATTTCGACGATTTTCACGCAGTCGAACCTGTACCGCGTCGTGCTCGAAGTCGACCCTGCGCTCCACAAGGGGCTGGTTTCGCTCGACACCCTCTACCTGCCCTCGACTTCCGGCACGCCGGTGCCGCTTTCGGCAGTCGCCCGCATCGAAGAGCGGGCGGCGCCGCTGGCGATCAACCATCTGGGCCAGTTTCCGGCGGCAACCATTTCGTTCAACCTCGCGCCCGGCGTTGCGCTCGGCGAGGCGGTCGACGCGATCCGCGCTGCGGAAGAAGAAATCGGAATGCCGCTGAGCATCGGCACAAGCTTCCAGGGCGCAGCGCTCGCCTTCCAGGCTTCGCTGACGCACACCCTCTTCCTGATCCTGGCCGCAATCGTGGCCATGTACATCGTGCTCGGCGTGCTGTACGAAAGCTATATCCACCCGGTCACGATTCTTTCGACCCTGCCCTCTGCCGGTGTCGGCGCGCTCTTGGCGTTGATGGTTTCCAGGAATGACCTGGGCATTGTCGGCATCATCGGCATCATCCTGCTCATCGGCCTGGTGAAAAAAAATGCGATCATGATGATCGACTTTGCGCTGGAAGCCGAACGTCAACATGGCAAATCACCGGAAGAAGCGATTTTTGAAGCCTGCCTGCTGCGCTTCCGCCCGATCCTGATGACCACGCTGGCAGCTCTGCTCGGCGCGCTGCCGCTGATGCTCGGCACCGGCGTCGGATCCGAGTTGCGCCAGCCGCTGGGCATCACCATGGTCGGCGGCCTTCTGCTCAGCCAGGTATTGACCCTGTTTACAACACCAGTGATTTATTTAATGTTCGACCGCCTTGCCCGCCGTTTCGGAGAAAGCACTTCCGGTGCGGCGGATATTCAAAACGAAAGGAGAGCATCATGAAACACAGGTACATGCAATCGACGCAACAACCCACGCAATCCTGCTTCCATCCCGCATCGCTTCTCGGTGCGGTCTCCTGCGCCCTGCTGCTTGCGGTGTCGTTCGTTCCGGCGGATGCTGCCGCGCAGCAGGATCAACATCACGGCGGTCATGGCGGCGGCGGAGGTAGCGGCGGCGGAGGTGGCGGCGGTAGTGGCCATGGCGGTGGAGGAGGAGGCATGGGGGGTATGGGAGGCGGAGGAGGAAATCAGGCCAAGCCGCAGCAGCTAAGTACCCAAAAGGGCATGGCAGGAGGAAATTCGGCCAAGCCGCCGCAGTCAGGCGCCCAAAGGGGCATGGCAGGAAGTTCCGGCAGCGCGCCGGCAAGCGCTTCGTCATACAGTGCGAAAAAAGGAGGCTCTGCTCCTACTGGCACGCCGCCGGGACAAAGCGCCAGGCAGGCAAAGCCTGCCAACGCCGGGCAGCCCCAACAGAATGCCAGGCAGTCCAAACCCGTCAACGCGGCCTCGCCCCAACATTTCTCCGGAACAGCCCATGGCGGAGCTGCTTATGGTGGGGCGTCCCATGGCGGAGCGCCCCGTGGCGCAGTGGTACAGGCTCGCGGCGTGCCTCCCCGCTACGTGCCGCCGCCGCGCAACGCCGTTCACCCGCCGGGATGGAATTCCAATTGGCGTTGGGACGGTTATTACGGGCATAACCACTATTACCCGCCCGTCGGCTTTTCGGTTTCCGTGCTGGAACCCGGTTTCCTGAATGTTTCCTTCGGCACGGGCCGCTTCTTCTTCTCTGCCGGCAACTGGTACCGTCCCTCCGGATCTACCTATGTCGTCGTCGCGCCACCGGTGGGCATCATGGTGCCGGTATTGCCGACAACCGCGACGATGGTATTGATCGGGAACACTTCCTACTACTACGTCAACGGCACGTACTACTCACCCATGTCCACTGGTTCCGGCTATATCGTGGTGGCGCCTCCGGTGCCGGTACAGCCAGTGCCTGTAGCCGTGCCCGTGGCTGCGGCTCCGCCTCCTCCGCCTCCGCCCGGGCCCATGCCTGAAGTCATCGCCTATCCCCGCGAATACCAGGGAGGCGACCAAATCGACCGCGACCGTGCCGAATGCGGATCATGGGCCTCCCAGGAACTTGGCAAGATGGGCGGCCACGCGGTAGACGGCGATTACCAGCGCGCTCTCTCGGCCTGCCTGGAAGGGCGCGGGTATACGGTGCGCTGAAATTGCGCTCTCTCCGCCTCTCTCCTTGCCGGAGAGGGGCGGGGGAGAGGAGAAAGCGCACGTACTTGAACCGAAACTGCTCCAACACAATGCGCATTCGGAAATGGATTTTGTTGCTCCCGCTCTCCGGCTTCATTGCCGCGCCCGCTGCCGCGTTTACGATCAAGCCGGGAGAATGGGAGGAATCAAACGATGGCGGAACGGTAAAAATCTGCCTGAGCCCGAAAAGAGCCCAACAGTGGTCGGATATGTTCGAGGCCGCCTTCGATGTCGATGATCCCTGGCTTGATTACGTCTGCAAGGGAAAAATTACGAGAAGAAGCTCAAGCTCGTATGAATACAAGGCGGAATGTCTTTCCGAGTTCGGCCAAAAGATCAAACTCGGCATGAGGGTTAAAAAAACCGGCAACACCGGATTCCTGAGCGACATGTTTCTCCTGGCTGAATCCGATGAGGGGAAAATCAGGGAGAAAACGAGGCAGAGCGGGAAAAGGATCAGTGAAACCGAAACGCTGCTGGAAACCCATACCCAACAGATACGGATCCAGGGCAACCCGTTTCTCCTGGAAACCATAACCACGAACAGGTACAAGAAGATAAATGACGATGAAATTGTGAGCCATACAACGGTGCAGGATAGCGATGGAAAACACAGCCAGCCCTCCAGGACAATCATCGAGATTTACAGATACCGAAGCCCCACCTGCGCCGACCCGGACGAAGAAAAGCCCCGGGGTGGATAAGCACGACGGATCGAGGAAAAACGGAATGCGCCTTCAACGATGGATTTTGATCTTCCTGCTCTCCGGCTTCATCGCCGCGCCCGCCGCCGCGTTCAAGCTGAAGCCGGGAGGATGGGAGGACTCCGGCCAGGCCGAAAAATTTTGCCTGGATCCGGAAAAAGCGGAAAAAATGTCAGATACGCTTGAGGCTGCCTTCGAGACCCGCGATCCTTCGATCGACCCCGGCTGCAAGGGAAAAATTACAAGGAAGGGATCCCGTTCCTATGATTACGAGGCGGCGTGCGATTCCGATCTCGGCAGGATGAAGCTCAGAATGACGGTCAAGAAAATCAGCGACACCGAAATTCTCAAGAATATTTTCTGGCGGGCCCAATCCGATGAAGGGCCAAGCAGGATCGACGTGAAAGAGAGGACAAAAAAAATCAGCGAGGATGAAACGCTGATTGAAGCGCAGAGCAAGGGAACGCTCTTTATGGGCAGGAAATTTTCGTCGACGACCATCACTGCCTCCAGGTACAAAAAAATCAGCGATGATGAATTTGTCATCCACACGACGATACGGGACGGCGACGAAGAGCATGGATGGGTCGATATGAAAACGACACAGCTTTATCGATACCAGGGCTCCAACTGCGCCGGCCCGGACGAAAAGAGCGTTGGGCAGGAAGCGCCGCCCTCCGGAAGATCATCGCCGAAAACCGATGATTGACAAGCGGTCCCAAGGATTCAGGAGAAACGAAATGCGCCTTCAACGATGGATTTTGATGTTCCTGCTCTCCGGCTTCATCGCCGCGCCCGCTGCCGCGTTCAAGCTGAAACCGGGGGAATGGGAAGTGTCGGACGCTGACGCAGTGGAAAAGGTCTGCCTGAGTCCGCAAGAGGCGGAAAACGTGTTTGAGGCCACTTATATGGATGTTGTCGAATCCTTGTGTCCCCCCGATGACTGCCTGGGAAAAATTTTTGGCCCTGAGTGTCATGGAAAAGTAACAAGAAAGCCGCATTCCTATGATTACAAGGCGGTATGCGAGCATTCCCCTGGCAAGATGAAGCTTGAAATGAGGGTTGAAAAAATCAGCAATACTGAGGTTTTTACGAAAACCCATATGCAAATGCAAAGGAATTCCAGCCATGAAACAAGAAAAAACAATACTGGAATCGGCCCGCTCAAAATGGAAGAGAGAAGAAAAAAAATCAGCGAAGACGAGACACTGGTCGAGACTCGTACTGAATGGAAAATTTTCCGGAACCAAAAGGATTCCGAGCTAATGGAGGCGGCGAGCAGATTCAGGAAGGTCAATGACAATGAATTTGTCGAGCATCTGACAATACAGTACGGCAACGCTAGTTCATCTCCGCCTCTGAAAATGACGAAAGTCTATAGATACACAGGCCCGTCTTGCAGCAATCCGCTCAGGGAAGCTCCCCAGCCGGAAGTTCCTGCCTCCGGAAAACCGCCGGCAAACGATCCATAAGCGTCCTCCATGAACCCCAGCGCCCCCTTCATCGCCCGGCCTGTTGCCACGACCCTGCTCACATTGGGGGTGGCGCTGGCGGGAATCGTGGCCTTTTTTCAGTTGCCGGTGGCGCCGCTGCCGCAAACCGATTATCCGTACATTTCGGTTTCTGCCTCGTTGCCCGGCGCGAGTCCCGAGACGATGGCCGCGACGGTGGCCACTCCACTGGAGCGCGCGCTTGGCCGTATCGCCGGCGTCACTGAAATTACTTCCAGCAGTTCGCTCGGATCGGCGCGGGTGACGCTCGAATTTGAGCTGAGCCGCGACATCAACGGCGCGGCGCGCGATGTGCAGGCGGCGATCAACGCCGCGCGCAGCCAATTGCCGACGGCGCTGCCGAGCAATCCGACCTACCGCAAGATGAATCCGGCAGATGCGCCGATCATGAGCGTCGGGCTGACTTCCGAGACGCTGGGGCAGGGGGATCTCTACGACATTGCTTCGACGATCCTGGCGCAGAAGATTTCGCAGGTCTCCGGCGTGGGCCAGGTCGATGTCGGCGGCAGTTCTCTGCCGGCGGTGCGCGTCGAACTCAACCCGCATGCGATGGCAAGGGCCGGCATCAGTCCCGAGGATGCGCGCACGGCCATCGTGGCCGCCAATGCCAACCGGCCCAAGGGATTCATCGAGGAAGGCGAGCGCCGCTGGCAGATCGGCGCCAACGATCAGGCGAAAACTGCCGCCGAATATTTGCCGCTGATCATCCGCCAGCAAAATGGCGCCACCCTGCGCTTGCAGGATGTCGCCGAAGTGCGCGACTCGGTGCAGGATGTCCGGAATGCCGGATTTTCGGACGGCAAGCCGGCGGTGCTGCTGATCATCTACCGCCAACCGGCAGCGAACATCATCGAAACCGTCGATCGCGTCAAGGCGCTTTTGCCGCAGTTGAAAGCCTCGATCCCGGCAAACGTCGACCTTGCTGTCGGCATGGACCGGACGCCAACGATCCGCGCCTCGCTGCGCGAGGTGGAACGAACGCTGGTGATTTCGATCGCGCTGGTGGTGATGGTCGTCTTTGTCTTCCTGCGCAACGCGCGCGCGACGCTGATTCCGAGCGTCGCCGTGCCGGTGTCGCTGATCGGCACTTTCTCGGTCATGTATCTGGCCGGGTTCAGCCTGAACAATCTGTCGCTGATGGCGCTCACGGTGGCGACCGGTTTTGTCGTCGACGATGCGGTGGTGGTGCTGGAAAATATTTCCCGGCATATCGAGGCGGGGATGAAGCCGGTACAGGCGGCGCTGGTTGGGGCGAAGGAAATTGGCTTCACGGTGGTTTCGATGAGCCTCTCGCTGATTGCGGTGTTCATTCCGCTCCTCTTCATGGGCGACCTGGCCGGGCGGCTGTTCCGCGAATTCGCGGTGACGCTCTCGGTGGCGGTCCTGATTTTGCTCCTCATTTCGCTGACGACGACGCCGATGATGTGCGCGCGGCTTTTGCGGGCGCATCACCTTGCCGAAAAGGAAGGAGGCGGGCAGGAAAATTTCCTTCAACGCCTGAGCGCAAGGGTTTTCGACGGGATGCTCTCCGGCTACCGCGCCAGCCTGGACTGGGCGCTCGAACACGGGCGGACGATGATGATGATCCTGCTCGCGGTGATCGGGCTCAACGTCTATCTGTACATCGCCATTCCGAAGGGGCTCTTTCCGCAGCAGGATACGGGCCGGATGATGGGCAACATCCAGGCCGACCAGAGCATTTCGTTCCAGGCGATGCGCCAAAAACTGGTCGATTTCATGACGGTCGTCCAGGCCGACCCCGCAGTCGACAGCGTCATTGCCTTTACCGGCGGTTCGCGCGTCAATTCCGGGCGCATGTTCATCGCCCTGAAGCCGCTCGCCAAACGCGACCCGATCGAAAAGGTCATGGGACGACTGCGCAGCAAACTCTCGCACGAGCCCGGCGCAAACCTGTTCCTGGTTCCGGTCCAGGATATCCGCGCTGGTGGACGCCAGAGCAACGCCCAGTATCAATACACGCTGCAAGCCGATACCCTCGATGAACTGCGCCAATGGGAGCCGCGTGTGCGCCGCGTGCTGGCGCAACTGCCGGAACTGGTCGACGTCAACACCGACCAGGAAGACAAGGGCGCGCAGACAAAAATCGCGGTCGACCGCGATGCCGCCGCACGGCTGGGTATCGACCAGCGGCTGATCAGCGCGACGCTGAACGATTTTTTCGGCCAGCGGCAGGTTTCGACGATCTACAATCCGCTGAACCAATATCGCGTCATCATGGAAGCCGCGCCGCGCTACCTGCAAGGGCCGGAGACGCTGGAACACACCTGGCTTGTCACTGCCGACGGCACTTCCGTGCCGCTTTCCGCCTTTGCTTCCTATGCTCCCGCCAACACGCCGCTTTCGGTGAACCATCAGGGACAGTTTGCCGCCTCGACGGTTTCGTTCAACTTGCCGGAAAACGTCTCGCTCTCGCAAGCCTCCGAGGCCATCAACGTAGCCATGGCCAAACTCGGGGTGCCGACCTCGATCCATGGCAGCATGCAAGGCACGGCGCGACTCTTCCAGCAGAATGCGCAGAACCAGATCTGGCTCATTCTCGCCGCGCTGGCGACGATCTACATCGTGCTCGGGATGCTCTACGAGAGCACCGTCCATCCGCTGACGATCCTCTCCACGCTGCCTTCTGCCGGTGTGGGCGCGTTGATTGCGCTGCTCCTCTTCGGCATGCAATTCACGATGATCGCGTTCATCGGCGTTATCTTGCTGATCGGGATCGTGAAGAAAAACGCGATCATGATGATCGACTTTGCGATCGACGCCGAACGCAAGCATGGAATGTCGCCGCGCGAAGCGATTCGCGAAGCCTGCCTGCTGCGTTTCCGCCCGATCATGATGACCACGGTCGCCGCGATCTTCGGCGCGCTGCCCCTGATGCTCGGGCGCGGCGATGGCGCCGAAATGCGCCAGCCGCTCGGCATCGCCATCGTCGGCGGCCTGATCCTGAGCCAGTTGTTGACGCTCTACACTACGCCGGTGGTACACCTGTATCTCGACCGCTTCCGTCTCTGGTGCCTTGGACTGCGCCGTGGGAACGCGCCGCAGGCGGGCATTCCGGAAGCAGCATGATTTTCTGTCGGATTTTCTAAATTTACTGGAATAATGTTTCGCTACAGTAGTGAATTACGATGAATAATTCTTTAAGTAATTTAGAAAATCGGTTCCGTAGGGGCGGCATCCTGCCGCCCGCAATGGCTCCTTGGAACGAAGACGGGCGGCAGAATGCCGCCCCTACGTCCGCATCCTGCGGGCTGTCCCTTCCCTCTTTCCCCAACCCCTCTCTCCTCGCGCGGCAGGGGCAGGGGAGAAGAGGCCAGGAAAACGGGTTTGTATTTTTGAATGCGAAGCCGCGTCAACGGATTCCACATACTGGAAAATAATCCCCCTCATCATGGAACTCATGCACGACCTGCACGCGGGAGAACTCAAGCGCGGCCTGGAAAACCGTCATATCCAGTTGATCGCGCTCGGCGGCGCCATCGGAACCGGCCTCTTTCTCGGTTCCGGCACCGCCCTCGCGCTGGCCGGACCGGCGATGATTCTCGGCTACGCGCTTGGCGGCGGCATTGCCTTCCTGATCATGCGGCAACTGGGCGAAATGATCGTCGAGGAGCCGGTCGCCGGTTCCTTCAGCCACTTCGCGTACAAATACTGGGGCGACTTTCCCGGCTTTCTCTCCGGCTGGAATTACTGGGTGCTCTACATCCTCGTCGGCATGGCCGAACTCACCGCCGTCGGCGCCTACGTGCAATTCTGGTGGCCGCAGGTTCCCGCCTGGGCTTCCGCCGCCCTTTTCTTTCTTGTCATCAACGCCATCAATCTCGCCGATGTCAAATATTACGGCGAAATGGAATTCTGGTTCGCGCTGATCAAGGTGGCCGCCATCCTCGCCATGATCGCCTTCGGCGCCTGGCTGATTGCGAGCGGGCAGGGGGGGCCGCAGGCCAGCGTCGCCAACCTCTGGAACGACGGCGGCTTCTTCCCCGAAGGCATCGGCGGGCTGGTGCTGGCGATTGCCTTCATCATGTTCTCGTTCGGCGGGCTGGAATTGATCGGCATCACCGCAGCGGAAGCGCGCGACCCCGAAAAAACAATTCCGAAAGCGATCAACCAGGTGCTGTATCGCATCCTCATCTTCTACATCGGCGCGCTTACCGTCCTGCTCTCGCTCTATCCGTGGCGGGAAGTTCTGGGCGGCGGCAGTCCCTTCGTGCTGATCTTCTCCCAAATCGGGCACAACGCCACCGCGCATGCGCTCAACTTCGTCGTCCTCACCGCAGCGCTTTCGGTCTACAACAGCGGCGTCTACTGCAACAGCCGGATGCTCTACGGCCTGGCGCAGCAAGGCAATGCGCCGCGCGTGCTGCTCGGTGTCGACTCCCGGGGCGTTCCTGTCGCTGCCATCGCCAGCTCGGCGCTGGCAACTTTCCTTTGCGTCCTGCTCAACTACGTCATTCCCGGAGAAGCCCTGAAATTCCTGATGGCGCTGGTCGTCTCCGCGCTCGTCATCAACTGGGTAATGATCAGCCTTGCCCATCTCAAATTCCGGGCGCGCAAAACCGAAGAAGGTCTCAGTCCGCGCTTCAAGTCGCTCTGGCATCCGTGGAGCAACTACCTGTGCATCGCCTTTCTTGCGATGATCTTCGTCATCATGCTCGCCACCGGCGGCACGGAGACCATCTCCGCGCTGCTGATTCCGGTCTGGCTGCTCCTTCTGTGGGGTGGTTACCATTACAAAAACCGCCTCGCCGCGCACCGGCAAGTCTAAAAACTTCAGGAACATCGATATGTCCACGACATTTTCTTCCTTCGCTCGCACACGCATTTTCTTGGCCCTGGCGATTTCGTCCCTTGCGCTTGCTGCCTGCACGGTTGGTACCGACTACCGTCAGCCCGAACTCGATCTCCCCGCCGCCTGGAAGGAAGACCCGCCCCCGGGATGGAAAACTGCCCAGCCGCAGGAGATAAGCGATCGCGGCGAGTGGTGGAAGATCTACAACGAACCGCAGCTCGACGAACTGGTGGCGCAGGTCGAAATCTCGAACCAGAATGTCGCCGCCGCCGCCGCCCGCGTCCGGCAAGCCCTGGCGCTGCTCGATGCTGCCAGCGCCGCCGCCTATCCCACCGCAAGCCTCGGCGCTTCCGCCGGACGTTCCGGAAGCGGCGTCAACGAAAATCTGGTCACGAACAGCCGTTCCCGCGTCAACAACAACTCCCAGGTCTCACTCAATCTCGGGTGGGAAATCGACCTCTGGGGGCGCGTCCGGCGTGGCGTCGAAGCCGGCGAGGCCCGCGCGCAGTCAAGCGCTGCCGACCATTCCGGCGCGCTCCTTTCTGCGCAGGCCACCCTCGTCCAAAGCTATCTGCAATGGCGCGTCAACGCCGTGCAGCGGCGTTTGCTCGACGAAACGGTCGAGGCTTACCGCAAATCGCTGGAAGTGATCAAAAACCGCTACGAAGCCGGCGTCGCGCAACGATCCGACGTCACCCAGGCGCAGACCCAGTTGAGCAACACCCTGGCGCAAGCCATCGACCTCGACGCGCAACGCACCCAGCTTGAACACGCCATTGCATTGCTGATCGGCGTTCCTCCGGCGCGCTTCGAACTGGCTCCCCTTGACAAGCCGGATCTGCCCCGGCTGCCGCAAATCCCTGCCGCGCTGCCTTCCGAACTGCTCGAACGCCGCCCCGACATCGCCTCTGCCGAACGCCTTGCCGCCGCCGCCAATGCCAACATCGGCGTTGCGCAATCCGCGTTCTACCCGACGATCTCCCTCTCCGCCGCCGGGGGCTACCAGCAGAACTCCGGCTTTGGCCCTCTCTTTACCCTTCCGAACCGTTTCTGGTCGCTTGGCCCTGCACTCGCCGCCATCCTCTTCGACGGCGGTTTGCGCAGCGCGCAGGTCGAACAGGCGCGCGGAGCCTACGACGAAACCGTCGCCAACTACCGCCAGACCGTGCTCACCGCCTTCCAGGAAGTCGAAGACAACCTCGCCGCGCTGCGTGTACTCGAAGAAGAATCCGTTCACCAGCGCGAAGCGGCACGCGCCGCCGCCGAATCCGAGGCGCTGGTGCGCAACCAGTATCTCGCCGGCACTGCAAGCTTCCTCGAAGTCTTCGTCGCCCAGGCATCCGCCCTCAGCGCCAAACGCCTGGACATCGGCGTGGAAGGCCAACGCCTCGTCGCCAGCGCAACGCTTTTAAAGGCGCTGGGCGGAGGCTGGCACAAGGAAACCCTGGAAAAACTGCCGGGAACGAAGAGTAGCGAGACCGGGGAAGAATAGCCGCGCAGCGGCCTTGAGCGGAAACCCTCCTGGACGCGCTGTTACGGCATCAGCAGCACATCGTGAAATGAGCACCGTTCTGCCGTGTTCCTGCTTGTTTTTCTAAATTACTGTTGTAATTCTTGGTTTTTATTCTCTACAGTAGCGGAATATTTTTTAAGTAAATTTAGAATTTTCCGCTTCGGCTCAAGCCGCCCGCCGCGCTTTCACCCACTCGCGCAGGGCCTCGTCTATCCGCGTCTGCCAGCCCTCGCCCGTGGCGCGGAAATATTGCACGGTTTCCGAAGAGAGACGAATACTGATCTGCTCTTTCGTGGGCGCCCTGTTTGGCCCACGCCCACGGCGCAGCTTGGCTTGCAGCGATTCCGGCAAGTCTGAAAAACGGATGGCTTTTTTGAAATCCTCTTCCGTCCATTCCGGGTTGTCGTCGTCGATCAATTCAGGATCAGGTTTCTTGCTCATAGTCTCGCACCTCTCGTTTGTTGGCTTTCCGGAAGCTGATGACGCGAATGCCGGAAGTGATTTCGACAAACACCAGCACATGAATCCGCCCATCGAGCAGCCCGATGCTGCGGAAGCGGATTTCGCCGTAATTGCGGCGGTCATCCACCCGAATCAAGGCGGACTCAAAATCAAACTCAGCCGCCCGTTCGAACGACAAACCGCGATCACGAATATTGGCAGCGTTCTTGGCAGGGTCGAATTCAATTTTCATTCATTAAATTGTATATACAAAATAGCAGGGCGTCAAGTATTTTGTGATGGCAAAATAAAGCTTGACGCCCCCCGCCCAATCGGAAGTGCCCCCTTCAATAACCGCCGGATTCCCTGCGCTTATCAGGTGAATTTTGTGTTCAACTCGGGCGGCATCGACCGCCTGGCCGAACATCGCGCAGCGATGGGGATTTATTAACCCGGCAATCAAATACAAGAATTAAGCGGCATACTGCACCGGGGTATGTTTGAAGTAATCCCTAATCCGCTCGGGGGTATTGAGGAGGAAGTTCATGAAGGTTGTGGCTTTGTCG
>WQZF01000055.1 GCA_009780885.1 Betaproteobacteria bacterium | reverse complement strand
TGGGATGGGATGCAAGGCCGAATTTGCAAACTACGCCGCAGCCATAGCCGTCGCTATGGCGAGGATTTGCAACGCCGCAGACCGCCCAACTCCGCAGATGAATATAACGCCCCCCACGCTCACCGTCGTTCGCTGCCCCCCGAGGGGGCATGTGCCTCCCTTGAGGCGGCTCGGCAGGAGGCACGCGGCGCGGTGACTTGTTCAGAGCATCCTGTAAGGCGCGGCGGCGTGCCGCATTCCGGCAATGCCATCTTTCATGCCTTTTCGCGCAACGAAAATCCGCGCAGCCGCCAGGCGAGGACGAAACAGACGAGGAGCAGCAGGCCGAGAGTGGCGGCGACGCCGTACCAGCCGTTGGCTGCCCACATCAATCCGGAAAAGGAACCGATCAGGCTGGCTCCGAGATAGTAGCTGCACAGATACAGCGCCGAGGCGAGCGCGCGGGCGCGCACGGGGCGGTGACTGACCCAGCCGGAGGCGATGGCGTGCGCGCCGAAAAATCCGAAGGTGAACAATCCGACCCCCGGAATCACGAAGACCAGCGACGAAAACACCGTCAGTATCAATCCGGCGCCCATGATCGCCGCCATGCCCAGAAGGACATTGTGCCGGCCCAGGCGCCCTGCCAATCTTCCCGCCAGGGTGGAGGCCACGACGCCGACAAGATAGAGGAGAAAGATCGCCCCGACCAGGCTGTGGCTTAAATGGAAGGGATCTTCGAGCAGGTGATAGCCGAGGTAGTTGTAGAGGCTGACGAAGCAACCGGCCAGCAGGAAACCGCTCGCGAAGAGCCAGCGCATCCCCTTGTCGCTTGCGTGTGTCCAGGCGTCGCGCAAAAGGAGGGGGAGAAGGGTTTGCGAGGAATGGCGCGATTTCCTGAAATGCCGGGAGGGCGGCAGGCTGCGCCAGAATTCAATGGCCATGAACAGCCCGATGAGCGCCAGTACCGCAACCGCCCAGCGCCAGCCGAAATGGTCGGCGACGACGCCCGCAATGAAACGTCCGCTCATGCCGCCCAGCGCGTTGCCGGCGATATAGATCCCCATGGTGCGCGCCAATGACTGCGGATCGGTTTCCTCGCCGATGTAGGTCATTGCGATGGAGGGCAGTCCGGCGAGAAAAAATCCGACCAGGGCGCGAAGGATCAGCAACTGGGGGTAATTCCCGGCGACGATGCAGGCGAACGAGCACAGCACTGCCAAGCCGAGCGCCGCGCACATCAGCGACTTGCGCCCGATGTGGTCGGAGAGAAGGGCGGCAGGGATCAGCATCAGCGCGAGCATCGCGGTCGAAGCTGAAATCACGCCGCTGGCGGCCGCCGGAGGCAACTGGAATTCCGCCGAAAAAAGCGGCAGGAGCGGCTGCATTCCGTACAGTGTCGAAAAGGTGGCAAAGCCGCCGCAAAAGAACGCGCGCACGGCACGCCGGAATTCGGGGGTGCCTGCCTGCAAGCGTGGGGATTGGGGGAGCGGGGTTTCGTTGCGCAAGGAAGAATCATTCATGGATCGTGAAGGAAGGTCGGGCTCAAAGGGAGAAAGAGTACAATCCAGAATCCATTCTTCGGTAACTCATTGTATGGATCGTGAAAAAATCATGAGCACAAATCCCTATCAGCCGCCAAAAAGTCGTCTCGAAGATGCGGAGGGCGCTGAGTTGAAAGGTCTGGGCGGCTGGTTGATTCTCGTCGCGTTCGGATTGATAGCCACGATGGGCTCCCTGTTTGCGGGCGTTGGCTTCCTTGTCTTTTTTGCCCAGGATCTCCCGATACCTGGGCTGGAGACTTTCACAAGGCCGCAGCTTGCCTTCGAAATTGTCGGCAGTTTGGGGCTGGCTGGGCTGGCCGGGGTTTCGCTCTACTTTTTTTTCACCAAATCGCGCCGCTTCCCTCGTTTTTTCATTGGCTACGCGCTGTTTGGGCTCCTTCTCGCCATCGGCAATTTCTTTGTTTACCGCGCTATACCAGCAGCATCGGTGAACGGAGCCGTCGCGTTGGCCAAGCAACTCCTCTATTCGGTGATCTGGATCGCTTATATGCAGCGCTCGAAACGGGTAAGGAACACCTTCGTCGAATAGCTTCGGATAAATATGATGGATGCCTCCCAAAATCCCTACCAACCGCCGCAAAGTCCTCTTGAAACCGCCGAAAACGCCGAGTTGAAAGGTCTTGGCGGTTGGCTGATTCTTGTTGGATTCGGACTGATCGTGACGGTGATCATGTTGCCGCTGGCGGTTCTCGGCATCGTTTACCTGGCCCAGGGGTCGCCGGGAGCCATGAAGACGCCGTATGTCATATTCACCATCATCGGCTATCTTGCATGGGCTGGGCTGGCCGGATTTTCCCTGTACCTCTTTTTCACCAAATCGCGCCGCTTCCCCCGTTTTTTCATCGGCTATACGCTGTTCGGGCTTTTTGTCTGCGTTGCCGATGCCTTCCTTTTTCGTTTCGCGCCAGCAGGGTTACTGGATACGGCGGAGAGCGGCGATGTAACGCGCCAGTTGTTCCAGCAGCTCTTCTACACGGTGATCTGGGTGACTTACATGCAGCGCTCGAAGCGGGTAAAGAACACTTTTGTCGAATGAGACTTGGGGCGAGACCAGAAAAAAAGCGGCGCCAGGCGCCGCTTTTTTTGCACAAGATTTTTGCGTCTACTTCGCCTTGATGACCCCGCATGCCACGCGGGCGCCGGAATTTCCGGCGGGTTGTGCCTTGTAATCGTCCGGGCCCGCGTGCACGATCAGGCTGCGGCCGACAATATTGTTCGGGCCCGTTCCGAGCGTAATGCCCGGGAGCGTCTCTTCGAGTTGGACTTCGCCAGCGGCGTTGGCGGTCAATTGCGAGAGGTCGCCCAAGTGATGCGTGCCATGCATCGGGTCGCCATGCTGCACGCCAGAGGGGTTGAAGTGGCCGCCGGCGCTGCTCGCATCCGGAGCGGAGCAATCGCCCTTTTCATGGATATGGAAGCCATGCAGGCCCGGCGTCAGCCCCGAAAGCTTGATGACGATGTGCATCTTGTCGCCTTCCTGGGTGAATTCGACGACACCCTTTGCCTTGTTTCCCTGTGTCGGTTCGATCTGCGCCACGGCGCTGGCGGCTGCCGTATCGGCGCTGGCGGCTCCGGACACTACAGCAAGGGCAACGAAACCTGCCGCACACAAAATTTTCGGCAGCATCCGGCGTTCAAGGTTTTTTGTTGGGTACACTTTTGATTCCTTTCGGTTGTAGTTGAAAAACATTCCTTCGATAATGGATCGTGGAATGCCGGTTGTTCATGCTTTGTTCGGGCCTTCCCGTGCTCTTGTCGCCGCCCTTCAAAGGGCGCTGCAAGGGAAAGCAGCCGTTTTCATTCTAGCTTTTTTTCCGATGCCGATTTCTTCATCAAGCCACTTAATTGATCGTCATGGCCGGCGCGTCAGCTATCTGCGCTTGTCGGTCACCGATCGCTGCGATTTTCGTTGCACCTATTGCATGGGCGAGAAGATGAATTTCCTGCCGCGCGAGGAGGTGCTTTCGCTTGAGGAATGTTTGCGAATCGCGCGCGTCTTCGTCCGGCTGGGCGTGAGCAAGATCCGCATCACCGGCGGCGAGCCGCTGGTGCGGCGCAACCTTTCCTGGCTGCTGCGCGAAATCGCCGCCTTGCCCGGACTTTCCGAACTGGTGCTGACCACCAACGGATCCCAACTCGAACGCTTTGCGCAATCCCTGGTTGAGGCCGGCGTGAAAAGGGTCAACGTCAGTCTCGATACCCTCAAGCCCGAACGCTTCCGCGAGATTACGCGGATCGGCGAGATCGGGCAGGTACTGGACGGCATCGCCGCCGCGCGGGTAGCCGGTTTTCGGCGCGTCAAGCTCAATACGGTGATGATGCGCGGCGTCAATGACGACGAATTTGCGGCCCTGGTGCATTACGCGCTCTACCACGATCTCGACATCACCTTCATCGAGGAAATGCCGCTGGGAGAGACCGGACGTGACCGCCCCGGCAGCTATATGAGCGGCGAAGAGGCGCTGGCGTTGCTTGGCAGGGATTTTCCGTTGATTCCCTCGTCCGAAACGAGCGGTGGTCCGGCGCGCTACTGGCGGCTTCCGGGCGCGAATACCCGGATCGGCTTCATCTCTCCCTTGAGTCACAATTTCTGCGAGACCTGCAACCGTGTGCGCGTCACCGCCCGTGGCGAACTGCATCCCTGCCTCGGCCAGAACGAAGCCCTGCCGCTGATGCCGCTCCTGCGCGCGCATCCGGAGGGCGAGGAAAGCGATACGCTTTTGCTTCAGGCGATCACCGAAAGCATGGGCCTGCGCCCGAAGGGCCACGAGTTCAGCTACGCGTCTCCCGAAACCCCCGCCCCGGAAAAACCGCAGGTGCTGCGTTTCATGTCGATGACGGGTGGGTAGGTGACGGGCGGGTAGGATGGGTAGAGCGACAGCGAAACCCATCATTGCTACAAGCCAGATTTTCGATGGGTTTCGCTACGCTCTACCCATCCTACATGATTGAATTTTCTAAATTACTTAAATAATAGTCCGCTACAGTAGTGGTATTAGACTATGAATTCTTTAGTCTAATTTAGAAAATAATGTGGATTCCGAAGCGCCAAAAAAGCGCCGGGGGGCGGAAAGTTTCAGATTTCTACCAGGGAACCCGCGCCGGAGAGACGGGGGTGCAGCCAGTCGAGGCCGAGCGCCGGGAGGGCAGCAGAAAGGCGTTCCGGCGTTGCGGTGGCGTAGAGGTGCAGCAAACCCTTTCCTTCAAGCGCGGCGTGGTCTTTTGCCAGTTGCAGCGCGCGGCGCGCGACGGGTTCGGTCACGTCGATCAGCGCCGCCCGGCCACTCAGCAGGGGGGCGATTCTCGGCGCGAGAAAGGAATAATGCGTGCAGCCGAGCACGATGCGATCGACTCCGGCGGCAAGCAGCGGCTCGATCTTCGCGGCGATTTCGGAGGCGAATTCGGGCGAGTCGAGATGCAGGGCTTCGATGCGGGTGGCCCAGTCGGGACAGGTTTCGATATAGACGATGGTTTCGGAGGCGTGGGTGGCGATGAGGCGGATCAGGCGCGCGCTGCGCGCGGTCGATTCCGTTGCCAAAACCGCGATCTTTCCACTGGCGCTGGTTTGTGCCGCCGGCTTGATTCCCGGTTCGATGCCGATCACGGCGATGCCGGGGTGCGCTTCGCGCAATGCTTCAATGGCGGCGGCGGTGGCGGTGTTGCAGGCGACGATGACGATCCGGCAGCCGCGCTGCGCGAGATAGTCGCCGATGCAGCTTACACGCTCGCGGATAAAGCTTTCGGATTTGCCGCCATAGGGCACATGGGCGGTGTCGGCGATGTAGATGAGATCGGCAAGCGGCAGCACGCGGGCAACTGCCGCGAGGACGGACAATCCGCCCAGTCCGCTATCGAAGATGCCGATCATGGAATCTCCGCAGGAAGCCCGCAAGCCTAGTCCCGAAAATTCCCGGCCCGGATCGGAAAGTCGGTAATCGTTTTCGTCACCAGCGTGATGCACGCCTGCAACTCGTCGCGTTTCGCGCCGGAGACGCGCACCGCGTCTCCCTGGATCGTCGCCTGGACCTTGAGTTTTGAATCCTTGATCATCTTGACGATTTTTTTCGCCAGTTCGGTTTCGATCCCCACCTTGATTTTCAATTCCTGCTTCACCTTGTTGCCGGAAATTTTCTGCACCGGCTGCGCGTCGAGCCGTTTGGTGCTTTCCTTTTCCTTTTTTTCCATTGCGGGGAAAAGCAGGTCCTTGATCTGGTTCAGTTGAAAATCGGAATCTCCGTAGATGGCGATGATCTTGTCCTTGTCGTTGAATTCGGTCTGGGCGCTGGTGTCCTTGAAATCGTAGCGGTTCTCGATGGCGCGGCGCGTCACGTCGATCGCGTTTTTCAAGGCTTCCATGTCGGCTTCGGATGTGAAATCGAAAGAGGGCATTGCAGGGTTCCTGATCTGAAAATTTTATTTGCGCCGTTGCGCCAGTTTCGCGCCGATGCGCAGGCGCAGGGCGTTGAGCTTGATGAAGCCGCCAGCGTCCTTTTGGTCGTAGGCGCCAGCGTCGTCTTCAAAGGTGGCGATGGTCGGGTCGAACAGCGAATCGGTTTTGGAATCGCGCGCGGCCAGAATGACGTTGCCCTTGTAGAGCTTGAGGCGCACCCAGCCGTTGACGCATTGCTGGGTGTGGTCGATCAGCACTTGCAGGGCGCGGCGCTCCGGAGACCACCAGTAGCCGTTGTAGACAAGGCTGGCGTAGCGCGGCATCAGGTCGTCCTTGAGATGCGCCACTTCGCGGTCGAGGGTGATCGATTCGATGGCGCGGTGCGCGGTCAGCAGGATCGTGCCGCCCGGCGTTTCGTAGCAGCCGCGCGATTTCATGCCGACGTAGCGGTTTTCCACCAGGTCGAGGCGTCCGATGCCGTGCTTGCCGCCGAGTTCGTTGAGCCTTGCCAGCAGTTCGTGCGCTTTCATCCGCGTGCCGTTGATCGCGACGAGGTCGCCTGCGGCGAATTCGAGATCGAGATATTCGGGTTGATCCGGCGCGGCTTCCGGCGAAACGGTCCAGCGCCACATTTCTTCTTCGGCCTCGGCGCCGGGGTCTTCCAGATGACGGCCTTCGTAGCTGATGTGCAGCAGGTTGGCATCCATCGAATAGGGCGAGCCGCCCGCCTTGTGCTTCATTTCGACGGGGATGCCGTGCCTTTCGGCGTAGGCGAGCAGTTTTTCGCGCGAAAGCAGATCCCATTCGCGCCAGGGCGCAATGACCTTGACGCCCGGTTTCAGCGCATAGGCGCCAAGCTCGAAACGCACCTGGTCGTTCCCCTTGCCGGTGGCGCCGTGGGAAATCGCGTCGGCCCCGGTCTGGTTGGCGATGTCGACGAGCCGCTTGGCAATCAGCGGACGCGCGATCGAGGTGCCGAGCAGGTATTCGCCTTCGTAGATCGTGTTGCAGCGGAACATCGGGAAAACGAAATCGCGCACGAATTCTTCCCGCAGGTCGTCGATGAAGATGTTTTCCGGTTTGATGCCGAATTGCAGCGCCTTGGTCCGCGCCGGTTCCAGTTCCTCGCCCTGGCCCAGATCGGCGGTGAAGGTGACGACTTCACAACGGTAATTGTCCTGCAACCATTTGAGAATGACGGAGGTATCCAGTCCGCCGGAATAGGCGAGCACTACTTTTTTGATGTCTGACATGATCCTTGGGTTTCCTGAAAAAACAATCGCTAAAAAAATCTACATCGGGCAGCGGCCGATGAGCAGGTATTCGAGCAGCGCCTTTTGCGCGTGCAGCCGGTTTTCCGCTTCGTCCCAGACGACGCTTTGCGGGCCGTCGATGACTTCCGCGGTGACTTCCTCGCCGCGATGCGCGGGCAGGCAGTGCATGAATACGGCATCCGGCGCGGCGATGCGCATCATTTCGGCATCGACCTGGAAATCGGCGAAGGCGCGCATCCGTTCGGCGTTTTCGGCTTCAAATCCCATCGAGGTCCATACGTCGGTGGTCACGATGTCCGCGCCCCTTGCGGCTTCCATCGGGTCGGTGAATTGCTCGAAGTGTCCGGTGCCGTAAAGCCCGGCGCGCTCCGGCTCGACTTCATAGCCGGGCGGGGTGGAAACATGGACATTGAAATCGAGCACTTCGGCGGCTTGCAGCCAGGTGTTGCAGACATTGTTCGAGTCGCCGATCCAGGCCACTGTCCTGCCCTGGATCGAGCCGTGGCGTTCGATCCAGGTGTAAATGTCGGCCATGATCTGGCAGGGGTGGTATTCGTTCGTCAGGCCATTGATGACCGGCACATGCGAATGGGCGGCAAAACGCTCGATGGTGTCCTGCTCGAAGGTGCGCATCATGACTACGTCGCTCATGCGCGAAATGACTTTCGCCGCGTCTTCGACAGACTCGCCGCGCCCCAGTTGCGAGTCGCGCGTGTTGAGATAAATGGCCGAACCGCCCAGTTGGTGCATTCCGGCCTCGAAGGAAAGGCGGGTGCGCGTGCTGGCCTTTTCAAAAATCATCACCAGCGTGCGGTCGGAAAGCGGCCAGTGCTGTTTGTAGGATTTGAACTGGTTCTTGATCCATCGCGTGCGCGCGAAAAGATAATCGAATTCTTCCTGCGAAAAATCCTTGAATTGCAAAAAATGGGCCAATTTCCGACTCATGCGTTTCCTCCCGCAGTGCCCCGGGCCGCTTTCCCTGCGAGAAAATCCCGCACCAGTGGCACAATCCGGCGCACCAACTCGTCGGCTTCGTCGACGCTGAAGGTCAACGCGGGCAAAAGGCGAATGACGCATCCGGAGGTGACGCTGATCAGCAACCCGGCGTGGAGCGCCTCGGAGAGCAATTCGCCGCAGGGGCGATCAAGCTCGATGCCGAGCATCAACCCCTGTCCTCGGATTTCGACGACGCCGGCAAGGCCGGCAAAGGCTTCCGCAAAACGTTGTTTCAGATAAGCGCCGATTTTTTCGGCATTGAACATCAATCCATCCTTTTCTATCGTCTCCAGTGTCGTCAGGGCCGCCGTGCAAGCCAGGGGATTGCCGCCGAAAGTCGATCCGTGGTTGCCTGGCCCGAATAAACCCGCTGCGGCCTTTGCCGTCAGGCAAGCCCCGATCGGGACGCCGGAAGCCAATCCCTTGGCCAGCGTGATGATGTCGGGAAGAACCCCGGAATGCTGGAATCCGAACCATTTTCCAGTGCGCGCCATGCCGCACTGGACTTCGTCGCAGATCATCAGCCAGCCTTCCTGGTCACACAGCGCGCGCAATTCGCGCTGATATTCGATCGAGGCAAGATGGATGCCGCCTTCACCCTGAACGATTTCCAGCATCACGGCGACGATGTCCCGGTTGCGTGCCGCAACCGCGCGGATGGCGTTGAGGTCGTTATAAGGGACGCGGATGAAACCCGGTACGAGCGGCTCGAATCCAGCCTGCGTCTTGCGGTTGCCTGTAGCCGACAGCGTGGCCAGCGTGCGACCGTGAAAGGCATGCTCCATGACGATGATCGCTGGCGTTTCGATGCCGCGCTGGTGGCCGTAAAACCGGGCGAGCTTGATGGCGGCCTCGTTTGCCTCGCACCCGGAATTGCAGAAAAAGACTTCGCTCATCCCGGAGAGCGCGGCAAGGCGGTCGGAGAGCAGTTCCTGTTCGCGGATACGGTAAATGTTCGAGACGTGCAGCATGCGCGTCGCCTGTTCGGAGATTGCGCGCACCAGGGCGGGGTGGTTGTGTCCAAGCGTATTGACCGCGATCCCCGAAAGCGCATCGAGGTAACGTCTGCCCTCGGTATCGACCAGCCAATTCGCTTCGCCGTGGCTGAACGTCACAGGAAGACGGGCGTAGTTGTTCATCAGGTGCGACATGGGAAAACCTTTCCTGAAACGGCAATCATTCGTGAAGCGGCAATAATAAATGGAAACGGCGACCCGAAAGCCGCCAGGGAAATACTTTTGTTGGCTTTGAGGCAAACGCGCGTTCAGAGGGGGGGTGGGGCAGGGCAGGCTGCGGTGTTCAGGCGCACATTACAGCAGAAATCAGGGCAAATACAAAACAACCCTGCATATGGATGCGTGTTTTTCATTTCGCATCGTATGGCGCAAACCGGGGAGGCGGCTTCTCTGTTAGACTTCGGAAGAAGGGGCACATGCTTTTCCGGTGTCGCTTCCTTTCCTGCCCCGGGGTGTTCAGAGGGGGAAGGAAAATGCAGGAATCAATCAGAGTTGGAGTTGTTCCGAACAGATTGTGTCCCCGGCGCCATTTTCATGACAAATTCAAGAGCACATCCGGAAGAATTGTCCCTGACTTTCATTATCGTCGGCTTGACGCGCGACGGGCAACGCTTTCGCCCGAGTGATTGGGCCGAGCGGCTCTGTGGTGTGCTATCCGTTTTTGGGGCGGAAAAGAAAATGAAATATTCCCCTTATGTCAGCCCGGCTGATTTCGATGGACAAAAAGCGGTGTTTGTGGATGGCAGCCTGATGGAAATCGAACCGATGGCCTACAATTTTCTGCGCAATTTCGCGTGCGACAACGAATTGCAAATCGTCGAAGGACTTTGCGCTATCGGATAAGAAGACGAAAAAACGGCGACGGAAACAGCTTCAGTGCGCTGTTTCCGTCGCCGTTTTTTCGATTCCGGCGAAGTGATGCAGCCGGGTCAGGCTGCGCTTGCCGCTTGTCCGGACATTGCCTTGATTTGCGCGGAGAGGCGGCTCTTGTGACGCGCGGCCTTGTTTTTGTGAATGATGTTCTTGTCGGCGATATGGTCGATGACCGACTCGGATTGGCGGAAAATCGCTTGCGCCGCCGTTTTGTCGCCCGCAAGAATTGCCTTGCGAACCCGCTTGATCGCCGTGCGCAGCGTCGAACGCATACTGGCGTTGCGGGCGCGGCGCTGAGTGGCTTGGCGGGCGCGTTTGCGTGCTTGTGCACTATTGGCCATGAGTGTTTGATCCTGAAAAAGTGAAATTGAGGGTGGAGAGAAAGGGCGCGATTTTACCGCTTTGACCTGTTTGATGCAAGCATCGTTGCAGGGAGCTTTTGAATTGACTGATTCTGCATTATGCGATGAGGCCGGTGTATGAAAGATAGAAAGGAAAGAGGAGGCAGGGCCGCTATCTGTCCCTGTGAATCAGCGGCTTGGCGAGTGTTCCGGATAATGACACAGGAATGTCGATGATATTTTGCTCGATGACATGCAAGGAGACGGAGAGCTTGCCATCTACCGCTCCGCCCTTGCCAATGTCCATATTCCCTTCCACGGAAATCGGGCCGGAAGAAAGAAGGATGTTTTTCAGGTGCATTCCCTGCGCGCCGGCCTGGAATCCTCCGCTCATTCGCGAGAAACGGGTTGGAATCCCCGACATGATGACATCGCTTCTGTTGCGGGGAACTGCGCCGAAGTCGAATTTTTCCAGCCTTCCCTGCGGCCACTCGAAACGCCCCGAAGCCGACAGATTGTCGAACAAGGCTTTCCAGTCTTTCCCTGAAGTCGTAAATGAGAAATCCCCGGAAGCGGCTCCTTCAAAGAGATTGGGATAACCAAAAACCCTTGCGAATTTTTCCACGCGGATTTCCTTGAATTTGATTTGACCGGAAAGCTCTGGATCCGCACCCTTGGGAACTTTCAGATTCCCTTCCAGAATGCCGTCGGACGTGGCAATACGGATGTTGTCGAAGTTGATGCTGTCAGGATGAAAACTCCCTTTGAACGAAAGGGATTCGATGCGATATGGAAAATCGGGAGTTTTGAGGGGGGTGCCGGAAAATTCGATGATGTTGTTGCCCTTGTTGGAAAGCAGGGAAAATTTGAGATTCAGTTTTTCGCTGCCGAGTGTGGCCAACAACGTATCGTTATCGGAAGAAGACAGAGCGTTGCCTTCCAGATCGCTGAGCGAGAGCGCAGAAAAATTCACCGAGACACGCGAAAGTTCCAGTTTTGACCCCATTTCTCCACTGTGGTTCAAATTGCTCAATACCGCAGCAAAACCGGGAAGGTTGTCGTAATTCAGTGCCAGCCCTTCGAGCGCCAGATCGGAGGATTTCAACTGGAATATGAGCAATGGCAGGATTTCGGGGGCAAACCGGATATGGTCTACCTTGAGATGATCTCCAATCCGGACCGTATCGAGCGAGAAATGCAGTCTCGGAAGCAGTTTCAGGCTGACATTGTCTATATGTACCGGCTGCTGCAGGGCGCTGCCCAGGGCGCTTTCGAATCTTTCGGTCTGCGCGTTGTAGAGGAAAAGGGCCGCCACAATGAAAAGCAGGAGCACGGGCAAGGCGAGGAAATAACGCGCAAGGCGACGTATCGCGGTGCGTGGCTCGAGCGGCTCGCGAGGGAGGGAATCGGGCCGGCCGCTGATCGGTTGCAGGAGCGCACGCCGTAAAAAATGCAGAAAGGATTCCAGGGGCGAAGGGGATTTGCTCTTTCTGTGCCGCCGCTTGGAAGTGCGCCTGGGAATGTCTTCCGGCTTCTTTACCGGGAAATGGACGGTGCTGACATCGGAATCGTTTTTCAACGCGGTCGGAGGCGTTGCTTCCGGATGCTGTGGATGACGCGCGACCAGCGAGCGGATTTCCTCCGCAACCTCATCGGCATGCGCCCAAATCGAATCCGCTGCCAGTAATGTCTGAATGAGCCCATCGGCCTCGAGCCGCATCAACACGACTTCGACCGGGTACATGTGCCCGATTCTGTAGAGGAGGTGCGAGACGGTGGTCTTTCCGTCGATCATGATCAGAACGGCGCGCATATCCTGACGCCGCAACAGGAGGCGGTTCTGTAATGCCGCCTCTCCTGCGGCGGTTTTGACGTAAATCAGATTTGGATCCATTGCCGGGAAGCGAGTGCCTTATGAGGATGCGCGTTGCAGGGTTTTGTTCTTAAGCAAGTTTTATGCCAAACCATTAATTATATTTAAAATCATCCCCTTAAGTCAATTTTTTGTTGTGATAAAACTGACGTTTTTTGTCAATTTTTCTTGGAGGTATGGGGTTTTTGCAGCATGCGCTATTTTTGAGGCGGACGATTTTCGTGAGCAATAACAAAAATTTGCAGATTCGGGAAAGCTCAGTATAATTGCGCCTTCTTTTGGTTCCGTTCCGGTGTAGCTCAGTCGGTAGAGCAGTGGACTGTTAATCCACGTGTCGCTGGTTCGATCCCAGCCGCCGGAGCCAAACCCCCTAACTCGTCCCCCCCAGAAAACCAATAACCACGCGGGGTTGCAGGGAACACAAAAAATAGTTGGTGCACTTTTTACCCCGTTTTTACCCCTTTTGCTACACTTCAGTGCACCAGATTTGCACCAAGGAGTGCACCAACGTGGGGTCCATTTCAAAGCGAGGAAGTACCTGGCGCGTACAAATTCGGATGCGCGGCATCGTTGAGTCCAAGTCTTTTGCAAAAAAAGTCGATGCCATTACCTGGGCAGCAGCGCGTGAGTCAGAGATCCGCGCCGGCGGAGAGGGGCGCGTGCCTGATATTCTGTTCGGCGCCCTGCTGGAACGATACCGGGACACCATACTTCCGGATCGAACGGGCCGCCGGATGGAGGGGATCCTTATTCGTCAGTGGCTGCAAGCGCCGTTTTCCGGCATATCACTGACAAAAATTGCACCCATTGATTTCATCAAGTGGCGGGACCAGCGCCTGAAAGAAGTCTCCCCCGCCACGGTAATCCGGGAACTTGGCTTCTTGTCTTCCGTTTGCACGCATGCCATCAAGGAGTGGCGCGTCCTGCAAAAAAATCCACTGGAAGAAGTAAGCCGCCCGCCGGAGCCCGAAGCGCGGGACCGGCGCATTACCAAGGAAGAGATCGAGCGCTTGCTGTATGTTTTGGGATACACCCCCGACGGCGCGCTGAAGACGAAGAACTCCCGCATCGGAGCCTTGTTTCTGTTTGCCATCGAGACTGCCATGCGCGCCGGAGAAATCCGTACCCTGCGCCGATCCGATGTTGATCTGGTGCAGCGCGTCGCCAAGGTGCGCGGTACTGAGGTAGGTGCAGGAAAGACGCGCGCCGCGCGACGGGATGTGCCTTTATCTTCGGAAGCAGTGCGAATCCTGAAGCAGCTCCCTGCCTTGGATGAAACCTGGTTCAGCGTCGGCACGGCAGCATCTCTGGATGCCAACTTCCGGGAGGCCAAGAAAAAGGCGGCTATCGAAGACTTACACTTCCACGATACGCGGCACGAGGCCATCACGCGGCTCTCCAGAAAGCTGGATGTGCTGGCGCTGGCGCGCGCGATCGGACACAAGGATTTGAAGCAGTTGCTGGTCTACTACAACGAGACCGCAGAAAACCTTGCCTTGCGACTGGATTGATTCAAACAAGCAGGTGATAGAAAAAATCCATGAACGCGTCAAGGCCCCACCACGTACCGTTGGGAAGGTAGATTTCACTGAACTCGTCCGGCTTCGGACGTAGAAACAAGATGCCGTGCGGCAGCCAACATGTTCGGCTTGCCCGGCTATCTGGCGCGTGGTGGTCGTGGACTGCAAGGCCCGGGGACGCGGGCGCTGCTGGGCCGGGTTGCCGCGAGCAGCGCGGAGACGGGGCTAACCGGCGCCGCTCAGAACGCTTTCCAGGCGGGGCTGCAAGCTGAGGCTGCCGGGGTTGATCCGTTCAGCGAAGAAGGCCGCCAGCGCATCCTCGAAGGCGGATGCGATGGGCGGGGTGCTTGGTGGCTTGATGGGCAGCGTGGGCGGGCTACGCCACGGCGTTCCGCGTGAAGAAGCGATGGCGCGCTGGAACGAGATCGATCCGAGCTATGTACGCGGCGAAGCGGAAATGCAGAATGCTCCGGCGAACATGGAAGGGCGCGACTTGACGCCGCCGGGGGATCACCTGGCGATGAACCTGGCCGACTACAACGCGCGGCCCGACCTCCCTGCGGCATTACGGCGCGGTGCGGACATCGAAGCTGAATCGGATGCGATGGATAGTCGGGTGCGCGACTGGCGCGAGGTAGCAGCGCAAGAGCAGGCCCTCCGCGAAGAGGTACTGGCCGCGCAAGAGCAGGAAGCTCGGGATAGCGTCCTGAACAACGAAGACGCCTCACAAGTGCAGGCGCTGGGCGATCCGGATGGGGTGCGTGCGGCCCTGGATCGCCCAGCGGAAGAAGCACCCCCGCAGGAACCCACACAATCGCCACAGGATCGACGATCCGAACCGACCGAACCCCAGAGCCTTGGCAACGATGCAATTGCCAACCGTGCGAAGCTGGCACTGGCGGAGAGCGAACGGGCGAAACAGGAGCGGGCGAATGCGGAGGCTGCTGCTGCGCAGCGTACCGAAGTCGTTCCGGAACAAGAAGCGCCTCCGCCGAAAGAGGAAGCCGCAAGAACGCTGTGGGATGGGATGTCGAAAGTTGGCAGGACGATATACCAGAGCCTGCACAAGATTGGCCGGTGGGACGAAGAAGAGCATGCTTCCTACGCCACGCTGATCGACACCTACTATCACACGCTGGCGAAGCGCCTGGGGACGACGGTTGATGCGCTGTGGGCGAAGCATCCGTTGTACGTCACGGATACGAAGGGGCGAGAAGGATTTTTGCAGGAAACGTACACAAAGCTTCCCGATGCGATGGAGCGGTGGAAGGGTGTACTTGGGGCAGCGCGCAAAGCGGCACAGCACGCGCAAGAAAGGTTTGGGAACGCTAAAGCTTCCACTTTTGAACTGCGCCTTGGCGTACCGACCGTATTACGTACATTGGATCCCCAGCTGGACGGGCTTCGTTTTTCAAGCAAACGACTGTCTAGCATTATCGGCGAGCATCCAAACGTACCAAATATGGTTTGGGGAGAGCTCCCGCGTCTTGTTTCGCGTGCAGAGTACGCTTTCTGGAACGCGGAACGTGAATCCTGGAATGTGGTGCTTCCCATGAAAGTAAAGGGTGAGCACCTTATCGCCGCCTTTGAACGAGACGGGAGCCTGAATACGGTTTATCCCCTGGAAGCGGATGCAACCGGAACCTCCCGGGATAGGCTGAATGCAAAGTTGTGGCATGTATACCACGGCACGGAGAAACTGTATGCGCGCGATGGACTTCCCGCAGTTGCGATGCAAAAGGCTCCCCCAGAAGGCATTAGTGCCAAGGTAAGAACCTTGGCACCCACCCCGGCGGCTTTAGGGGCTTCAATCCCGTCACCCGTTTCATCCCGGACACCTGCCAAGATAGTCACTTGGGAGCGTCTTGTCAAGGAGCACGGGGGGGCCGAAGATTTCTATCAGCGCCTATTGACTCGGCACGATAATACTTGAAATATTTGGATTGATCCCCATGTGGTGGAGATGGAAAAAGACGACGCAAGATATTCGACACTGGAGCAACTGCACGAACGGCGCAAGCAAGTGG
>WQZF01000054.1 GCA_009780885.1 Betaproteobacteria bacterium | reverse complement strand
CTTGAACGCGAGGGGCAGCCGCTGGTGGCGCGTCAGGTCGATCTGCTGGCCTGCGCGGGGCTGCGCCGCATTGTGGTCGTGCTGGGGCGCCACGCTGCGGCCTTCGAGCCAGTGTTGCGCGAGGCACAGGAGCGCCTGCCGGCGCGTGTCCGGCTCGAATGGGTGTGCAATCCCGCGCCGGAGACCGGCACAGGCGCATCGCTGCGCTGCGCGTTGGCGCGGCTTGGGACTGAAACAGCCGCCGTGATGGTTCTGCTGGCAGACCAGCCGCTCTTGCAAGTCGAGGACGTCGACGCGGTGTTGCGCGCCTGGTATTCACGCGCTCCGGGTATTGAACTGGTGGTGCCCACATATCAGGGAAAGCCGGGGCATCCGCTGGTGTTCGGGCTCGCGCTGCGGGACTGGCTGGAGCGGCAGCCTGTATCCGTGGGCGTGCGGGACTGGCGGCGTGCCCATCCTGCGCAGGTGCAAGGCTTGCCGGTGACGCACCCTCGCTGCACACTCGACATCGACACCGAAGCCGATCTGGCGGCGCTGGCGGCAACTCATCGCGTCCATCTGCGCTGGCCCGGCCCCATGCCCGGAATTTGAGCTTGCGGTTTTTCCAGCGGGCGGCCCTGGATTCATCGCGAGCATTCATGCGATGCTTCCCTGTCCTGCGCCAGGGAAATTCCGTCGGGCCTCAAATGCGATATACAATCGCCCCTCGCTGCAAAAATGGGTACACTGCCATGCTCGCGCTCCGGCGTACCTTTGATACGGGCAGCATCGGGAGCGCGAAAATTCATGGATCAACAGGCATTCCGTAGAAAGGGAGCGTCATGCCGTTACATATCGGACTGATCAGGGAAACCGCGCCGGGCGAACGCCGGATTGCGGCAATTCCCGAGGTGGTCAAAAAATTCCAGGCGCTCGGCGTGCAGTTTTGCATCGAGCGCGGCGCCGGAGAACCCTGCTTTTATCGTGACGACGATTTTTCCGCAGAAGGCGTCAGCTTTGCCGGCAATGCCACGGAAATATTCGGAAAGATCAAGCTATTGCTGAAGGTAGCGCCGCCGACGCGCGAGGAAATCGCAGCCTTGCCGGAAGGAAGCGTCGTCGCGGGCTTGCTCGAACCCTACGCGGATCCGGAGCGCCTGAAGCTTCTGAACGAACGCAGGATCACCAGTTTCGCGCTCGAATTGATCCCGAGGATTTCGCGTGCCCAGTCGATGGACGCGCTCTCTTCGCAAGCCACCGTATCGGGTTATCTCTGCGCCTTGATCGCTGCGGATCACAGCCCGAAATTCTTTCCGCTTCTCACCTACGCCGCAGGCACCTTGCGTCCGGCGCAGGTTCTGGTGATCGGCGCAGGCGTTGCCGGTTTGCAGACCATTGCGACGGCCAAGCGCCTCGGTGCGCAAGTATTCGCTTACGATGTGCGTCCGGAAACGCGCGAACAGGTTGAATCGCTCGGCGCGCGCTTTGTCGATACCGGCGTTTCTGCTGCCGGCGCGGGCGGCTATGCGCGCGACCTGACCGACGAGGAAAAAAAGCAGCAGGAAGAAGCGCTGGCCCGCACGATTGCGCGCATGGATGTGCTGATCACGACGGCAGCGATTCCCGGCCGCGCCGCACCGCGCATCGTGAGCGCGGCGATGCGCAGCGCGATGAAGCCGGGCGCGGTGATTGTGGACATGGCCGCCGAAAGCGGCGGCAACGTCGAGGGCGCCATTGCCGGGCAAACGCAGAATCTTGGAGGGGTCATGCTGATCGGCCCGAACCACCTGCCTTCCCGGATGCCGGTGCATGCTTCCGAGATGTATGCCAAAAACCTCTTCAACTTCCTTTCGCCCTGCATTCGCGACGGCGAATGGAATCCGGACTGGGAAGACGAAATCATCGCTGGGGCCTGTCTCACGCATGCGGGCGAAGTCCGCCACGAAGGCGTGAAAAGGATCCTGGGTCTATAACACCTCACTGAGGAAGGGATACTCATGGAAGGTATTGCCGCACTATACATATTCATGCTTTCAGCATTTACGGGCTACGAGGTGATCTCGCGCGTGCCGGTGATTCTGCATACGCCGCTGATGTCCGGTTCCAACTTTGTCCACGGCGTCGTGCTGGTCGGCGCAATGGTCGCGCTCGGCAATGCGCAGGGGCCGCTGGAACAGGCCATCGGCTTCGTCGCCGTGCTGCTCGGCGCAGCCAATGCTGCCGGTGGTTACGTTGTTACCGAACGCATGCTGGCGATGTTCAAGACCGGCGACAAAGGAAAGGCGGGCAAGGCATGAACAACGCGATCCTCATCATCGACGCGGCCTATTTCATTGCCGCTGTTCTCTTCATTCTCGGCTTGAAGCGCATGAGCTCGCCGGTCACGGCGCTCAAGGGCATCGTCTGGGCTGGCGCGGGCATGCTGCTGGCGACGCTGGTGACCTTTGCCACGCCGGAAATGCACAACTACCTGCTGATGATCGTCGCCATCGCCATCGGCGGCGGAGCGGCCTGGATTTCCGGAAAACGGGTGAAAATGACCGACATGCCGCAAATGGTCGCGATCTACAACGGCATGGGCGGCGGCGCGGCGGCGGCCATCGCGGCGCTCGAATTCGCGCGGATGTTCGCGCAGGGCGCCAAGCTCGAACCGCTCGTGCTGACGCTTGCCGCCCTGGGCGCGTTCATCGGCGCGGTATCGTTCTCCGGCTCGTGCATCGCCTTTGCCAAGCTCCAGGGTCTGATGAACAAGGCGTTCCGGCTGCCGGCGCAAAACGCGGTCAACGTGATCATGCTGGTTCTCGCCATCGCGCTCGGCGCGGCCATCATTGTCCTGCCGCAACCGGCGGCGTGGATGCTGATCGCCTTTTTCGTCGCCTCGCTCGTGCTCGGCGTCATCGTCACGACGCCGATTGGCGGCGCGGACATGCCGGTCGTGATTTCGCTCTTCAACGCCTTCACTGGCCTGGCCGTCGGCTTCGAGGGCTTCGTGCTCGGCAATCCGGCGCTGATCATTGCCGGCATCGTCGTCGGCGCAGCCGGCACCCTGCTCACGCAGTTGATGGCCAAGGCGATGAACCGCCCGATCAGCAACATCCTCTTCACGCCGATTACCGGCGAGGCGCAGGGCGGCGATTCCGGCGTCACCGGCACGATGAAGGAAGCCTCGGCGCTCGATGTCGCGGCGATGATGCGCTATGCGCAAAAGGTGATTGTTGTGCCCGGCTACGGAATGGCGGTTGCGCAGGCGCAGCACAAGGTCTGGGAAATGGCCGAGTTGCTCGAGGAAATCGGGGTCGAGGTCAAGTTCGCGATTCACCCGGTTGCGGGCCGGATGCCGGGCCACATGAATGTGCTTCTCGCCGAGGCGGGCGTGCCTTACGACAAGATTTCCGACCTTGAGGAAATCAACGCCGAGTTTGCGCAAACCGATGTGGCCCTCGTGATCGGCGCAAACGATGTGGTGAATCCGGTCGCCCGCACCGACAAATCGAGTCCGATCTATGGGATGCCGATTCTCAACGCCGACCAGGCGCGCAACGTGATCGTCATCAAGCGCGGCAAGGGCGCAGGGTACTCGGGAATCGAAAACGCGCTGTTCTACTGCGAAAATACCCGCATGTATTACGGCAGCGCGCAGCAGGCGGTGGGCGATCTCGTTACGCAGATCAAGATCCTTTCGGCCTGATCCGAATCCCCGCTTGGATAGGCAAGGCGCCGGAGATTGAAGAAACTCCGGCGCCTTGCGTTTTATGGATTCACGCGGCCGCGCAATGCGGAGGGGTTTTGCCGATAAGGGCCAAAACCGCGCAGCATCGCTCCGAAAAAGCTTGACTGGACTGATTCCCGATCATACCGTTATGCTTGAATTTCACGGAAAGCCCGGATCGTTCAGGGCATCACCTCAAGGGAGGCAATACCATGACATCCAAAACTTCCTTCGGTAATTGGTCCATCGCGGCAAAACTCAACGTTGTCCAGTCCATCGCGCTCGCCGTGTTGTTCGTCATCTCGATTACCTGGTTGACCTCGTGGATGGCGGAGATCATGGCCGAAGGCGACACCAGGACGGTACAGCAGATCAACCGCCAGACCCTGAACATGATCCAGGTCTATAACGAGTCGCTGGAGAAAAACATCGACCGCATGGGCAATATCCTGAAGGAGTCCTTGCCCTCCGACTATGCGATCGACACGGCACGGCATGTGAATGTTGCCGGCACACAGACGCCTGTACTCAAGGCAGGCAGTGAAGTACTGAATCTGAATTTCGCGATCGTCGACCGCTTCACGGCGACGAGCGGGGCGGTGGCCACTGTCTTTGCGCGCGACGGCGACGATTTTGTCCGGGTTACCACCTCGCTGAAAAAGGAAAACGGCGACCGGGCCATCGGCACCAAGCTTGACCGCGACCACCCGGCGCGCGCTGCGCTGCTGACGAACAAAGCTTTCACCGGCAAGGCGACGCTTTTCAAGCACGATTACATGACCTACTACCTGCCGGTGCGGGATGCCTCCGGCACTGTCGTCGGCGCGCTTTTCGTCGGCCTGGATTTCACTTCCGAACTGGCCGCGTTGCGGCAGAAAATTCGCGAAATCAAATTCGGCAATAGCGGTTATATGTATGTTCTCGATGCCGGGAAAACTCCGGGGACGATGGTCGTGCACCCAACGCTCGAAGGAAAGAATCTCTACGACGAGAAGGATGACAACGGCTTTGCCTATATCCATGCCATCGTCGAGCAGAAAAGCGGCGTGCTGTCGTACCGGTCGACCGATCCAGGCGAGGCGGCGGCAAACGAGAAAATCGCGGTATTCGACACCATTCCGAAATGGAACTGGATCATCGTCTCCTGCCTCCATTACCAGGACATTGCCGGAGAATCCGCGCGCGTGCGCAATCCCCTGATCGTTGGCGCCATCGTGCTGTGCGCGCTGCTTTTCTTCGTCGTTTTCTTCACTTCGCGGCATTGGGTCGCCCGCCCGCTGACGGAAGCCGTCCTTGCCGTCGAACAGATCGCCGAGGGCCAATTGACGATCGCCATTCCCGAACGCGGCAGCGACGAGGTAGGGCGCCTGCTGGCAGCGACCAACCTCATGGCCGGCAAGATGCGTTCTGCGCTCGCCGACATACAGAACGCTGCGCAACAACTCGCCGGGAATGCAGAGCGGCTGGTCAGCACCGCCAACGAAGTTGCCGGACAATCCTCGCGGCAAAGCGATTCCGCCTCGACGATGGCTTCCAGCATCGAGGAAATGAACGCAAACCTCGTCCATGTCTCCGAGAACGCCCAGCAGGCGAACCGGATTTCGCTGGATTCCGACCGCATCTCCAGCGAAGGCGCCGTGGTCGTCCAGCACGCCACGGACAGCATGGAACGCATTGCCGACACCGTGCGCGCCGCTTCCGGCGTCGTCAGCACCCTTGGGCAGGAATCGCAGGCGATTTCGACGATCGTCAACGTAATCCGCGAAATCGCCGAGCAGACCAATCTCCTGGCGCTGAATGCGGCAATCGAAGCGGCACGCGCTGGCGAGCAGGGACGCGGCTTTGCGGTCGTCGCCGACGAAGTCAGGAAACTTGCCGAGCGCACTTCAAACTCCACGCAGGAAATCAGCGCCCTGATCCGCCGTATCCTCGACGGCACTGCCAATGCCGTCGCCAGCATGGAAGCAGGCGTATCGCAGGTCGATGAAGGCGTTTCCTACGCAGGCCAGGCCGGCGGGAGCATCGCGGGCATCCGCCAGAGCGCCAGCCAGGTCACGGCAGCCATTGCCCAGATTTCACAATCGCTCGCAGAACAATCCTCGGCCATTTCCAGCATTTCCGGGAACGTCGAGCAAATCGCCACGATGGCCGACCAGAACAGCCAGATTGCGAGCGAATCGGCGCAATGCGCGGCAGACCTGAAACAACTCGCGCAAGTCCTGCGGGAACGCATCTCGCACTTCAGCATCTGAGAAGCTTCTCAAACTTCCCTCTTCGAGGGAGGTGGCGCGAAAGCGCCGGTGGGAGATCCTCTCGCCCAATTTTCTAAATTACTTAAATAATAATTCGCTACTGTAGTGATTTTCAATCACGAATTCTTGATTTTAATTTAGAAAATCTACGCTTTCCCGATCAGAGGTAAACAGGTTCCGGCCTCAATTCCACGCCGAAATCCTGGCGCACTGCCGCAGCGACCGCTTCAGCCAGCGCCAGGACGTCTGCGCCCCTGGCTTCTCCGTGCTTGACCAGAACCAGCGCCTGTTTTTCGTACATCCCCACGGGCCCGAGGCGGCGGCCTTTCCAGCCGGCGTGTTCGATCAGCCAGGCGGCGGCGAGCTTCACCTTTCCGCCGGACTGCTCGAAACGCGGCAAGGCAGGAAAGCGGCGCGCGAGGTCGGCGGCGAAGGCGGCATCGACCACCGGGTTCTGAAAAAAACTGCCGGCATTGGGTAAATGTTGCGGGTCGGGCAATTTGCGGCGGCGCAGCGCGGCGACGGCGGCGGCAATCCTGGCAGCGGTGGGAGCAGGGGAGCCTTCGAGGCTGAGTTCCGCCGCCAGATCGGCGTAGCGCGTCTCCGGCTGCCAGCGCCTGGGCAAGCGGAAGACAACGGAGGTCACGACGAAGCGCCCCTCGCGGTGCGCGTCATTTTCCTTGAAGACGCTGTGTCGATAATCGAAGCGGCAGGCGTCGCGATCAAAGCGCAGCGTTTCGCCGCGCCCCATGTCGAAAGCTTCGAGCCAGGCAAAGCGTTCTGCCACTTCGAGGCCGTAAGCGCCGATATTCTGGATCGGCGCGGCGCCGGCGCTGCCCGGAATCCCAACCAGGTTTTCGAGTCCCGGCCAGCCTTGGGCAAGCGTCCAGAGGACAAATTCATTCCAGCATTCCCCTGCGCCAGCGCGAACGTACCACGCTTCCCCGTCTTCGCCCGCCAGCGCCTTGCCGGGAATGGCGACATGCAGCACCAGCCCGTCGAAATCGCCGGTCAGCACGAGATTGCTTCCGCCGCCGAGAACAAAGCGCCGCAAACCCTGCTGCGCGCTCCATGCGCGTAGCACCGGCAATTGCGCAGGATCGGCGACAGAAACGAAGCAGCCCGCCCGCGCCGGCAGGCGCAAGGTGTTGGCAGCAGAAAGGTCTGCGTCGCGGACGACGCCTGCAGGAGTCAGCATGGGGGCATTGGAAGGCGAGAATTCACGAAATCGCGGGGCGCGCGGAAAATCAAGTGCGGTGAAGTATAAAGGATGCCCTGGGCAGGCCGCCGTGTTGCCCCAAGGCTTTTCCCCGATTTTCTCTCCAGGCGAAGCGGCACGGTACGCCGCCAAGGGGCAGGGGCAGATTTTTGGAGTTATTTTCTAAATTACTTAAATAATGTTCCGTTACAGTAGTGTACTGTAGCAATGAATTCTTTAGTCTAATTTAGAAAATGTCGCCTCAAAAAAAACCCGGACAGGGCTTCTTTGGAAAACGTTGTGGCGGAGAGGGCGGGATTCGAACCCGCGTTAGGGTATTACCCTAAACACGCTTTCCAGGCGTGCGACTTAAACCACTCATCCACCTCTCCGAAGGGCGCGATTCTAGCAGAAGCTGAAAGATATAGCGATTCCCCGGGATTGCTCAAGGCTGCTGCGCGTTCAACCGTGCCGCCCGTAGGTGTAATACGCGGCGCACGCGCCTTCTGAGGAAACCATGCAGCTTCCGACCGGGGAGGCCGGGGTGCAGGCGACGCCGAAGTATGTAGGATGGGTAGAGCGAAGCGAAACCCATCATTTCTCCCTCTGGAACTCCGATGGGTTTCGCTTCGCTCTACCCATCCTACGCGGCCTTGGGATGATCCTATTTTTCTCAATCCTTGATTGCCGGGGAAATAACCCTGCGCCCGATTCACTCAACCGTGCCGCCCGTAGGTGTAATACGCGGCGCACGCGCCTTCTGAGGAGACCATGCAGCTTCCGACCGGGGAGGCCGGGGTGCAGGCGACGCCGAAGAGGGCGCAGTCGCGCGGTTCCTTGAGGCCGCGCAGGATCGTGCCGCACAGGCAGGATTTCGGATCCGGAACTTCGCGGTACGGCACCGGGAAACGCTCCTCGGCGTCGAAGGCGGCCAGGTGCGGGCGGATTTTCAACGCGCTCTCCGGGATGACTCCGAGTCCGCGCCAGGCGAAGCCTGGGCGCGTCTCGAAGATTTCGTCCATCAGCGCTTGCGCGGCGCGATTGCCTTCGCGGGTGACGGCGCGGGTGAATTCGTTTTCGACTTCGGCGCGTCCGCTGTTGATCTGCCCGATCAGCAGCGCGATGGCCTGCATCACGTCGAGCGGCTCGAAACCGGCGACGGCGACCGGCTTGCCGTACTGCCGGGCGAAGGGTTCGTAGGGCGCGCTGCCGATGACGACGCTGACATGCGCCGGGCCGATGAAGCCGTCGATGGAGCAGCCGTCATCCTGCCCCGCCGCGAGAAGATGCCCGATGGCGGCCGGGGTCAGGACGTGGCAGCAGAGCACGCTGAAATTTTCCAGGCCGCTGCCGGCGGCCTCCTTGATGACGAGCGCGGTCGGCGGGGTTGTGGTTTCAAAGCCGATTGCGAAGAAGACGACTTCCCGCCCCGGATTTTCCCGCGCGATGGCAAGCGCCTCCGCTGCCGAGTAGACCATCCGCACGTCGGCGCCTTCGGCGCGCGCGCGCAGCAGGGAAAGGCTCTTGCTCGCCGGGACGCGCAGGGCGTCGCCGTAGCTGCACAGAATCACTCCATGCTCGCGCGCCAGCGTCAGCGCCATGTCGATGCGTCCGACCGGAAGCACGCATACCGGGCAGCCGGGGCCATGCACCATGCGCACATTGGGCGGCAGCAGGGAGGCGATGCCGTAGCGCGCGATGGCATGGGTATGCCCGCCGCAAAATTCCATGAAGCGGTAGAGGCGCTCCGGGCGGGCCTCCCGCGCGATCCGCGCCGCCAATGCCCGCGCCAGTTCGCGGTCGCGGAATTCGTCGATGTATTTCATTGCGGCGCCCCGGCGGCAAGGGATTCCTGCGCCAGTTCGTGCCACAGGGCCAGCGTGCGCTCGGCTTCCTCGACATCGAGCTTGCCGATCGCGTAGCCAACATGGACGATCACGTAATCGCCGGCTTCGGCTTCCCCGACCAAGGACAGGGAAATCGTCTTCCGGACGCCGCCGAGATCGACAACGGCATTTTCGCCGGGAAGTTTTTCAAGAATCCGCGCTGGAATGGCCAGGCACATTGGGCTTCCTTTCAGATTTGAGTCAATTAAAAATTCCTTCGCGCCAGGCGGCAAGCGCGACCCAGGCTTGTCCGAGGCTGATCGCGCCGTCTCCGGGCGGAGCGAGGCGTGGTTCGAGGACGCGGATGCCGCGCTCGTTCAGGGCATGGCGCAAACCGTCGGCGAGCAGGCGGTTCAGGAAACAGCCGCCCGCCAGCGCAAGGGTAGCAATTTTCTGGCGCTCGCAATGTGCGACGCACCAGCGCGTTAGCGCCGCGATCAGGTCGGCGTGAAACTGGGCGGCGTGAAACTGGGCGGCGTGAAACTGGGCGGCGTGAAACTGGGCGGCAGCGTGGGCATTCTCACTGCACAGGCGTTCAAGCAGAACGTAGGATGGGTTGAGCGAAGCGAAACCCATCATTTCTCCCTCTGAAACTCCGATGGGTTTCGCTTCTCGCTCAACCCATCCTACATGTCTTGAGCAGCCCTTGGCTGTCGTGTGAATAGATAGACGCTCAAACAGCGGCAGCAGATCGAGGTTTCCGTCTATATCAAGCGCAAAAACTTCCGGAGAGGACGGCGGCAGGGCGCCATGATCCCTGCACCAGAAATGCGCGGCGGCTTCGAGGCGCATCGCGGCCTCGGCTTCAAAGCTGTTGACGGCGCCGAATCCGAGCAGTGCCGCCGCCGCGTCAAAATAACGTCCGGCGGCGCTTGAGCGCGGACAGAACGCGCGTGATTTTTCACTGCTGCGCAGCAGTTGCGCGACATTTGCCGCCGTCGGGTATTCCGAAAAACGGGTGGGGATTTCCTCGCCGCGTCCCAGTTCATGCAGGATGGCTGCGGCCACGCGCCACGGTTCGCGTGCCGCCTGGTCGCCGCCGGGGAGCGGCAATGCGCGCAGATGCGCGAGCCGGGTCATCCGCGCGCCGTCGAGCCGCATCAACTCGCCGCCCCAGATTTCGCCGTCTTCCCCAAGGCCGACGCCGTCGAGCGCCAGCCCCAGAACGGGCGCGGCGCAAGGTTCCGGCGCAATACCATGTTCGGCGAGCACGGCGGCAAGGTGCGCGTGGTGGTGCTGCACCGCGAGCGCCGGGATTCCATGCCGCGCCGCGTAGTCCTGCGCGAAGCGGGTGCTGGAAAAATCCGGGTGCAGGTCGTGCGCCACCAGCGCGGGCTGGCAGCCGAGCAATTCGTGAAGATGCGCCACGGTTTCCTCGAACGCGCCCCGGGTCGCGGCGGATTCGAGGTCGCCGATATGCGGCGAAAGAAAGGCTTGCGCCCCGCGTGTCATGCAGACGGTATTCTTCAGGAATGCGCCGCACGCGAGAACGGAAGGCGCTTCTGGATTCTCCCTGGCCGCCAGCGGAATCGGGTCGGGCGTCCAGCCACGGGCGCGGCGCAGGAATTGCAATGCGGGCGGATCGGTGGTTTCGGCTTCGCCTGTCCGTGCCGGGCGCAGCACGCTATCGTCGCAACGCGCGACGATGGGCCTGTCGTGCATCAGAAAGGCATCGGCCAGACCGCGCAGACGGTTCAGCGCCTCGTCGTTTTGCGTCACCAGCGGATCGCCGCCGGGGTTGGCGCTGGTCATCACGAGCACGGCCTCCTGCTCGAAGCCTTGCCAGTCGCGGCCTTGCGGGCGGTTGGCAAGCTCATGAAAAAGCAGCCAGTGCAGCGGCGTCTGCGGCAGCATGAGTCCGATTTCATCCAACCCCGGCGAAACTTGCGGCAGGAATTCATCGGCGGCGAGCGTTTTGGGCGCCAGCACGATCGGGCCGCGCGGCGACTGAAGCCAGAATTCATGCGCGGCATCGAGCCGCGCCCAGCGCCTTGCCGAAGCGAGATTGGCGACCATCAGCGCGAAGGGTTTTCCGCTGCGCTCCTTGCGCGCGCGCAAACGCGCCACAGCGGCGGACTGCCGCGCGTCGCAAGCCAGATGAAACCCACCCAGGCTTTTCAGGGCCAGGATTTCACCGGCGCGAATCCGGCGGGCCGCTTCATGGAAGGGATCGGCGGCCTCGTCCGTTGCGGAGGCTCTTCCCTCTTCGCTGACGAGCCAGCAACGCGGGCCGCAGACGGGGCAGGCGTTGGGTTGCGCATGGTAGCGGCGATTGAGTGGATCGGCATATTCCGCCGCGCACTCCGGGCACAGCGGAAAAGCGGACATTCCCGTCCGGGAACGATCGTAGGGCAGGCTGCGGATCAGCGTATAGCGCGGGCCGCAGTGGGTGCAGTTGATGAAGGGATAGCGGTAGCGCCGGTCGCGCGGATCGAAGAGTTCGTCGAGACAGGCCGCGCAGATCGCCGTATCGGCAGGGGCGTCGGTGTGGATCGTCGAGATCGCGGGAACATCGGCGGTGGCGCGGATAAAAAAGCCCGCCGCATCGGGCAGCGGCGGGCAGGACGAAGATTCGCAGGAGGCGATGCGCGCCAGCGGCGGCGGCTCGGAGAGCAAGCGCTGCCGGTACGCCGCAACGCCTTCTTCCGTTCCCTGGATTTCGAGCAGGACGCCCTCGGCGTCGTTGGCGACCCAACCGGAAAGCGTGGGAAACCGCCGCGCCAGTTGCACGCACCAGGGACGAAAGCCGACCCCCTGCACGGTGCCGCGCAGACGCAGGCGAATGCGGACAGGGGCGGAAGAGGCCGGCAAGGGAAAGCAGGGGAAAAATCAGCCAGCGGCGGAAGTGCACATCACCGTCGCTTCGCCCTCGATCACCGGCTTTCCGGCTACCGTGCAGACCGTGTCGAGAATCACGCGCTTCTTCTCCGGGACGATTTCGCGCACTTTCACCGTTGCCGTCACCGTGTCGCCGATCCGCACCGGCGCCTTGAATTTGAGCGTCTGGCCGATATAAACGGTGCCGGGGCCGGGCAGCCGGGTGCCGAGCACGGCGGAGATGAAGCCGACCGACAGCATCCCGTGCGCGATTCGTCCGCCAAAGGCGGTGCTGGCGGCGAATTCCTCATTCAGATGCACCGCGTTGGTATCCGTGGAAATGCCGGCAAAAAGCACGACATCGGCTTCGGTAACGGTTTTCGCAATCGAGGCGCTCATTCCCGTTTGCAGTTCTTCGACGTTGTAACCACCTAAAGGATTCATCACAAGGCTCCTGTTGGAAAAATTCCCGGGGGCTTCCGGGGCAATGATCATGATGACACAACCCGCCGTCGATGATGCTTGCGGCGCGCAAATCTTCACTGGGGATACAGGTAGCGCTCAAGCTCCGGCGTGTATCCCGGGAAATTCCGGTCGAGCGCCACGACTCCATCCGGCGTGTATTCGATTTCGCGCAGTACTGCGCCGGATGCGCGCTCGCGCAAGCGCCGCGCCCTGATCCGATCCTCGGCATACTCCTCTTCGAGCACGACCGTATCGGCAAATTGCTGCCACAGTCCAACTCTTTTCCCTTCCTCGTAATGCCGGGAGGAAAGGAGGCTGCCGTCGGGGCGCCAGGAAGTGACCGCGCCGTGCGCGATACCGGCTTCCAGGATTTCTCCTGCGGCAAAATCCCCGGCGACGCGGCGCGCGCCTTCCTCGCGCAATACCCCGTTCTCGTAGTAGTCGCGGTAATGGATCAGGGAATCGTCGCCGGCCTCGCGCGCCCATGTCAGGCGCTGCGCCCCGTCGCGATAGAAGCGGGCAAAATCGCGGATTTCCCCATCGTTGTAATCGACCTGGAGCAGCAGAACTCCATTGGACGCATACCGGGACGAGCTTCCATGCCGTTTGCCGTTGCGGAAATGTTCGATCAGCTTCGCTTGTCCGTTGGCGTAAAACTCTTCATAAGCGCCCTCGATTTTTCCATCGACGAAACCGTAGCGCCGCCGGACTTCGCCGTTGGCGAAAAGCTCCGTCACCTGGCGGCTCCCTGCCGCCTGTTGATCCTGCCGCGATTTTTCGAGAGCCCTGGCGAGCGCCGCCTTGTACCCCGGAATCGCAACCCCGGCGCATTCCTGCGACGGCGCAGGTTCGCCATGGATCATGCAATCGGAAAACGCCTCGACCTCGCCGCTGGCGGCAACCCGCAATTCAAATCCCTGCCTGCGATCTTCGTGAAAAAAGCTGACGCTGAAACGCCCCTCGCCGAGCGGAACGATGAACAAGCCTTCGCGTTTTCCCTTGCGATAGGCTTGCCGCGACCAGTCCGGCCTGGATTTGCCGGCAGCGCCGATGAGCAGGTAACGGCGCACCTCGCCATCGAGCTTTCCAGCCCTGAAATGGGCTTCGAGCACCGGAACGCCCTCATCGTCCCAGCACGCGAAATTGCCTTCGAGCTTGTCCTTTTTCCAGAAGGCGTGGCGCACCTTTTTCTTGTTGTATGGATTGATGCAAAGCTGTTCGCCGTTCAGGACGCGGTCGTGCCCGGGCGGCGAGCACGCGGCAATCGCGGTGCACTCATCGGGAACCGGAGTGCGGTCTTTCACCAGATAGGCCGCCGCCACCGGCGGAAGGAAGGCATGGACGGCGATCAGGAACGCCAGCGCCGCGATCTTCATCAGTCGAAATACGAGCGGGCCGCCTCGAAGCGCGAGGCGTAGTAATCGCTCCCCATTTCGTCGATGCGCACGCTGCCATTCGTCGAGGGCGCATGAATGAAGCGATCTTCGCCGATATAGATGCCAACATGCGAGAAAGAGCGGTTCAGCGTATTGAAAAACACCAGATCGCCCGGACGCAGACCATCCCGTCCGACCGATTTCCCCCGGCGCGCAATATCGGCAGCGCTGCCGCCCACAAGCAGCCCGATTGCGTTGGAGTACACATAGGCGACCATTCCGCTGCAATCGAAACCAGCCTCCGGATTCTTTCCGCCGAAGCGATAGCCCGTCTCCAGAAGTCCAAGCGCATAAAGCACGACCTCGCGCCCCCTCTCTGTCGGCGGAAGATCGGGAACGGAACGCTTCTTCGCTGTTTTTGGCTCCTTGCGCGACGGGGAAGACCCGCAAGCCGCCAGCAAAAAACCCGCCGCCGCCGCTGCAAGCACGGCGCGACGACGCGGCAAGGAGAAGGAAGGGAGCATCGGGCAATTTCCAGATTTGATGGAAATAATTGTAGTACAGGTGCGGCGCCGGATATGGTTTTTTGATTCAGTATGGACACCAAGCTGTAGGGGGCGATGGCAATCGCCCCGCCGGAGGACGCGCCCTGAAAGCGGAAGAAGCGATGATTTTCTAAATTTACTTAAACAATGTTCCGCTACAGTAGAGAATTTCCATTAAGAATTATTACAGTAATTTAGAAAATCTCACTCCTCCTCTCTCCACACCGGAATCTTCTTTGCGATGTCGCTCTCTATCGCGATTTCGGTGTGTTCGATGCGCAGGAGCGTCGCCGGGCGGTGCTGGACGATGGTGACCCATTCGCCGGGAACGAGGCCGTAGGCGAGCAGCCGCAGGCGGGTTTGTTCGTCGAGGCTTTCGTCGAAATGGCCAATGCGGACGCGGGCGCCGCGAGGGAATTCTCCGAGCGTCGGCGTCCCTCCTGTTTTACGGTGAGTGCTTACTGCGATTCCGATGCGCCGCAGAACCCGGATCGTTGCGCGGGCGAGCGCGGAATGCTGGGGAGGAATGAAGCTGTAGGAACAGTTTGGACAGCAGACGGCATGGCAAGCGCCGCCGGGATGCGCGGGGCATTCCGGGCATTTGGAAAGCCCCGCCGCCGGATCGAAACGGGTCGAGCAGAGCGGGCAATCCACCGTTTCCACTGTTTCCACGTTTTCCGTTTCCCGCATCCGTAGGTTCATCATTTGCTCATTCCCCAAAACCGACCGCCTTCAGGCCGAAGTGCAGCAGGCCGCCGATCAGGAAGGCGGAAGGAAAAATGGACAGGCACATGGCGGTCGCGATCCGTCCCCCGTGTTCGCGCGCGATCATCAGGACGCTGGCGATGCACGGAACGAAAAGGGTGATCGAAACCATTCCGACGACGACCTGCAATGTCGACAAGGCGCCCGTGTTGGCGAGCGCGAAGAGTCCGGTCGCTCCGAAGTCGCGGCGCAGGAAGCCCATCAGGAAAGCGGCGGAGGCTTCCGCCGGCAGGCCGAGCCAATCCGTGACCAGCGGCTTGCCGGCTTCGATCAGCCAGGAAAGCGCGCCGGTACGGTCGAGCACGAAGAGCAGCGCCGAGCCGAACAGGAAGAGCGGAATCACTTCCTTTGTGTACCACTCCAGCCGCGCCAGGGTTTTCACCAGCACGTTGCCCGGCTGCGGCAGCCGGATCGGGGCGAGTTCGATCATCAGCGGCGCTCGCTCGCCCGGCAGCACCCGCGCGGCGAGCATTCCGACAACGAGCAGCACCCCGCTCATGATCAGCGCCCAGACCGCCGCCGCCGCGAGCGACTGGCTGGCGAGCATTCCGAGCACGACGCCCAGTTGTGCCGAGCAGGGAATCGCCAGCGCGAGCAGGAAGGTGACAATGATGCGGTCGCGCCGTTGTTCCAGAATGCGCGTGGTCAGCGTCGCCATCGTCACGCAGCCCAGCCCGAGCACCATGGGCAGCACGGCGCGGCCATTGAGTCCCATCCGCGCGAAGAGGCGGTTGACGAGCACCACCAGCCGCGAGAGGTAGCCGGAATCCTCAAGAACGCCGAAAGCGATGAAGAAGGTCGAGACGATCGGCAGAATCAGCGCCAGTGCGTAGGTCATTCCCATGGTCCAGAGGCCGTAGTCGCCGACGATGAAATCGGTGAGCCATTGCCAGGGCGACCAGCCGGCGACAAGGCTGCGCACCCACGGGTTGAGATACGCGCCGAACAGGTGTTCTTCGAGCCAGCCGACCAGCGTCCCCGCGCCAAACACGCCGACGAATCCGTAAATCGCGCCGAGCACGGCGAACAGGAAAGGCCAGCCCCATAGCGGATGCACCGCGAGCATGCCGATCCGGGCGGCCAGTCGCGGGCTGTCGGCGGCAGCCTCGGCGGCGGGCAGGCAATGCGCCGCCAGTTGTTGCGCGCGTTCGCGCCGGACGCGGGCGATGACCGAAGGCAGCGGCTCGGTCAGCGTCATCTGCGCCGCGTCGCGGTGGGCAAGCAACTTTTCCAGCGCTTCCTCCGGCAAATGCGCCGCGATCCAGGCGCCTGCTTCCCTGTCGCCGGAGAGCCAGGCCAGCGCCAGCGCGCGCGGCGCGATGGGAGTGTTGGCGGGGGTGGAAGCATCGGGCGCGGCGGAAAAATGCGCGAGGCACTGCGCCACCGCCTGCTCCACCGCTTCCGGATAGGCCACGCTCAAGGAAGGCACTGGCGCATTCGCGAGCGCCGCTTCAACCTCCGCGACGCCCTCGCCGCGCGTGGCCACGGTTGCCAACACCGGGGCGCCCAGTTCGGCGGAAAGTTTTGCGACGTCCAGATCGAGGCTGTTTGCCCGCGCCTCATCCGCCATATTGAGCGCGAGCGCGTAAGGGCGCTGCAACTCCGCCAACTGCACCGCGAGGCTCAAGCTGCGGATCAGGTTTTTCGCGTCGCCGACCTGCAGGATCGTGGCGTCTGCAGTTTCGAGCAGCGCGCGCGCCGTCACCCGCTCCTCGCCGCTCTGCGGCGGCAGGAAAACGACCCCCGGCGTATCGACGATCGTCCGCTCTGGCGAAAAACGCGCCTTCGCCCGCGCCACTTCCACCGTCGTGCCGGGATAGTTGGAAATCGTCACGAAGCGCCCCGTCAGCCGGGCAAAAAGAGAAGATTTCCCGACGTTGGGGTGTCCCACCAGCAGGATGTTGTCCGCCGAAGGGTCTTCCCTCGAAGGAGCTTCCTGACTCCGAAGCAGCCATGAATCCCCGCTGCGTGAGAAAACTCTCTTGAGGCGCTTGTGCCACTGATACCTGAAGCCCATGTTATCCAGAGAATGAAACCCGAATTGAATAGATGATAAAAGTTATTATTAAGATTAACCTTCTCCGGGTCAAAAAGCAAGGCGCTAAATCACCAACAGGAAGATCCAGGGACACTCTGAACAAGTCACCGCGCCGCGTGCCTCCTGCCGAGCCGCCTCAAGGGAGGCACATGCCCCCTCGGGGGGGCAGCGAACGACAGTGCGCGTCGGGGCCGTTATCCACATCTGCGGAGTTGGGCGGTCTGCGGCGTTGCAAATCCTCGCGATACCTTCAGGGTTCGCTGTGGTTTGCGCCTGGCATCCCATCCCAATCCGCAGCGCACGCTTACCGCTCGACTTATTCAG
>WQZF01000053.1 GCA_009780885.1 Betaproteobacteria bacterium | reverse complement strand
TTTTTAAGGCTGCGGACTCTATCCTTCCTGTTGATACTCCAACGCTCGAATCCAAACCCCCACCCCTTCGGGGCACCCCCTTTGAAAAGGGGGCTTTGGCTTCCGGCGCTTCGCGCCGCAGGTCGAAAATCAACCCTTAATTGCCGGTTCAATAAGCCGCAGGCCGGACAAGTAGCGAAAGCCATCGTTTGCACAGGCCGGGGCCGATGCGGCAGGGTTTTTTTCAGGACGGCGCGTCTTCTCCGGACGAAGTTTGTTTCAGCCCTTTCTTTCCCTTCCCATTCTTCGCCTGCGTTTCTGCCATTTCCGGGGGAACCTGTTCGCAGGCGGCGATGGCTTTGCCCATGGCCTCGGGGTGATCGCGGTGCCAGATTTGCCATAGCTGCCACAGGAGGCGCGTGTCGGCAAGGGCGCGGTGGCGGCCTGTCTGCAAAAGCTTGTGGCGCTCGACGAGGGCGTCGAGGTTGTGGCGGCGATGCTCTGGAAAGAGTTTGCGCGAGAGGCGCACGGTGCAGAGTGTCCGGCTGAGGAATTCGTCTTCGATCCGCGCGAACTCGGACTGGATGAAGCCGTAGTCGAAACGCGCGTTGTGGGCGATGAAGAGCCTTCCTTCAAGCCGCGCGCGCAGTTCTCCGGCAATCTCGGAAAAGGAGGGGGCGTCCTTGAGCATCGCTTCGTTGATGCCGGTGAGGTGGGTGATGAAGGGCGAGATGGAAACGAAATCGGGTACGCCGGGGTTGAGCAGGGTGCTCCATTCTTCGACGCCGTCCGCGTCGACGGTGATCAGGCCGATTTCGATGACGCGGTCGCGCGTGTGGGTCGTGCCGCTCGTTTCCACATCGAGAAAGACGAGCGGGCCGGTGGGGAAGGAGTGAGTGTCTTGGGCTTCGTTCTGCACGGGATTTATGAGCCTGATTTTCTAAATTTGTTTAAATAATTATTAAAGGAAATTCACTACTGTAGCGAATCATTATTTAACTAAATTTAGAAAATTTTTAGAGATTTTCAAAATGTTCCAGGTAAAGTTGAACGTTTTCGACGCCCCGGTATTCGTTGACGCTGAGGCGGTAGACGGCGCGGATGCGCTCGGCGGGGTCGCGGGTGAAGTTGAACTGGATCGCTTCGATGCTGGCGCCGTTCAGGGCGAGTTTGAGCTTCAGGTGTTTTTCCTTCAGGATGCGCCGCTCAAGGACGGCAAATTCGCCCTCGAAAAGCGGCGGCGGAAAGCCGTGGCCCCAGATTTGATTTTCCAGGAGGCGGGCACTGTCGAGCGAATGCCAGGCGGCTTCGAGCGGGCCATCGGTGACGAGGGTGCGGGCGCGGTCTTCCGGCGCGATCAGGGTTTCGGCGATTTCGGAAAAGAAGGCGGCGAAACGGGGGAAATCCTGCTGCCTGATCTGCGCGCCGGCGGCGGCGGCGTGACCGCCGAAGCGCAGCAGCAGATCGGGGGCGCGCTTGGAGATGAGATCCAGTGCGTCGCGCAGGTGAAAGCCCGGCGTGGAGCGTCCGGAGCCTTTGAGTTCGCCGTCGTCGCCGGGGGCAAACGCGAAGACCGGGCGATGCAGGCGATCCTTGAGCCGCGCGGCGAGGATGCCGATGACGCCCTGATGCCATTGGGGATCGAAGAGGGCAATGGCGGCGGAGGTGTCGGAAGTGCTGGCCGAAGTGCTGGAAATCCCGCCCTCGTCGATGCCGTTGAGCAGCGCGTTGGCCTGTTCGTGCATTTCGCCTTCGATCTGCCGCCGCTTGCGGTTCAGTTCGTCCAGCCGTTGCGCGGCGGCAAGCGCTTTTGCGTCGTCGTCGGCGAGCAGGCACTCGATGCCGAGCGTCATGTCGTCGAGCCGGCCTGCGGCGTTCAGGCGTGGGCCGATCATGAATCCGAGATCCTGGATCGTGGCTTTGGAAACGTCGCGTCCGGCAGCGGAAAAAAGCGCCCGGATGCCCGGATTCGCTCGCCCGCTGCGCATCCGCCGCAATCCCTGGCTGACCAGCAGGCGGTTGTTGTGGTCGAGCGGAACGACATCCGCGACGGTGCCGAGCGCGACAAAATCGAGCAGTTGCGAGAGATTCGGCTCCGGGCGATCTCCAAACCAGCCGCGCGCGCGCAATTCGGCGCGCAGCGCGAGCATGACGTAGAACATGACGCCGACTCCGGCGATGCTTTTCGAGGCGAACGCGCAGCCGGGCTGGTTCGGGTTGACGATGCAATCGGCTTCGGGCAGGGCTTCGCCGGGCAGGTGATGGTCGGTGATCAGCGTTGCGATGCCGAGCGTTTTGGCGCGTTGAACGCCGTCGATGCTGGCGATGCCGTTGTCGACGGTGACGATGAGTTGCGGCGGCGGATCGTTCGCGGCGGCAAGCTCGACGATGGCCGGGGTCAGGCCGTAGCCGTGCGTGAAGCGGTTCGGCACCAGGTAATCGACGCTGCCTCCGAAGGCGCGCAGCGCGCGCAGCCCGACGACGCAGGCGGTCGCGCCGTCGCAGTCGTAGTCGGCGACGATCAGGATGCGCCGGTTGGCGGCAATGGCATCCGCGAGCAGGCGGGCGGCGCGATCGGCGTGGGAGAGGGTGTCCGGCGGCAGCAGCGCCTTGAGCTCGAAGTCGAGATCGGCGGCCGTCGCCACTCCGCGCGCGGCGTAAAGCCGCGCCAAAAGCGGCGGCACGCCCTGCTGTTCGAGCATCAGGACATTGCGCTGCGGCGCGGCGCGGCGTTCGATCCGCAAGGCCGAAGATCCGGCAGCGGCGTTTGCGGTGGGAGAAGAGGGGATGTTCATTTCAGGCATCTGCCGCCGGGCAGGAAGGGGAAAGTTTTCGGCAATCGAAAGGAAAAAAAAGTGTACTATAGCCAGTTGTCCTTTCAAGGACATTCTTCGCATCGCCCGCCCCGTTTTCCCGTTTCTCCCATCGCCCCGCCCAATGCCTTTCCCTTATGAAATCCTGATTGGCCTGCGCTATACGCGCGCCAAACGCAGCAATCATTTCATCTCGTTCATCTCGCTGTTCTCCATGCTCGGCATCGCCCTGGGCGTCGCTGCGCTGATCGTCGTGCTCTCGGTGATGAACGGTTTCCAGAAGGAGTTGCGCGAACGCATCCTGGGGGTGGTTTCGCATGTGCAGATCATGGGCGGCGACGAGGGCACGCTCGCCGACTGGGAATATGTGGCGCGGCAGGCGGAAAGTGAGCCGAGGGTGCGGGCGGCAGCCCCGTTCGTTCAGGCGCAGGGGATGCTTTCCTTCGACCAGGCCGTGCGCGGCGTGATGGTGCGCGGCATCCTGCCGGAGCGGGAAGACCGGGTCGCCGATTTTTCGCCGCACATGAAAAGCGGTTCGCTCGATTCACTGGAAGAAGGTCATTTCAATATCGTGCTCGGCGCGGAACTGGCGCGCGCGCTGAACGTTTTTGTCGGCGACAGGATCACGCTGATCGCGCCGCAGGGCGCGGTGACGCCAGCCGGCGTCCTGCCCCGGCTGAAGACCTTCACGGTCAGCGGCATTTTCGAGGTCGGGATGTTCGAGTACGACAACACGCTGGCGCTGATCGCGCTCGGCGATGCGCAGCGGCTCTACCGCCTCGAAGAAGGGCGCGTCTCCGGCGTGCGCCTGAAGCTCGACGACCTTTTTTCCGCGCCGCGCGTCGCCTTCGATCTGGCGCAGCGGCTCGACGCCAACGCCTTCGTCTCCGACTGGACGAGAAGCCACGCCAACTTTTTCCGCGCCGTGCAGATCGAGAAAACGATGATGTTCATCATCCTCTCGCTCATCGTCGCCGTTGCCGCGTTCAACCTCGTCTCCACGCTGGTCATGGCTGTCACCGACAAGCAGGCCGACATCGCCATCCTGCGCACGCTCGGCGTAAGCCCGGGCAGCGTGATGGCGATTTTCGTCGTCCAGGGCGCGCTGGTCGGGTTTGTCGGCCTGCTGCTCGGCGTCGGCGGCGGCGTGCTGCTCGCGCTCAACATCGACGTCGTTGTGCCAGCCATCGAGAAACTGTTCGGCATCCAGTTTCTCTCCAAGGATATTTATTACATCAGCGATCTTCCCTCCGACCTGCAATGGCGCGATGTCATCCGGGTGACGCTGGTCGCATTCGTCCTTTCGCTGTTGGCGACGCTCTATCCCAGTTGGCGTGCCGCGCGCACCAATCCTGCCCAGGCGCTGCGCTATGAGTGAGGCCGTCCTTTCCTGCTCCGGGCTGGAAAAAACGTATCGCCAGGGAAAGTCGGCGGTGCCGGTATTGCTTGGCATCGAGCTCGAAATCGCCGCCGGCGAGGGCGTCGCCGTCGTCGGCGCTTCCGGTTCGGGCAAAAGCACATTGCTGCATCTGCTCGGCGGGCTCGATGCGCCCTCAAGCGGCAGCGTCCGTCTCAAGGGGCAGGATTTCGCCGCCCTGAGCGAAAAGGAACGCGGAGAATGGCGCAACCGGCATCTGGGATTCGTCTACCAGTTCCATCATCTGCTGCCGGAATTCACGGCGCTGGAAAATGTCGCCATGCCGCTCCTGATCCGCCGCATGCCGCGCCCGGAAGCGGAAGCAAAGGCAGCGAAAATCCTCGCCGAAGTCGGCCTGCGCCACCGCCTGACGCATACGCCGGGCGAGTTGTCCGGCGGCGAGCGTCAACGCGCCGCGATTGCGCGGGCGCTGGTCACGGAACCGGCCTGCGTGCTCGCGGACGAACCGACCGGCAATCTCGACCGCCAGACGGCGGAGAGCGTTTTCGACCTCCTGCTCGAACTCAACGTCTGCCACGGCGCCAGCTTCATCATCGTGACCCACGACCCCGCGCTGGCCCGCCGAGCCAACCGCATCCTGAGCCTGCGCGACGGGAAGATTTCTTCAGGCGCGGGATAGGATGTTCGCATGGGTTCAATGAAATTGCATAAAAAAGCCGCCAGTGATGGCGGCTTCTTGTTATGCCGGAAGATTTCGATTTTTCAACGGATCATCCGAGGCGCTACAATGAACCGCGAATATCCGCACCCGCCCTCCAAGCTTGCCGATGAACCAGGATTCGAGCCTGCCAAGATTAAAACCCCGATGCCTGAGCATTGATTTGGAGGTCGAGCGCAAAAGCGCCGTCATCCGTCAATTGGCAGCCTTGCGTGGCGATACCGGCGAGCATCTGACGCTTCCTCCGGGTACCCTGGCCTCGGCGCTCACGGCGCTGGACGAGCTTGCCGATGCGGCCAGCTTCCTGCTCGGACACAACCTGATTGCCTTCGATCTGCCGCACCTGCGCGCGGTCCAGCCGAATCTTCGCCTGCTCTCCAAGCCGGTCATCGACACCTTGCGCCTCAATCCGCTGGCCTTCCCGAGAAACCCCTACCACCATCTGGTCAAGCATTACCAGGATGGCGAATTGCTGGGCAACCGTCGCAACGATCCGCTGCTTGACGCAAAACTGGCGCTGGAGTTGTTCTGTGACCAGGAACAGAGTTTTGGAAACATGCAACAAGACTCGCCGGATTTGCTGCTCGCCTGGCATTGGCTGACGACGCGCGACCAAAGAGCTTCCGGCTTGAACCGTTTTTTCATGAAGGTGCGCGACGCACAGCCGCCCGGCGAAGCCAACGCCAAGGCCGCCATTCATCGTTTGCTCGCCGGCATGGGCTGTTCACAAGCCTCTGAACGAATCGTCGCTACGGCTGAACAAATCGCCTGGCCGCTGGCCTACGCTTTGGCCTGGCTGTCGGTGGCCGGCGGCAATTCTGTGATGCCGCCCTGGGTGCGTCATCAGTTTCCGGAAACGGGGCGCCTGATCCGGCAACTGCGCGACACGCCCTGCAACGCCCCCGGCTGTGACTGGTGCTGCCACGAACACGATGCCCGGAAGCAACTGCGGCACTGGTTCGGAGCGAACCATGATTTTCGCCACAAGCCGGTAGACGAGGAAACGGGCCTTCCGCTACAGCAACTCATCGTCGAAGCCGCCATGCGCGGCGAGCACTGCCTGGGCATTCTGCCCACTGGCACCGGCAAGTCGCTGTGCTACCAGGTTCCGGCGCTGTCCCGCTTCGCACGAACCGGCGTGCTCTCGGTGGTCATTTCCCCCCTGGTTGCGCTGATGGAAGACCAGGTCAAGGGCTTGCGCGAACGCGGTATCGAATGTTGCGCTGCGATCAACGGTCTGCTGTCGATGCCGGAACGGGCCGATGTCCTCAACCGCATTCGCCTGGGCGATGTCGGCATTCTCCTCCTGGCGCCTGAGCAATTGCGCAATCGCAGCGTGCGCAAGGCGCTGTCTCAACGCGAAATCGGCGCCTGGATCTTCGACGAAGCGCACTGCCTGTCGAAATGGGGGCAGGATTTCCGGCCTGATTACCGCTACGTTGCCCGCTTCATCCGGGAATCAACCGAAAGCAGCCCGCACGGGGAATTGCCGCTGATCCAGTGCCTGACTGCGACCGCCAAGCCGGAAGTAGTTGCCGATATCCTGGGCCATTTCCGGGACAAGCTGGGCATCGAGATACGCCTGCTCGATGGCGGTTCCAGGCGCGAAAACCTGATTTTCGATGTCATCCAGACGACGACGACAGAAAAATACAACCAGGTCTACCGCCTCATCGCCCAGGATCTGCCGCCTGAAAATTCTGGTGGCGCCATCGTTTACTGCGCTACGCGCAAGCAGACGGAAGACCTCGCCAATTTCCTGAAGCACAAGGGATTGGCGGCAGCGCCCTACCATGCCAGATTGCTGTCCGAAACCAAGAAGGAAACGCAAGGCGCCTTCATCGAAGGCCGCTTGCGGGTCATTGCCGCGACAAATGCCTTTGGGATGGGCATCGACAAGCCGGATGTCCGCCTGGTGGTCCATGCCGACATTCCGGGTTCGCTGGAAAATTACCTGCAAGAAGCCGGGCGGGCAGGGCGCGACCGGGCCGACGCGCATTGTGTCCTGCTCTATGTTGCCGACGATGTAGAACGTCAGCACGCCATGTCAGCTTCCTCGCGTTTGTCGCGGCGCGATATCCAGAGCGTGCTGCGTGCCTTGCGGCAACTCCAGGGGAAGAAGCGCGGAGAAGCGCTGATCGCTACCTCTGGTGAAATACTCGACGAGGACGATGAGGGCAGCTTCAGCCGCAATAACGCTACCGACGACACCCGCGTGCGGACCGCCATCGCCTGGCTGGAAGAAGCCCATCTGGTGCAGCGCGAGGAAAACAGCGTGCAGATTTTTCCATCGTCCCTGCGGGTCAGGGATCTGGCCGAGGCCGAGCAAAAGCTCGCTGCACGCATCCCGGATGCCACCGCACGCAAGAAGTATCTGAATTTGTTGCAGATACTGATGTGCGCACCGGCCGACGAAGGCATCAGCACCGATGAATTGATGAACGGCAGCGGGTTCGAGTCCAGCGCCTTGCGCGAGGCTCTCCATCTTTTCGAGCAGCTTGGGATTTCCAGCAACGATGTCGGGATGACCGCCTTTGTTCATGTTGGCGTTGAACGCTCGTCGAAGAAGCGTTTCGAGAAAGCCTGCGAACTTGAAAAGGCACTTGTTGCCCAACTCCGCGTCAGCGCGCCTGATGTCATTGCAGGCGAAGGCTACCCGCTCAATCTCCGCCTGCTTTCCCAGGAACTCAAGGATCAAGGCCACGAGCAAGCCCTGCCGCAGCGCCTGCGCCAAATCATCAAGGGGCTGGCAGGCGACGGCCTCGATGAGCATGATGGGCGCGGCAGTCTGAGCATCAAACGGGCCAGCAACCCGGAAACCATACATGTCACCCTCAATCGTAACTGGAACGTCCTGGAGAAAATCGCTGAACTTCGCTGTGCTGCCGCCAACAGGCTGCTCGAACATTGGCTCTCGTGCCTGCCGGAAGGCGCGCGCGGCAATGACCAACTGGCCGAAACGACCTTGGGCAATCTTGCCGCCAGTGTGCGCGGTGACGGTCTCTTGGCCGCCGAAACCAGTGATCCACGCAAGCTGACCGAGCGCGCCCTGCTCTGGCTGCACGAACAGGAAGTGCTGCGGCTCAACAAGGGGCTGGCAGTTTTCCGCGCTGCCATGACCCTGAAACTCGAAAGCAATTGGAAACTGCAATTCGAGAAAAAAGATTTCCTGCCGCTGCAACTGCATTACAACGAATTGACCCGGCAGATCCACATCATGGCGGAATATGCCGAGCGCGGCATCCGGCAAATTGCCGATGCCCTGCGATTGGCCACCGATTATTTCCGGCTGTCGCGGGACGAGTTCTGCAAATACTGGCTGCCTGGCCGCGAGGACGAGTTGACGCTGCAAACCACGCCGCAATCCTGGGAGGATATTGTCGAAACCCTGGCCAGGCCGGGCCAGCGCGCCATCGTCACCGATGACCGGGAAAATGCCAACATGCTCGTCCTGGCCGGTCCTGGTTCCGGCAAAACGCGCGTTCTCGTGCACCGCATCGCCTATCTCGTCCGTGTCCGCCGTGAGAATCCGCAAACCATTCTGGCCCTGGCCTACAACCGCCACGCCGCGCTCGAAATCCGCAAACGTCTGGCCGGGTTGATCGGCGACGACGCACGGGGCGTGATGGTGTGTACTTGCCACGCACTGGCCATGCGTTTGGTCGGCGCCAGTTTTGCCGAACGCAAGGGGCAGGACGACCGTGATTTCGCGGCGGTGCTCGATGAAGCGGTTGCCCTGCTCGAAGGACACGGCCTGCCGCCAGAAGAGGCTGACGTGCAACGCGACCGCATGCTTTCCGGGTTCCGCTGGATTTTGGTCGATGAATACCAGGATATCGGTCCCGGAGAATACGCTCTGATTTCGGCGCTGGCCGGTCGCAAGCGATCCGATGAGGATGGCCGGCTCAATCTCTTTGCCGTCGGCGACGACGACCAAAACATCTATGCTTTCTCAGGGGCGTCGGTCGAATTCATCCGTCGCTTCAGCGACGACTATCAGGCCCAAGCGCAATACCTGGTGGAAAACTACCGCTCCAGCGCCCATATCATCACCATCGCCAATGCCCTGATCGCTGGTGCGGCAAAGCGCATGAAGCAGACGCAACCGATCCGCGTCAATGCCGTCCGCAAGAACGTGCCGGCTGGCGGCGACTGGGAATCCCGCGACAGCGTCGTGCAGGGCCGGGTACAGATTCTCCCGGCCGGCCAAACTGCCAAGGAGCAAGCCCTGGCCGTGCTGACCGAACTGAAACGTATGCAGCCTCTGGGTCTCGACCTGAGCAAAACGGCAGTCATCGCCCGCCAGTGGAAATTTCTCGAACCGTTGCGCGCGGCCTGCGAAAGCATCAGTCTGCCGGTCAACATGGCCGACGAAGAGGATTTGCACCTGTGGCGCCTGCGCGAAACCCAGGCTTTGCTGGCCTTTGCCGAAACGCGTGGGCCGCTCGTCAAGGCCGAGGAGTTGCAATCCTGGCTTGCCGAACGAGGCGGCGAAGCTTGGTGGGCGATCTTGCAGGAAGCATTGGACGCCTTCGCTGAAGACACGCAAGACGCCGAGGTCTCCTTGGCCTGTTTCCGCGACTGGCTGGCCGAATGGGGGCGCGTCCGCCGACAGCGGCAAAGCGGATTGCTATTGCTCAGTGCCCACCGTGCCAAGGGACTCGAATTCGATCATGTCTTCGTGCTCGACGGCGAGTGGCGGCGGCAGAACGGCGAGGATGCCGACGCGGCGCGGCGTCTTTATTACGTGGCAATGACACGCGCCCGGAAAACGCTGACGCTGGCCCGCATGGATGTCGGCAACCCGCTGCTCGACGCGCTGCCCGACAGCCCGGCCCTGTTGCGCCGCCCGCCGAGCCAATGGCAGGCGCCGCCGGAAGGCTTGAACCATCGTTACCTCATTCCCCCGCTGGCTGACATCCACCTGAGTTTTGCCGGGCAGAAGCCTGCCCATGACAACATCCACCGCCGTCTCGCCGCTCTCCAGGTTGGCGACGCCTTGCGCCTCGACCATGACAGCAAGGGGTATCGCCTGCTCGACGAACATGGTCTGTGTATTGGCCGTTTCGCCCAGCGCTTCGCGCCGCCCGCAGGGCAACGCTGTATCGACGTCCGGGCACGTGCCGTCATCGTTTGGCGGCGGCGCGACAACGATGCGGGTTATCAGAATCTCTGCAAGAGTGAACAGTGGGAAGTCGTCATGCCGGAACTGGTCTTTGCGCCGGAAGCTTGAATACGCGCCGGGCGCAGTCCGGACTTGTGCGACGGGAAAATTTCTTCAGGCGCGGGATAGGATGCCCGCATGGGTTCAATGAAATTGCATAGCAAAAAGCCGCCAGTGATGGCGGCTTTTTGCTATGCTGTGCCCGGGCGGTCGGAAGATCGCCTAGCGGGGCGATTTTCCGGCAATCATGCCCGGAAAGGAGGTGGTTCTATTGCCTCCGAAAACCCCCGTTAAAGGTCGTCGGCGTATCAAGGTTGTGATGCTATGCATTGTAGCCTTGGTGCTGCTGCTCTTCAGCGTTAGCGCGCTGTAGAGGAAGTTCCCCATCTGTTACGACGCAGGTGGGGATCACTCGAAAAGAATAACACAATTTTGTTTGACCAAGTATCTGCCTCACCCCGGCGTTTCGCTTTCATAACACACCGCGAGAATTTCCAGTTCCCGCCATCCGGTGGGGCTCTGGAAACGCACGGTGTCGCCTTCGCGGGATTTCAGGATTGCGCGCGCCAGGGGGGAAATCCAGCTGATATGGCCGCGCGCGGGGTCGGTTTCGTCGACGCCGACGATGCGGTAGGTCTGCTCCTCGCCGGAGCCGTCGTCGAGCGTGACCGTCGCGCCGAAAAAAACCCGGTCGTGCTGCTTCTGCAATGCGGGGTCGACGACTTCGGCGTATTCCAGACGCTTGCCCAGAAAACGTAGCCGGCGGTCGATCTCGCGCAGGCGTTTTTTTCCGTAAATATAATCGCCATTTTCCGAACGGTCCCCGTTGGAGGCGGCCCAGGCGACAACCTCGACCATTTGCGGACGTTCGCGGCGCAGCAGGTGATCGTATTCGGCCCTCAGGCGCGCGTATCCGGCAGGGGTGATGTAATTCCTGCTTCCGTGCGACAGGGAATTCGGCGCTTCCACGGCTTCGCCGTCTTCACCGTCGCCATCGTGCTCGCGGGTAAAGGCTTTGTTCATCGGCAGAAATGAATCGCGCGCGGCAATGCTTTCGTGCTGAAAGATTGCCGCGCGCCCGGATTCTGGTTTCAGTAATTGATGCTCATGCCCGGCACATCGACGGTGATCGTGTCACGTCCCAGCGCCAGCGCAGCAAAATAGGCGAATTCATGCGTCCAGACCTTGCCTTCGTTGAAACGCTGCTCGCCAGCGACCCTGGCGACGTTGAGAATCTTGTCGATCACCAGCACCTTTCCTACCGGATTGGTCTGGGGGCAGTCGAGTTCGTTGAATTCCCTGTCGAACCAGCGGCGCGCTTCTTCGGCGCTGCGTCCTGCCAGTTCGCTGTCGGAAAACGTGTAGGTATATTCCCGATCCTTCCCAAAGACGACATTGACATGATAGATCATCGCAGTTTCCTCCGAATCAAAAAATGAGCTGTTAATCGGATGTTGCGTCTCCGGAGAAATCTCACGGCGATTCCGGCGCAGTCTCCGGTCGGCATTCTGACCTTTATTCTATGCACAAAAGCCCCCCGATGTCGCCCCCTCGTCATTGTGCGGTGCGGTTTTTTTCCGGAATATGCGATTTTCCCGCCTTTCCTGCCCACGGGCGCGTTTTGAGAGGCACAATAGCAACTTCGGTTTTATCACCCCCGATTCTCCAATGGAGGTTTCACCATGCCCTATCCCACAGCCCCCGAAGAAATCCGCCAGATGTTGCACGAGCTGGAATCGCAGCACCATGACATCGGACTTGTTCTCGATCATTTCGAGGCAGGCACGCGGCCCGACGAACTGCTGTTCCGGCGCCTGAAAAAACGCAAACTCTACATCAAGGACCGGATCGTTTACCTGGAAAGCCTGCTGACCCCCGATGTCCCGGCCTGAAGCGCCGGAAATCGTTTTGACACGAGGGCGGGCGATATGTTTCCCAGTGTTCGGAATTTGCGCTGCCATGTAGCAGGCGAGGTGTTTGCGCCCGCTGCTTCTCCTGCGCCGCCCATTTTGCTTCTCCACGGCGCGGGCAACGACTGCAATGCCTGGAACGAAGTACGCCAGGGGCTCGCAGCGCTCGGTCATACGGCGCTGGCCCCCGACCTGCCCGGACATGGACGATCCGAAGGCATTCCGCCTGCCAGCATCGCGGACTCCGCCGATTGGCTGCTGGCCCTGGTTGCGGCGCTGGATTTCCCCCGCGTTGTCCTCGCGGGGCATTCGATGGGATCGCTCATCGCGCTTGCCGCGACGGCACGCGAACCTTCGCGCGTCGCCGCGCTGGCCTTGATCGGCAGCAGCCTGCCGATGCCCGTTTCCGGGACATTGCTGGAAATGGCGGAAAAAGATCCGGATCAAGCCTTCCGCATCATCGCGTTGTGGTCGCACACCCCCGCCTTTTACCTCTCCGGCGGCAAGGTTGGGCACGGCATCTGGGGGCCGGGAAGGACGCTTGCCATCATGCGCCGCAACCGCCCGGGCGCGCTCGCGGTCGACATGCGCAGTTGTCATGCCTATCAAAACGGCGAAGCCGATGCCGGGGCGGTGCGCTGCCCGGCGCTCCTTATTGTGGGCCGGCGCGACCGCATGACGCCGGCGCGCAATGCCGCGCCACTCGCCGAGGCGCTGCGGAATTCGCCGCAGGTGGAAATCGAAACCATCGAAAACTGTGGCCACGCGATCATGGCCGAACACGCGCCCGCCGTCGTTGCCGCGCTGCACCGCCTCGTCACGCGGCATCCGCTTTCCCCATGAAGGCGCCTGCGGCACACGTAGGATGGGTAGAGCGTAGCGAAACCCATCATTTCCACAAGACGAATCTACGATGGGTTTCGCTTACGCTCTACCCATCCTACATGTTTGTTGCGAGGCCTCCACTTTCCCCATGAAGGCCAATGGCGTTTATACCCGCAGCATCTGGCGCTGCGCAGCCTCCCCATCCGAAGCCTCCGAAGCGGCCTCCCGCGCCGTCGCCATCATCGACCAGACCCTTCTGCCGCACGGCTGGCGGACACTGACGCTGAAAACCCTGGAAGACGCGGCGCAGGCGATCCGGACGATGCAGGTGCGCGGAGCGCCGCTGATCGGAGCGACTGCCGCTTATGGCGTCGCGCTCGCGTTGCAGGAGTCCGATGGCGGCGATGCCGTGCTTCTTGAGGCGCTGGCGGTGCTCAACGCTACCCGCCCGACCGCCGTCAACCTCGCCTGGGCGCTGGCGCGGATGCGCACCGCTTTGCTCCCCTTGCCCGCATCCGCGCGCGTTGAGGCGGCCTGGCGCGAAGCGGACGCCATCGCCGACGAAGACGTGGCGCAAAACCGCGCCATCGGCGAACACGGCCTCGAACTCTTGCGCGGCCTCATCGCCGCCCGCTCTTCAACCCTTCGCCTGATGACCCATTGCAACGCTGGCTGGCTGGCGACGGTCGACCGGGGCACGGCGCTCGCGCCGGTTTACGCCGCCTTCGATGCCGGGATCGATGTGCACGTCCTCGTCTCCGAAACGCGGCCGCGCAACCAGGGCTTGCTGACCGCGTGGGAACTCGCGCAGCAGGGCATCCCGCACGAACTGATCGCCGACAACGCCGCCGGCTTCCTGCTCGCGCGCGGCGAAGTCGACGCCGTCATCGTCGGCGCCGACCGCATCGCCGCCAACGGCGACGTTGCCAACAAGATCGGCACCTTCATGAAGGCGCTCGCGGCCAAGGCGGCGGGAATCCCCTTCTACGTCGCCGCGCCGCGTTCCACCTTCGATTTCTCATGTCCCGGCGGCGCCGCGATTCCCATCGAGGAACGCGCCGGCGACGAACTGCGGCTCATCGCGGGAACGAGCGAAAACCCTGAAAACCCCATCGCCCAACTGCGCCTTTGCCCGCCGCAAACCCCGGCGCGCAACCCCGCCTTCGACATTACCCCCGCCGATTGCGTCACCGCGCTGATCTGCGAACGCGGCGTCGCGCCCGCCTCGCATGCCGGCATCGCCCGGCTCTACCCGGAATTCGCCCATGCCTTCCCTCCTTCCTCCCGCGCAAATCCACGCTGATTCCCGCGCCCTCCTGATCGCCGCCGCGCGGCAAATGTCCGCAACCGGGCTGACGCCGGGAACCGCCGGAAACCTCAGTTGCCGCCAGCATATCGAAACCGGGGAAGGAAGCTGCGAGGGCTTTCTCATCACCCCCAGCGGAATCCCCTACGCGGCGCTCGAACCCGGGGACATCGTGTTCCTGCCCTTCGACACCGAAGGCGAAGAAGCCGGGAAATACGGCAACCGCCGCAAACCCTCCTCCGAGTGGCGCATCCACCGCGACCTCTACCAGTCCCGCCCCGAAGCCGGCGCGGTGCTGCACGCCCATTCCCTCTTCGCCACCGCGCTCGCCTGCCTGCGCGGCGACATTCCGCCCTTTCACTACATGATCGCCCGCTTCGGCGGCTCCACGGTCCGCTGCGCCCCTTACGCCACCTTCGGCACCCAGCCCCTTTCCGAAGCCGCGCTGGGAGCACTGCGCGACCGCCGCGCCTGTCTGCTCGCCAATCACGGAATGCTCGTCTTCGGCCACGACTGCGCCCACGCCCTCGACCTCGCCCTCGAACTGGAAACCCTCTGCGCCCAATACTGGCACGCCCGCCAACTCGGAACCCCGGCGCTGCTCGATTCCGAAGAAATGGCGCGGGTACTGGAAAAATTCAGCAGCTACGGACAACAAAACCCCTGAACCGGGGGGAGGCAGAGTACGAGTAATTTTCTAAATTACTTAAATAATGTTCCGCTACTGTAGTGTTGTTTATAAATAAATTCTTTAGTTTGATTTAGAAAGTCGGGGGGCAGGAAGCACTCTGCCGGCATCGAAGCCGGGCTTCCTGCGCTCCCGAGTGTTGGGTTTCGCCCAGCCCCATCGTGCGGCGCAAGGCGCCGGACTTTTAAAGCCCCCTTTCCGAAAGGGGGTGCCCGTCTTTGGCGGGCGGGGCTTTGTTTCTCCGCAAGTCATATCAAGCCCCCTTTTCAAAGGGGGTGCCCGCCTTTGGCGGGCGGGGGTTTGTGGTTTTGCGTTCCAATGCGGCGCGAAGCGCCGGAAATGAGGGTTCAACCCCCAAACCCCCGTCGGCTTCGCCGCCACCCCCTTTGGAAAGGCGATATTATACTTTGCGTACCAAGGGGGTGTAAAATGATGGCTCCTTATATTCTTCGGAGCGCGTGGGACGTGTACAAGGTTGATATGTCGGAGCTACAAAAGTCTGTGGCGCTGCTTACAAATTTAATTTCCACCATAAAGCAGAACACATCGCTTCAATCTTACACGCTTAGAGAAGGCGGCACTGTTCCGCTTGCGCAGGAAACGCTTAGCCAAGTGCTGACAACACTTGACCCGTTGAATGTTCCTGTGACAAAGACAACAGTCTCCGATGCGCAAGCAGCCATTCTAAACAGTCAAATTACATATTCTGATTGCGTAAAGTATCTTGAGGATATTCTCAGCATTCTTGAACGAGAGTTAAGGATAGCTATGGTATTCGCTGTTGACGCGAATCGGGTACGCTTTTATGAACAATCGGAACCGCTATTCGGGGCGGTAGTGGCAAGTAAGTTCCCGTCGATAGCGTATGACATTGACCAAGCCGGTAAGTGCTTTGCTTGCGACCTGACAACGGCAAGCGCCTTCCATACGCTTCGCTGCCTTGAAGCCGGAACTAAAGCCATAGCGCGATGCCTTGGCATCCCTGATCCGGCTAATGGAGCAGACCGAAACTGGGGGATATTCACTGGCAAGATTAGGGATGAAATAGAAAGAAGGTGGCCGCAAAAAACAGGGCGGTTGAGTGGGGACGCAAAACTGTTTGACGAGGCGTTTGGCGCTCTGAAAGCAATCCAGAATCCTTACAGAAACGCCACGATGCATCTTGATTCTGTCTACTCTTCTTCAGAGGCTAAACACCTGTTTGAAATGGTCAAGGGACTGATGGGGCAGATCGCTTCCCGGATGGACGAGAACGGCGACCCGAAGGCTTAGGCGGAACAACAACACCTATCGCACGCTCGAACGCATCCCCTGACTCGTCAACCTCAAGACTGCGAGCGGTTTCTTCAAACCGCCGCGATTGTTCAGGGTCATCTCGTTCAATCTTCTGTGCTGGTTTCTTCGTCGGTTTTTTTACTGCCATTGCGTTGCTTCCTTGGCTTTCGCCAAGGCTCCTCGTTAGTAAGCTGTTTCGTAGGTGAGACGCTTGCCAACCACACCTTTCAGAAGAATATCTGCACGTTCAGCATCGTCAATCCCCAGCGCCTTGCGGTTGTTGTACCGGAAGTCAAATTCAGCCATGTAGCGGTTTAGATGGTTATGGCTGCAATGCTGGTAGATGCCCTTCATGCCGCGCTTGAACACCGAGAAGAAGCCTTCGATGGTGTTGGTGTGAATGGTCTTGTCGGTTTTTGACACGTATTCGCCCTTGCTATGTCTGGTGAAGCCGTGTTCGGCGAAGTGCTGGTGCAAGTAGTGATATTGCCCTGCTTCGTCGGTCATTACGCGGGCCTCGCGGGCGATGTTCGCTTTGAGAATGGGTACTATGGTTTCTGCATTGACATGATCGACAACAAAACTCTTGGCTTTCCCGGTGGCGCGATCCACAAGGGATAGAACCTTGTTTTTATGCTGGTAGCCGCGCCCCTTCTTCTCGCCCTTCGGTTTAATGGTTTTGTCGCGCCCGATGAAAGTTTCATCCGCTTCCACGATACCGCCATCGGCGCCGAAAGGGGCGAAGTTGCCAGAGCGCATTGCTTCACGGATACGGTGCGACATGAACCAAGCGGTTTTCAGGGTAACGCCCAAGGTGCGGTGAAGCTGATTGGAGCTAATGCCCTTCTTTGAAGAGGAAATCAGGAAGATCGCTTGCAGCCACAGGTGCAGCTTGACATGGCTGGATTCAAAGATGGTGCCAACCTTGACAGTGAAGGGCTTGCGGCAACCGTAACACTTGTACACGCCAATCCGGGTACTCTTTCCGCCAAGAGCGCCAGAGCGGTTGATCTCGCCACAATGCGGGCAAATGCGCCCATTCGCCCATATTCTTGACTCTACGAATTGGTAAGCGGCTTCCTCATTGTGGAAGTGTGCAGCGGAAAGGATCGACGACATGATTTGCTCCTATCAAATACTGAATCTATATGACTAGAAGTATGCTCCAATTCTTTGGGTACGTCAAGTATAATATCGCCTTTGGAAAGGGGGCTTTGATTTGCGGCGCGAAGCGCCGGAGGGAGTTCCCCTCGCCCGCTTGCGGGAGAGGGGCGGGGGGAGAGGGGTTGGATTGCCGGGGGAATAAAAAGCGGCGCTCTTCAAGAGCGCCGCTGTTCAATTCCCCTCCGTGGAAGGGCGGGG
>WQZF01000052.1 GCA_009780885.1 Betaproteobacteria bacterium | reverse complement strand
CTTGGCGGCCATAGCGACTCGGACCCACCCCTTCCCATCCCGAACAGGACCGTGAAACGAGTCTGCGCCGATGATAGTGCACAATGCGTGTGCGAAAGTAGGTCACCGCCAGGCAAGCCATATCTCCAAAAACATCCATACGCCCCCGGAATCATCCGATCCGGGGGTGTTGTGTTTTTAGCCTCAAATTCTAAATTTACTTAAAGAATATTTGGCTACTGTAGTGTTTTATATAAAATAATTGTTATAGTAATTTAGAAAATTCGTCGGAGAAGAAATTTTGCGAAAAAAGCGACAGTGGGAGGGGGGCGATGGGCGATGATGTTTTCCGTAGGGGCGACCGTCCCCGGTCGCCCCTACAGGATGATCTACAGTCGGGGCGGGAGCTTATTCACCCGGCCCGAAAATAAGCGTGCCCGAGGAGGATGTTTGTAGGGGCGGATGGCAATCCGCCCGCGCAAAAAACAAACGGCGCTCCAAAGGAGTGCCGCTGTTCAAGCCTCCATCTCAGAGGGAGGTGGCGCTTTAGCGCCGGTGGGAGTTTCCCCTTGCGTGGAAGGGGCGCCCCACTCCCCCTGCCGGCTTTGCCGGCATCCCCCTCGAAGAGGGGGACTTTTCAGGGCGCCATCCTGAATACCCCGCAATAGCGTCCGTTCAACATCATCTCATCCACATTGGCGCCGTGACCTACGTACAACTCGGTTCCCGGAATCGCGCGAATGTCGAGGCGCTCGACCAGGATCTCCGTCCTGTCTCCGGAACCCGTCGCAGTATCCAGCGGCAGGAACGGGTCTTGCAGCAGGATCCATCCGGAGACGCTGTTGTTCTGGAACCAGCCAGCCGGGGCGTAGCCCGCCACCACGAAAAATTGCTGTCCGTTGCCCAGGTTTTGCGTCTCCTTCAGCGTCAGATTCGCGTAAGTCCCCTTGATCCTCAGCGCGCCAGGAACGCAGGACAACCGGCCATCCGAAACCATGAAGCGGGATTGCGGCGGCGTCAGCGCGTCGGCGGGACATCCGGTGTTGGGCGGTGGGGTCAGAATCCAGTCCGGGGCGCTGACTTCTCCTTCGAGCACGGTGACCCGCGTGCTCGTGCAGACCGGATCGACGCTGGCGCGGATGGTGGTGCTGGTGCTGCCGTGGGTTGCGGCGTTGGCGACCAGATCGCCGTTTCTGGCTTCGAGCAAGGGCGCGCCGGGGACGATGCTGGAGATGTCGGCAGAGCCGCTGTCGAGGATCAAGGCGCGTCCGCCGCTCGAAGTGGAGAAAAGCTCGAAGCAGGTATTGGCGGCAAGCGGCGTGATCGTGTAGGGCACATTGTCGATCCGCAGCGTCGCCGGGGCGCTGCCCGGATTGCCGCCGAGGCAGAAGGAAGGCGTTCCGGAAGGCGCGGTGTAGGCGCCGCCTGCGGCCAGCGTATCGCCGTCGGAGAAGCTGCCGGAGGCGGGCGTTGGCGTTGGAGTGGGCATTGGCGTGGGGGTTGGAGCGGGCGCCGGTCCGGGCCCGGGCGGAATGATGATGATGATGCTCACCGTCACCTCCGTCGCCTCGCCCAGCCAGGATGCTGTCGAGGGGCTGCTGTTGACGGTGGCGGTGGATCCGCTCGCCAGCGCGATGGAACCGCCGCCTTCGACCAGGCAGCCGTCGCCATAACCATCGGCCGTGCTCTTGAAATGCCCTGCCGTGAGGGTGGCCGTGCCGCCTTGAACAAATACCGCGTCCTCCTTACCCACATAATCGCCGCCAAGAATGGACAGGTTTCCGCTACCAACACCAACAACAGCGACCGAATCGCCCGAATAAGTTCCAGAGAGGATCGACAGGGTCCCGTCATAGAAGACAACAGCGAACGCATCTGAATAGGTGTTCGTGACCGTCAGGCCGTCCAGTGTTACCGAAGCGCCATCCACGTAGAGGGCGGAAATAGTCGTATCAGCGGAAATGGTTCCATTCTTGATGGTGACCGTTCCCGACCACAGGACCAGCGCGGCATCCGGCTGCCCTGTGGTGGAAAGGATGTGCCCGCCCAGATCGAGGGCGTAGCTGATGTCCCTGTTGAGAACGACATAATCGCTGATCTCCACGTCGTTGAGCATGATGATCGTTCCGTTGTTCGGCACGGCGGCGACGGCTTCTTCCAGCGTGTTGTAGCGCATGCCGTTTGTCTCAAAATTGGCCGGCGCGGTGAAGTTGAGCGTATAGGTTTTCGTGGTCACACCATCTGCCGCCGTCACCGTCACCGTGGCCGTTCCCGCGCCGCCCGACAGGGCGAAGCCTGGGGGAGTCACCGCGAGCGTCGCGCCCCTACCGGCGGCCGCCGCCGTCGCGATGATCGTGATGGCCGCCCCCGACGCGGCGCCGGAGGGCAGGGGGATGCTGTAAGTCGTCTGCCCCGCCGAGAACGAAGGCACGGGCACTGGCGCGCTGCCATCCACGCTATAGCGCAGCGTGCTCAAATCGGCGTTCGAGGCGCCGGCGCTGACCGTCACGTCCGTCGCGCTGGAGTCCGTTTTCCACGGGGTGACGCTGGCGGTGGAGCCGCTTGCCAGCGCGAGGGAACCGCCGTATTCTGTCAGGCAGCCGTCGCCATAACCATCGGTCGTGGCCTTGAAATGCCCCGCTGTAAGGGTAGTCGCGCCGCCGGTAGCATAGACCGCGTCCTCGTCGCCCACATAATTGCCGCCGAAAATGGCGACGTTTCCGCCGTCAACCTCGACGGCGGCATAATCGCCTGAATAAGTTCCAGAGAGGATCGACAGGGTTCCGTTCACGATGACAACAGCGTCCGAATCTGAATAGATGTTCGTGACCGTCAGGTTGTCCAGTGTTAGCGAAGCGCCATCCACGTAGAGGGCGCAACAAGTCGTATCGGCGGAAATGATCCCGTTATTGATGGTGAGCGTTCCCGACCACAGGGCCAGCACGGTATCCGGCTGCCCTGTGGTGGAAAGGGTATGCCCGCCCAGATCGAGGCTCTAGGTGATGTTCCTGTCGAGAGTGCTAGAACCGGACTGACTCACGTCTTGCAGCATGGTGATCTTTCCGCCGTCCGGGACGTTGACGAGGGCTTCCCACAGCATGTCGTAGGCGCTGCCGCCCTGAACCTGGAAATTGTTTGCCGCCTGCGCCGTCATCGTGAACGCCAGTGCCAGCAGGAAGAACGTGGCCATCGTCAGGCATTTGCTGAAAATCCGTCTCATTTTGTGTCTCCATCAATAAAACCCGCTTCCGGAATGGAAGGCGAGGCGCGATGAACTGCCATGGAAAAACGCCCCGCCTCCGGCAAGGGAGGCAGGGCGCTTTTGAAAGGATTTTTGAGAGTTTATCCCGCAATATTCAATGCGGGCGTCAAGAATAATGCTAAATAAATTCTGGGGGGGGGGGGTATGATATAACAATAATTCTGCTTGCCCGGCATGTGCCCCGAATCCTTTTAGTAATTCGTCCCTGAAAGAGAAGAAGGCATTTATGCGCATGTCCATTTTTTGCAGATATTCGTTGTTCGTTTGCAGATAACTTACTCTTCAGCGCAAAAAAACTCAAGCGGATTCCGGGGATTTTGGTGTTCCGGAAAAGGAGGTGAAAAGCCTTTCAAGGAAGAAGAGGGGCATCTGAAGAATGCGTATTATTTGGGCAGGGATTTGATCCCCAAGCGAGGCAGCGTCAGGATAAATCCCTATGAAAAGCAGGGTATTTTCTAAATTTACTTAAAGAATGTTTGATTACTATAGTGTTTTATATCAAATAATTCTTATAGTAATTTAGAAAATCCGTCGGAGAGAAAATTTTGTGAAAAAAGCAACAGTTGGAGTGAGGCGATGGGCGATGATTTTTTCCGTAGGGGCGACCGGGGACGGTCGCCCCTACGGAATGATCCGCATGCCGGAGAGTTGGCACAGGGCGATGGCAATCGTCCCGTTGCATTGCCTGGGCGGATTGCCATCCGCCCCTTGTATCTTTATCCCTACGAGGCTTTGCCACACCATCATGCATGCCAAAGGCATCCCGCGCGAAATCGCAGTACCCAGGTTTTGGAGGCACGGCACGCACTATTTCCCGGCCTCCTCAGTCATTGCCGGGTGAATAAAAAACGGCCCCGCAGTGTGGGGACTGCGGGGCCGTTGTGGGGGAGGGATGTCGGTTACATGCTGCGCCGGTATTGCCCTCCGACTTCATAGAGGGCATCGGTGATTTGCCCGAGCGAGCAATAACGTACGGCATCGACGAGGACTGCGAAGATGTTGCCGCCGGAGACGGCGGTGTCTTGCAGCTTCTTGAGGATGGCCGGGGCGTGCTCCCTGTTTTTCTCGTGGAAGTCCCCGAGGCGCTTGATCTGCGACTGTTTTTCCTCTTCGGTCGAGCGCGCCAGTTCGATTTCGGGCTGGGCCTGTCCCTTCGGATTGAGGAAGGTGTTGACGCCGATGATCGGGTAGGAGCCATCGTGCTTCTTGTGCTCGTAATAGAGGGATTCTTCCTGGATCTTTCCGCGTTGGTAGCCGGTTTCCATGGCTCCCAGGACGCCGCCGCGCGCCGCGATGGCTTCGAATTCCTTCAGCACGGCTTCTTCGACGAGATCCGTCATTTCTTCAAGAACGAAAGCGCCCTGATTCGGGTTTTCGTTTCTGGCGGTGCCCCATTCGCGGTTGATGATCAGTTGCACGGCCATCGCCCGGCGCACCGATTCGTCGGTCGGGGTGGTGATCGCTTCATCGTAGGCGTTGGTGTGCAGCGAGTTGCAGTTGTCGTAAATGGCGATCAGGGCCTGCAAGGTGGTGCGGATGTCGTTGAAGTCCATTTCCTGCGCGTGCAGCGAGCGGCCGGAAGTCTGAATGTGATATTTCAGTTTCTGGCTGCGATCGTTGCCGCCGTATTTGTTCTTCATCGCCACCGACCAGATACGCCGCGCGACGCGACCGATGACCGAATACTCCGGCTCCATTCCGTTGGAGAAGAAGAAGGAGAGGTTGGGCGCGAAATCGTCGATCTTCATGCCGCGCGCGAGGTAGGTTTCGACGTAGGTGAATCCGTTGGCGAGCGTGAAGGCAAGCTGCGAGATCGGGTTGGCGCCGGCTTCGGCGATGTGATAGCCGGAAATCGAAACCGAGTAGAAATTACGCACGTTTTTCTGGACGAAATATTCCTGGATGTCGCCCATCATTTTCAGCGCGAATTCGGTGGAGAAGATACAGGTGTTTTGCCCCTGGTCTTCTTTCAGGATGTCGGCCTGCACGGTGCCGCGCACGTTCGCAAAGACAAAGGCGCGGATTTTTTCGGCTTCTTCCGGCGTGGGGTCGCGCCCGTGTTCGGCGCGGAATTTTTCGGCTTCCTGGTCGAACGCGGTGTTGAAGAAGAAGGCGAGGATGATCGGCGCCGGACCGTTGATCGTCATCGACACCGAGGTGCTTGGCGCGCACAGGTCGAAACCGGAATAGAGCACCTTCATGTCTTCAAAGGTGGCGATGGAAACGCCGGAGTTGCCGATCTTGCCGTAAATGTCCGGGCGCTCGTCGGGATCACAGCCGTACAGAGTGACCGAGTCGAAAGCGGTGGAAAGGCGATGCGCGGGCATCCCTTCGGAGACTTTCTTGAAGCGGCGGTTGGTGCGGAAGGCGTCGCCCTCGCCAGCGAACATCCGGGTGGGATCTTCGTTCTCGCGCTTGAACGGGAAAACACCGGCGGTATAGGGGAAATAGCCGGGGAGATTTTCGTTGCGCAGGAATTTCAGGGTTTCGGCGTCATCCTCGAATCTGGGCGGGATCACCTTGCGGATGGTGCTGCCGGAAAGAGAGGTGGAAGTCAGCCGCGTGCGCGTTTCCTTGTCGCGGATTTTGACGACGAATTCGTCGGAGAGGTAACGTTCGCGCAGTTCCGGCCATTCGTTGAGCAACTTTTTGGCTTCCGCAGTGAGTTCGCCGTCCTTCCACGAAATCATTTCATCGAACGGAGAACCTTCCTTGCCGCACTGTGCAAACAGGGTCTTGGCGATGGTCAGCGCCTGGCGTTCGCGCGCGAGGTTGGCCTGTTTGCGCGTTTCATTGTGGTAATTGCGCACGGTTTCGGCGATTTCGGCCAGGTAGCGGGTACGCTGCGCCGGGACGATGCTCGATTGGCCGGTGGAGGCGCTGACCGAAACCCTGGACAATGCGCCCGGCCTGGCTTTCAAGCCAGCCTTCTGCAATCTGGGCAACAGGGCCTGATAGAGCGCCGTTACGCCGTCATCGTTGAAATGCGCCGCCATGGTTCCGAAGACCGGCATCTCTTCCGGCGCGCGGTCGAAAGCGGTGTGGTTGCGCTGATACTGCTTGCGCACGTCGCGCAGGGCGTCTTCGGCGCCCTTGCGGTCGAACTTGTTGATCGCGACGAAATCGGCGAAATCGAGCATGTCGATTTTTTCAAGTTGCGATGCTGCACCGAATTCTGGCGTCATCACATAGAGCGAAGTATCGACCAGCGGCACGATGGCTGCATTGCCCTGGCCGATGCCGGAGGTTTCAATGACGATGAGATCGAATCCGGCGAGTTTGCAGGCGGCGATGACTTCGGGAAGCGCCGTGGAAATCTCGTTGCCGGTATCGCGGGTGGCCAGCGAGCGCATGAAAACGCGCGGCGACTGAATCGCGTTCATCCGGATGCGGTCACCGAGCAGGGCGCCGCCGGTACGCTTTCTGGACGGGTCGATCGAGAGGATGGCGATGTTGAGCGCATCGCCCTGGTCGAGCCGGAAGCGGCGCACCAGTTCGTCGGTGAGCGAGGATTTGCCCGCGCCGCCTGTGCCGGTAATGCCCAGGGTCGGAATTTCGGCTTTTTTCGCGGCATTTTTCATCGCAGTCCTGATCGATTCGGAATAGCTGCCGTTTTCCAGAGCCGTGATGATATGCGCCAGCGCACGCCGATCACCCGAGGCGAGCGCCTTGAATATTGATGCCTCGTCCTGCGGAGCCAAGGGAGAGAGATCTTCATCGGAGGCCTGGGCAACTTCGTTCAACATTCCCTGCAAACCCAGTTTTTGTCCGTCTTCCGGGGAGTAGATGCGCGTGACCCCGTAAGCGTGCAATTCCTGGATTTCGGAGGGTACGATGACGCCGCCGCCACCACCGAAAATCTTGATGTTGGCGCCGCCACGCTGGCGCAGCAGATCCAGCATGTATTTGAAGAATTCAATGTGCCCACCCTGGTACGAAGTGATGGCGATGCCCTGCACGTCTTCCTGTAGCGCGGCGGTGACAATTTCTTCCACTGAACGGTTGTGCCCGAGATGGATGACCTCGGCGCCCGTGGATTGGAGAATGCGGCGCATGATATTGATCGAGGCGTCATGCCCGTCAAACAGGGAGGTTGCGGTGACGAAACGGATTTTGTTTTTGGGTTTGTAAACAGCAAGATTCTTGCTCAAGCTCAAATCGGACATGTCATTTCCTTCGTAATGATACTGTTGTAAAAGGTTATGAAAATTCGATATACCTCTTTAACCTTGTTATCGATATATATTTTTATGCTGCCAGCAAGGTTCCTCCATTCAAGACTCCTCCATTTCGGGAAATGGCCGGAATTCACTGGCGCTGCGGGGTTGGGGCCGGACGATTGCCGCCTTGGGAGAGGTGGCTGAGTCGCCGACCGAACTCATTATTCTACTCTTGTACCGGGATGAATACACGTTGTACTTCAAGTCCAATGGCATAGAATGGAAGAAGGTTTTGGGGAAGGGATAATTTTCTAAATTTGTTTAAATAATTATTTACTGTAAATCACTACTGTAGCTGAACATTATTTAACTAAATTTAGAAAATTTTTTGTTTTTGAAGCCCTTCCTTTCCTCCCGGATTTGCTTGTGAATGCGGCAATGGCATTACAATGCCGCTTTTGCTGCGTCAGAGGCGAGAGGTGTTGCGCTTTCCGGATGCGCCCGATTATTCCCTGTTGTTTTCAAGCGAGTTGAGTATGCCCGATATTTCATTGCCCGACGGTTCCGTGCGTTCCTTTCCTCATCCGGTGACGGTGGCCGAAGTGGCTGCCGCAATCGGCGCCGGGTTGGCCCGTGCGGCGTTGGCTGGCAAGGTCGATGGGACGCTGGTCGATACCTCCTTTGTCATCGAGCGCGATGCGCGTTTGGCAATCGTTACCGACAAGGATGCCGAAGGGCTGGAGGTTCTGCGGCATTCGACTGCGCATCTTTTGGCATACGCGGTGAAGGAGCTTTTTCCCGACGCGCAGGTGACGATCGGGCCGGTGATCGAAAACGGTTTTTACTACGATTTCGCCTATTCGCGTCCTTTTACGCCGGAAGACCTGGAGGCGATCGAGGCGCGGATGGCGGAAATCGCAAAGCGCGATCTTCCGGTCGTGCGCGAAGTCGTTGCGCGCGACGAGGCGGTGCGCTTCTTCCTGGCGCAGGGCGAAAAGTACAAGGCCGAGTTGATCTCGGCGATTCCTGAAACGGAAGCCGTTTCGCTTTATCGCGAGGGCGATTTCACCGATCTCTGCCGTGGCCCGCATGTGCCTTCCACCGGAAAACTCAAGGTTTTCAAGTTGATGAAAGTGGCCGGCGCGTATTGGCGCGGCGATTCAAAAAACGAGCAGTTGCAGCGTATTTACGGCACCGCATGGGCGAAGAAGGAAGAGTTGGAATCGTATCTGAGGATGCTCGAAGAGGCGGAAAAACGCGATCATCGCCGTTTGGGCCAGGAACTCGATCTTTTCCATATGCAGGAAGACGCGCCGGGCGCGGTGTACTGGCATCCGAAGGGCTGGACGCTGTTTACGCAGTTGATTTCCTATATGCGCGCCCGGCAGGAAGCGGCAGGCTATGTCGAGGTCAATACGCCGGATGTGATGGACCGCGCCTTGTGGGAGCGTTCCGGTCATTGGTTCAACTACCGCGAACATATGTTCACGACCCAGACCGAGGACGAGCGAATATTTGCGCTGAAACCGATGAATTGTCCCGGCGCCGTTTCCCTGTTCGCCCACGGTCTCAAAAGTTACCGCGATTTGCCGCTGCGCATGGCCGAATTCGGCAAGGTGCATCGCTACGAGCCTTCCGGCGCCCTGCACGGCCTCTTGCGGGTCCGTCATTTCACCCAGGACGACGCGCATGTTTTCTGCACCGAGGAGCAGATGGAATCCGAGTGCAAGGACATCGTGGCGCTGATCCTCGACATTTACAGGGATTTCGGCTTCGAGGATATTCACATCAAGCTTTCGACGCGCCCGGACAACCGTATCGGCAGCGACGAAACCTGGGATGTGCTCGAAAACGCGCTGGTTACCGCGCTCGAACATATGGACATCGCCTATGGCGTCAATCCGGGGGAGGGCGCTTTCTACGGCCCGAAGCTCGAATTCGTGCTGCGCGACGCGATTGGACGCGACTGGCAATGCGGTACGCTCCAGGTCGATATGAATCTGCCGGAACGTTTCGACATCGACTATGTGGCCGAGGATAACAGCCGCAAGCGTCCGGTGATGTTGCACCGCGCCTTGTTCGGGTCGCTGGAACGTTTCGTCGGCATCCTGATCGAACACTATGCGGGCGCGTTCCCGTTCTGGATGGCGCCGGTCCAGGTAGTCGTGCTCAACATTTCGGAAAAGCAGGCCGATTATGCCGTGAGTGTGGCGCAAAAACTACGTGGCGCAGGCTTGCGCGTGGAAGCGGATTTGCGCAACGAGAAAATTGCTTATAAAATCCGCCAACATAGTTTGAACCGGTTGCCTTACCAACTTGTCGTCGGAGACAAGGAAAGGGAAACCGGAACGGTGGCCGTGCGTACACGCGGTGGTCAGGATCTCGGGCAAATGACGCTTGAAGGGCTGATCGGGCGGCTTCAGAGTGAAGCTGCCACGCGAAGGGGCACGGCTTAGTTTTTGTCCGTTTACAAGGAGCAATAACCATCGCACTACAGAAAGCGCATCGCATCAACGAAGAAATCAACGTGCCGGAAGTCCGGCTGATTGCTGAAGATGGGGAACAAGTCGGAATCGTAAACACCAGAAAGGCGCTCGAAATGGCCGAGGAGGCCGAAGCCGACCTGGTGGAAATCGCGCCACTGGCTCAACCGCCAGTCTGCCGTATCATGGATTACGGCAAGTTCAAGTATCAGGAAGCCAAAAAGGCGCACGATACCCGGCTCAAGCAAAAGCAGGTGCAGATCAAGGAAATAAAATTCCGCCCCGGCACTGACGAAAACGACTACCAGATCAAGTTGCGCAACATGACGCGCTTTCTCGAGGATGGCGACAAGGTCAAGGTAACCCTGCGTTTCCGTGGACGGGAGATGGCGCACCAGGAGTTCGGAATGCGCCAGCTCGAACGGGTCAAGAACGATCTTGAGCACCTCGCCCAAGTGGAGCAGATGCCCAAGATGGAAGGACGCCAGATGATCATGGTGATTGCCCCGGTCAAAAAATCGGCTCCGCACGGCAAATCCCCGAAGCAGACGCAGGCTGAAGCGAAGGACGACAGGCCGGACGCTTGAGCCGGCGCAGGATTGTTTTATAAGTGACGTCGGGTTGAGGAAGTGTTTCCACCGGAAACCACCCGGCGGCATGTTATCAAGGAGCAGGCAAATGCCTAAAATGAAGACCAAGAGCGGCGCCGCCAAGCGCTTCAAGATTCGCGCCAGTGGCGGAATCAAGCGCGGGCAGGCGTTCAAGCGTCATATCCTGACGAAAAAGAGCACCAAGAACAAACGCCATTTGCGTGGTGCAGTCGAAGTCCGCGAGTGCGATACCGCCGCCATTCGCGCAATGATGCCTTACGCATAAGGAGAGAAAAATGCCCAGAGTAAAACGTGGAGTCACCGCACACGCGCGGCACAAGAAAATTCTCGACCAGGCCAAAGGCTATCGTGGCCGTCGTAAAAATGTATACCGCGTTGCCAAGCAGGCGGTAATGAAGGCAGGGCAATACGCCTACCGTGACCGCCGGCAGCGCAAGCGCCAGTTCCGTACCCTGTGGATCGCCCGGATCAACGCTGCGGCGCGCGAATTGGGAATGAAATACAGCACGCTGATGAACGGCCTGAAAAAGGCGCAGATCGACGTCGACCGCAAGGTGCTGGCCGATCTTGCTGTTTTCGACAAGCCCGCCTTTGCTGCCATTGCCGATCAGGCAAAGGCCAGCCTTGGCGCTTGAAAGCAGCCTCCGATTCGTTGAATGATCATGGGGTTATTACGATAACCAGGTCATAAATGATTGGAACATGAAAAAAGGGGGCGAATGCCTCCTTTTTTCTCCGTTTTTTCCTGCACTCCCCGGTGTGATGCAGTTGTAGTTCAAAAGCGGTTTTTTTCGCGCCAGGCAGCGCCCTGGCCGGATTCAGGAACATTCATGCAAACTCTCGATCAGATCGTCGCTGCGGCCCATGCCGCATTTGCCACCGCTATTGACGCGGATGCGCTGGAACAGGCGAAAGCGCGCTATCTCGGCAAATCCGGCCTGATTACCGAACAATTGAAAACGCTCGGCGCCTTGCCGCCGGAAGAAAAGAAACAGCGCGGGGCGGAGGTCAACCAGGCCAAAACAACGATTGAAACCGCGCTTGCCAGCCGTCGCGATGAGTTGAAACGCGCTGCGCTTGCCGCGCGTCTGGCTGAAGAAGCGCTCGATGTCACGCTGCCTGGTCGTGGCCAGACGCCCGGCGGGCTGCATCCGGTGACGCGCACGCTGGAGCGGATCGAGGAACTGTTTCGCTCGATCGGTTTTGCCGTTGCCGATGGCCCTGAAATCGAAACCGATTTCTACAATTTCACCGCGCTGAACACGCCGGAAAACCACCCGGCCCGTTCGATGCACGATACTTTTTATCTTGCCGACGACTCCGGGCAGCCGCTGGAAGATATCCTGCTGCGCACGCATACCAGCCCGATCCAGGCGCGTTATATGGAGGCGCATGTCGCCGCCACCAGGCATCTGCCGACCATGCCGGAAATCCGCGTGATCGCGCCGGGCCGTGTTTACCGGGTCGATTCGGACGCGACGCATTCGCCGATGTTTCATCAGGTCGAAGGTTTGTGGGTTGGCGAGGAGGTCAGTTTTGCCGATCTGAAAGGCGTCATCGCCGATTTCCTGCGTCGTTTTTTTGAAAGCGAAGACCTCAAGGTGCGCTTTCGTCCTTCCTTTTTCCCATTTACCGAGCCTTCGGCGGAAATCGACGTCGCCTTCATGCACGGCGCGCTTACCGGGCGCTGGCTCGAAATCGCCGGTTGCGGCATGGTGCATCCGAACGTGCTTGCCCATGTTGGTATCGACCCGGAACGCTATACGGGATTTGCTTTTGGCATGGGCCCGGATCGCCTGACGATGTTGCGCTACGGAATCAACGACCTGCGCCTGTTTTTCGACGGGGATCTGCGTTTTTTGCGCCAGTTTTCCTGAGACATTTTTTTGTGGTTTTCGAGGTTTTGCGATGAAGTTTTCCGAATCCTGGTTGCGCGACTTTGTTTCTCCTACGCTGACGGGGGAAGATTTGTCGCATCTGTTGACAATGGCCGGCCTTGAAGTCGAGGAAGAGCAAACGGTAGCGCCGCCCTTCGATTCCGTCGTCGTTGCCCGGGTGCTCGAAGTGAAGAAGCACGAGAACGCCGACCGCCTCAATGTCTGCCAGGTCGACATCGGCGACGGAAATCCGCGTCAGATCGTCTGCGGGGCGCCCAATGTCGCTCCTGGCCTCAAGGTGCCATGCGCCTTGCCCGGCGCGCAGTTGCCGGGCGGTTTGACGATCAGGGAAGCTGCGGTGCGCGGCGTCAAATCTGCCGGAATGCTCTGCTCGGCAAGGGAACTCGGAATCAGCGAGGAGGCTTCTGGCCTGATGCTTCTGCCCGAACCCCTTCCTCTGGGTGAGAACCTGCGACACGCGCTCGATCTCGACGATTGTCTGCGCACCTTGAAATTGACGCCCAATCGCGCCGATTGCCTCTCGCTGACGGGCATTGCGCGTGAAGTGGGCGCCCTGACCGGGGCCGCCGTCCAGTATCCGGAAGTTAGCCCGGTTGCGGTCACGAGCAGCGAAAAACGCGAGATTGTGCTCGATGCGCCGCAAGCCTGCCCTCTTTATACCGGGCGCGTGATTTCCGGCGTCGACGCAAAAGCGCCGACTCCGGAATGGATGCGTCGCCGGCTTGAGCGTTGCGGCGTTCGCAGCATCTCGGCGCTCGTCGATATCACCAACTATGTCATGCTCAAATTCGGGCAACCCTTGCACGCTTTCGACAATGCGCGGCTGCAAGGCGCCCTGCATGTGCGTATGGGACTTCCCGATGAAAAATTATTGCTGTTGAACGAGCAAACGGTTGCTATCGATCCCGACGTGCTCGTCATCGCGGACGAGCAAAAGCCGCTGGCGCTGGCAGGGATCATGGGAGGGGAAGAAAGCGGAATCACGCTGGAGACGAGCGAATTATTCCTCGAATCGGCTTTTTTCAGCCCTGCCGCAGTGGCTGGGCGCGCTCGCCGTTATGACTTCGTTTCCGATGCTTCCCATCGCTTCGAGCGCGGTGTCGATTTCGCTGGCGCCGAGCGCGCGCTGGAAGGGGCTACGGCACTCATTCTTGAGATTTGCGGCGGCAATGCCGGTCCCGTAAGCATCGCGCAGGCGGAATTGCCAACGCGTTCCCCGGTGCGCCTGCGTGCGGCGCGCGCGGCGCGCGTGCTCGGCACTGCGCTGGCAGGGGAAGAAATCGCAACATTATTTACCCGCCTGGCTTTGCCCTTTGTCCGCGAAGGCAAGGACGCGGATTTCATCGTTACTCCGCCTTCCTGGCGCTTCGATCTGGAGCGGGAAGAAGATTTGATCGAGGAACTGGCGCGCTTGCACGGTTACGAGAATATTCCGGTGCGCCCGCCGCGCGCGGCGCTTTCGATGATGCCGCAACCGGAAGCTGAACGTCCGCTTCATCATTTGCGGCAGCGCCTGGTCAATGCCGGTTATCAGGAAGTCGTCAATTTCGCTTTCGTGGAAGCCGCCTGGGAAGCCGATTTCGCGGCCAATGCCGCGCCGCTCAAGTTGGCCAATCCGATTGCTGCCCAGATGAGCGTGATGCGCTCGACGCTGATCGGCGGGCTGGTCGCCAACCTTGCCACGAACCTGAAGCGCCAGCAAAGCCGCGTGCGCCTTTTTGAAACCGGGCGCTGTTTTCTGCGCAAGAACCCTTCCGGGAGTGTGGCGGAGACGGGAGATGCCTTTTCGCGTATCGAACAACCCTGGAGCCTGGCCGGCATCGCTTACGGCGATGCGTTTCCGGAACAATGGGGCCACGGCGCGCGCCGGGTCGATTTTTTTGACGTCAAGGGCGATCTCGAAAGCCTGTGTGCTCCCTTTGTACTGCAAAGCGAGGAAACCAGGCATGCGGCGCTGCATCCTGGGCGTGCCGCCTCGTTGAACCTGCATGGCAGGTGGATCGGAGTGCTCGGCGAGTTGCACCCGAAATGGGTGCAGAAATACGAATTGCCAGCGCCGCCGGTGCTTTTTGAACTCGATCTTTCCGCGCTGATGCGCGGCAGTGTGCCGGTGCACAGCGAAATCTCCCGCTTCCCCCTTGTGATTCGCGATCTGGCTTTTGAAGTCGACCACGACATCGAGTGGCAAGATCTTCTGGGTGCGCTTGAAAAGGGTTCTCCCCCCTGGGTGCGGGAAATTCGCCTTTTCGATTTATACACCGGCGAAGGCATTGCCAAAGGGAAAAAAAGTCTTGCAATCCGTATAGTTATGCAAGATACTCAACGTACTTTACAAGACGCGGAAGTCGCTGATTTAATAAACAACCTGGTACGTTGTCTGGAAACCGGATTTGGGGTGCGTCTACGCGCGTAATCAGAACGGTGGAGAAAAAATGGCTCTAACCAAAGCCGAACTCGCTGAACTTTTATTTGAAAATGTGGGGTTCAACAAACGCGAAGCCAAGGACATGGTCGAAGCGTTTTTTGAGGAAGTGCGGGACGCGCTGGAACGCGGGGAGAGCGTCAAGCTTTCCGGGTTCGGCAATTTCCAGTTGCGCGACAAGCCGCAGCGTCCCGGACGCAATCCGAAAACGGGAGAAGCGATCCCGATCACCGCGCGCCGTGTCGTGACCTTTCATGCCAGTCAGAAATTGAAGGCCGATGTGGAACATTCCTACCATGGATCAGAATCCTAAGCGCATTGCCAGGGAAGAATTACCCCCGATTCCCGCCAAACGCTACTTCACGATCGGAGAAGTCAGCGATCTGTGTGGCGTCAAGCCGCATGTGCTGCGTTACTGGGAGCAGGAATTCAGTCAGTTGAAGCCGGTCAAGCGTCGTGGAAACCGGCGTTATTACCAGCACCACGAAGTACTGTTGGTGCGCCGTATCCGCGAGCTGCTTTATGGTCAGGGATTCACGATCAGCGGCGCGCGCAATCGCCTGATGAGCGATGGATTGCCTGATTTTCCGGAAGGCGTCGAAAAAACCGCAGCCGCCGTATCCACCGAGAAAGGCAGCGCCGTTGTAGGCGCGCAGCCAACGGAAACCCCCGTGAAGGCAGCCGCCCCGATGACTGCCGCTTACTTGCGCGCCGAGCTGAAAAACATCATTTCCCTGCTTTCTGTTTGAGTCATCCCGGTCTTTTCGTTATAATCCGCCCTTCGTCGGGGCGTGGCGCAGCCTGGTAGCGCACTTGCATGGGGTGCAAGGGGTCGCATGTTCGAATCATGTCGCCCCGACCAATCAATCAATCAAAAGCCGCTTTTTCAGGCGGCTTTTGTTTTTTCGTCTTTTTATTCCATCTCGCCTTATGTCTTTGTTCGATCAGGAAATTTCCCGCCGCCGCACCTTTGCGATCATTTCCCACCCGGATGCGGGGAAAACGACGCTGACCGAAAAGCTGCTCTGGTTCGGCGGCGCGATCCAGGTCGCTGGCGAGGTGCGTGCCCGCAAGGCGAGCCGTCATGCCACTTCGGACTGGATGGAGCTTGAAAAGCAACGCGGCATTTCCGTCACCAGTTCGGTGATGCAGTTTCCGTACCGCGACAGCATTATCAATCTGCTTGACACGCCGGGGCACGAGGATTTTTCCGAGGATACCTATCGCACCTTGACGGCGGTCGATTCGGCAGTGATGGTGATCGATTCGGTCAATGGCGTCGAGGCGCAGACGATCAAGCTTTTGAATGTCTGCCGCCTGCGCGCGACGCCGATCATCACCTTTATCAACAAGCTGGATCGCGAGGGCAGGGCGCCGATCGAATTGCTCGACGAGATCGAGGACGTGCTTTCCATTGCCTGCGCGCCGATGACCTGGCCGATCGGCATGGGAAAACGCTTCCGTGGCGTTTATCACCTCTACGAAGACAAGGTGCTGGTTTTCGACCGTGACGGCGGGCGCGGCAACGCCCAGGGCGAAGCCAGGGCAGGTATTGTCATCGCCGGGATCGACAATCCCGAACTCGACCGCTTTTGCGGCGAACAGGCGGCGGAACTGCGCGCCGAGATCGAACTCGTGCGCGGCGCTTCGCATGAATTCGATCTCGCCGCCTATCGCGCGGGAACCCAGACGCCGGTTTTTTTCGGATCGGCGGTCAATAATTTCGGCGTCCAGTCCCTGCTCGATGCGGTGGTCGATCTTTCTCCTTCGCCGCTCCCCCGTCCGGCGATGAGAAGCGAAACAGCGCGGGAAGTGCAGCCGGATGAGACGCCATTCTCCGGATTCGTTTTCAAGATCCAGGCCAACATGGACCCGAAACACCGTGACCGGATTGCCTTCTTGCGCGTTTGTTCCGGCCATTTTTCCCGTGGCATGAAAATCCGGCAGGTCGATACGGGAAAGACGCTGGCCGTCAATAACGCCATCACCTTCATGGCGCGCGACCGCACCACCACCGACGACGCCTGGCCCGGCGACATCATCGGAATTCCCAACCACGGCACGATTCGCCTGGGCGAAACCTTCAGCGAAGGAGAAAACCTGCGCTTTACCGGCATTCCTTCCTTCGCTCCTGAACATTTCCGCTTGGCCAGGATTTCAAACCCTTTAAAAATCAAACAACTGCATAAAGGTCTTAAACAACTTTCCGAAGAAGGGGCGACTCAGCTTTTTCGCCCGCTTGCAGGCTCGGAACTGATCCTGGGAGCGGTCGGCACCTTGCAATTCGATGTCGTGTTGCATCGCCTGGCCGGGGAATATGGCGTCGAGGCCGTGTTCGATTCCTACAACTGCGCCACCGCGCGCTGGGTCAAGGGTGACGCCCAGGAAGTGAACGACCTCTGCGAACGCTACGCGCACAACGTCGCCCGCGACGGCGCCGACGATCTCGTCTATCTCGCCCCGAACAAGGTCTACCTCAACATGATGCAAGAGCGTTATCCCAGCCTGCGCTTTCTGGAAACCCGCGAAGCGATTTGAATTTTCTAAATTTACTTAAAGAATGTTTCGCTACAGTAGTGATTTTCATTCAATAATTATTACAGTAATTTAGAAAATCAACCAGTAAAAAAGCCCCCTTTTCAAAGGGGGTGCCCGCCTTTGGCGGGCGGGGGTTTGTGGTTTTGCGTTCCAATGCGGCGCAAAGCGCCGGAAATAAGGCTTCAACCCCCAAACCCCCGACGGCTTCGCCGCCACCCCCTTTGGAAAGGGGGCTTTATCGTGCGGCGCTTCGCGCCGGAGATAAAAACAAACGGCGCTCCAAGGAGCGCCGCTGTTCAATTCCCCTCCGAGGAGGGGTGGCGGTGAAGCCGACGGAGTGGTTCAGGGAGCCACCCGGAGCACTCCGCAATACCGCCCATTCCCCATCATCTCCTCCGCGTTCGCCCCATGCCCGGTGTACAACTCCGTCCCGAGAATCCCGCGAACATCCAGGCCATTGACCAACGTCGTCGTCCTCTCGCCGGAT
>WQZF01000051.1 GCA_009780885.1 Betaproteobacteria bacterium | reverse complement strand
CATGAACTTCATATCGGCTTCTCGTTGCGTTCACATGGGCGCTTCAGGATTTGGGCTGTTCACTCGCCAACAGGAGGCCATATGGAAACGCATGTTGAATCGTCAATGAAACAAGACAGAAAGGGCTTGCGCGATTTCGGGGCGCGCGCCAGGCCGATAGGGAAAGCCGCCGCGATGCTCTTTCTTGTCCTGTGCCTGATGATCCCATTGGGATTGATCGAGAGCCAGGTCGCTTCCCGCTCGCAATACCAGGAACAGGTCACGGCAGAAATCGCCAGCACTGCGGCTTCATCGCAGATCGTGGTCGGGCCGGTTCTCGCCATCCATTACTCGACGAGAACGCCCGAGAAGCGCTACCGCGATGCGGAGTCGGGAAAGATGCTGACAAAGGAAGCCCGCACCGAATCCCATGTCGCCTACGCGCCTGCCAGGAAATTGGCGATCCGGGGCAATGCCGGCGTCGAGCGGCGTTATCGCGGCATTTACCAGGCAAGGCTCTTCCATCTCGATGCCAAGGCTGAGGGGCTGTTCGAGACGCCTGCCGACATCATCCAGGTTCCGGAGGGAAGCTTGCTCGTCGAAGCCAGGGCCGCGATCCTGTTCAGCGTTTCCGACCTGCGCGGATTGAACTCCGACCCGGATGTGCAAGTCGACGGCAAGGTGTTCCATTTCAGGCCGCCCAGGGACAGGCGTTTCGACGGAGTGATGAAGGGAAGCCGGCTGGAAATCGACCTCGGCACGTGGATACCGGACACTGCGCGGACGATCGCCTTCTCCTTCCCGCTGAAACTGACCGGCACGCAAAGCCTGTCGATTTCGCCCACGGCGGAAAATAACCTCATCGAGCTGGGTTCCGACTGGAAACATCCGAGTTTCAAGGGACGTTTTCTACCGAATGAACGGACGGTCAGCGGGACGGGCTTCAGCGCGCAATGGGAAATCTCGCAGCTCGCGCGCAACCTGGAAAACGCGCTCAAGGCCGAAAATTGCGACAGCGAAGTCCTGGGCATCGAGTTCATCGACCCGGTCAACGTTTATCTGCAAGCGGAACGGGCCGTGAAATACGGCAGCCTCTTCATCGTTCTGACCTTTGCCGCGTTCTTCATCGGCGAAGTCCTGCGCCGCCGCCCGATGCACCTCATGCAGTACGCGCTCGTGGGCCTGTCCTTGGCCATCTTCTTCCTGCTTTTGATCGCGCTTTCCGAACACCTGCCCTTCGCCCTGGCGTACCTCGCGGGCGCCATCGCCTGTGTCGGGCTGATCGTCGCCTATCTCGCCGGAGTATTCGGATCGCGGCGCATGGCTTCAAGCTTCGGCGCCGGACTCGCCATTCTCTACGGAATGCTTTTTGCGATCCTGCAACTCGAAGACATGGCCTTGCTGATGGGCAGCCTCCTCCTTTTCGCCGCGCTTGCCGGCATCATGCTCAGCACCCGCCGCTTCGACTGGTATCAACTGAAACAGGAGTGAAAGTCGCTTTGATTTTCTAAATTACTGTAATAATTCTTTGTTTAAATATACTACTGTAGAGGGTTGTTATTTAAGTGAATTTAGAAAATTGCTTTGGATTGTCGCCAGCAAATATCAGCACTTCAACCGCCCCCAAACCCTTGGGCTTCGCTCCGCTCAACCCAATCTACCGCCGCGCAGGATGGGTTGAGCGCAAGCGAAACCCATCGGGGTTGCAGAGGGAAAAATGATGGGTTTCGCTTCGCTCTACCCATCCTACATACTGCATACCTTGAAAATCAATCCTTGATTGCCGGATCAATAGGAAAAGGAGAATCATCATGAAATACAGATTCGCGTTTTTGTTCTTTCTGCTGTTGCCGGTGTTTGGGTGGGCGGAAGAGAAAGCCGCGCCCGTCGTGCCGAGGATGTCTGGCGACATTTCCGCACCTGAATGTTCGGATGCCTTTCGCCTTGCGAGCGCGATGTTCAATTCCGGGGCGCTGCGGCTCTACGCGCCCTTGAACATTCCGGACGGGATGGAAAGCGAACTGATCCTGGGCACAAAGGAATTGGATATCTCCGGAGGCAACGAACTGAAAAGCATTGATGATCAGTTTGAAAAACTGCCCCAGCCCCGTTATGCAAACCGCCATATTTACTGGGAGAAGAACAAGAAAACCGGCAGCCGCATTGTCATGACCGAGACACCGCTTGGCTGGAGAGGCGACATGTACGACTTATACCTTCTCGACGCCAATGTTTCGCAGGAAGACTTCATCGATGCCAGGAAGAATGATGCGCCTAGGTACAAACCGTTCATTGAGAATGTATGGCGCCCCCCGTTGGTTTTTTTGCACAAACCCTCACAAAGCAGATGGTTTCTCAAAGTCGGCGAACCGTATGAGGTCCTTGGTGATTGGCTTGTTTACAGGGAAGCAACGGGGATGTTCGCAGACGACATAGCCCGCAAAGGCTACAAAGGCTACGGAGGATCGCCACTGGGGTTCTGGAACGGATGCACCATTCGTTTTCTACCGGAAGGAACTCCTGCCATTTCCTTACTCCCCAAAGCGGTCCGGAAGCTTGCCCGCCTCCTTGATGAAGCAATTGGGCCGGGAAGAGACGAAGGCACCCTCCATCAGACGACAAGACTGAGACTTCATGTGGATTATGTTTGGGCAAACGTCGCCATTCGCCCGTGGGCGCTCTCCGATTCGAACGCATACAACTCGGCTCAAGAGGTACAGGAAGGACTGCTCCAATGGTCCAAGACCGGACGTTCATATAAACGCGCCCACGACAAAATCCTCAGCGCTTACCCCGCCGCGCAACGCGCCTTGTCTGCCTATTACATAAAGCAATTCCAGTTGCCGGAGAGCGAAGCTGAAGAGCTTGCCGCCTGGGTTTTGGATGTCGCGTTTCGCGCAAACTTTGTTTTCCCAAAAAGGAGCGGCCACTACATGGACGACAGCGTGAATACCAATCCGTGGTGGCAGTGGAAGCAGAAATGACAAGCCTCCGCAAACTAACTTTTCGCCTCTCCCAATGGAACCCGCCGCGCCTTCCGCTCAAAAGTTGGCAGACGGCGCTGCTCTGGTGGATCGCGCTTGCTTTCGCGGGCGCCCTGGCAGGCCGCCATTTCAAATATCCAGACCCTTTGTTATGGCGTACTGCCGAGACGCCGCTGGTGCTCATGGCGGCATGTATCGGAGCCTGGAGCGCCCGGCGGGCCCGGAAACTTTCGACGGGTTCGCCGCAGAGGCTGGAATCGGGGTTTCGGCTGGCTTTCTGCGTGTTGCTGGCGATACTGGTGATCGCCCAGGAAGGATGGTTTCGCTGGCAGCAATACCAGGCATTCCGGGGAGGCTCAACGCAATTCCATATCGGGCAGCGCTTCGTGGCCGGGTCCCGGGCCAACCCACATACGATGCGTACCCGTCATGCTCATGTAGCGGTGGAAAGTTTTTTCGCAACAATGGCGTTAAGCGAAACCCCCAGGCGCGCGGCTTCTACCGCCAGTGCCCGATGCAGGTTCTTGTCGATGCGGACGTTGAATGTGCCGGAGTAATTCTTGCGCGAAGGGGAGATCGGTACTGGCAAGCCCTCACTACGATAGGCTTCCTTCGCGGCATTCCATGCGATGACGAGTTCTTCCAGCGCAGTTTCCGGAGATTCGCCAAACGCGGATATTTCCGGCTGTTCAACGAAGTGTGCAAGCCAATCTCCTTCGTCGTCCAGATAGAGATTGACCGCGAATCCGTCAAAGCGATCATCCATTTTCGTTCTCCATGATCAGTAACGCCTGTTTGACTTGAAAGGCCTTTGCCTTCCCGCCTTTGGGCTGGATTGGCAACATCTGTTTGTTCGGCGACAGCGAGACACGATGCGATCCGCTTTGTCTTTTGAATATCCACCCATATTGCTTCAGGAAATTTTCAAATTCATCGAAGCTCAACCCATGCGGATTCTGACGCGCCTTGTTTGCGAGTTTTTCATGTTTCGTCATGATATTGCAACTATATATAGTAACACTTGCATCGTCAAACTTGTCCCCTTGTCGGCATAAAGCTGGTATTATTTTCTAAATTTGAATAAAGAATTCGCAACTAGCAATCTCTACAGTAGCGAACTATTATTCAAGTAATTTAGAAAATTCCTACTCCCTCTTCCCCCTGCGCTGATAGCGGTTCACCGCCCGGTTATGTTCTTCGAGGCTGGTCGAAAAATGGCTTGTCCCGTCGCCCCGGGCGACGAAATAGAGGGCGTTGCCGGGAGCAGGATGCAGCGCCGCGCGGAGCGAAGCGAGGCTTGGCATCGCGATGGGGGTAGGCGGCAGCCCGAGGCGGGTATAGGTGTTGTAGGGGGTGTCGCGTTGCAAATCGGCCTTGCGCAGGTTGCCGTCGAAGGATTCGCCGATGCCGTAAATGACGGTCGGATCGGTTTGCAGGAGCATCCCGAGGCGCAGGCGGTTGACGAAGACCGTGGCAATTTGCGCGCGTTCGCCATGCTGGCCGGTTTCCTTTTCGATGATGGAGGCCATGATCAACGCTTCGTAGGGGCTGCGGTAGGGAAGAGGCCGGGCGCGTTCGCTCCATTCGCGGCGCAGGTGGCTTTGCAGCATACGGTGGGCGCGGCGCAGCACGTCGAGATCGCTGGACTGCCGGACGAAAAGATAGGTGTCGGGAAAGAGCAAGCCCTCACCGTGCCTGTTTGTCATGCCCGCTTCCGCCGCCCAATTTTCCCCGTCCGTTCCGGAAAGGATGAGGCGCATCAGTTCGGCGTCGGAAAGTTGGGCTGTGTCGTGCCTCAGATCGGGATGCGCGTCGAGCCGCTGGCGCATCTGGCGCAGCGTCCAGCCTTCGATGAAAACGATTTCGGATTGGCTGACATCGCCACGGCTAAATTTCTGGATCAGCAACCACGGCGTCAGTCCCGCCTCGATTTCGTAGCTGCCGGCCTTGATCGCGCCCTCGGCGTGTTGCGCCCTGGCGGCGAGGATAAAGAGCCAGGGCGGGCAATCGACGCCAGCGCGGTTCAATTCGGCGGCGACGCCGCGCAGACTGCTGCCCGGGGGAATCCGGAATTCGAGCGGGGTGGGCGCATTGAAGGCCAGCGGAGAAAAAGCGCGCCAGGCAATCCAGGAGAACGCGGCGACAGCGCAGACCAGGCTAAAAATGAGGCAGGAAAGGAAAAATTTCAGCAAACGGAGCATCTGTGAAAAAACCGTGGAGACAATACGCAGCGGCAAAAAAAGCCCCGTTATAATAGCGTAAGCCTTTATTTTTCCGTAAATTTCCGCCCTGAATCTTTCGCGGTTTTCCCAATGATCATGAACGCTCCCGGCACTCCTTTCCCGCATCTTTCCCTTCCCGGCGGCAAGGCCCGCTTTGCACCGCTTGCGCATCTCGCATTGATCGTGGTCGATGGAGAAGACGCCAAAAACTTCCTGCATCGCCAATTGACCAACGATATCGAGACCCTTGGCCCCAACGCGGCGCGTTACGCGGCCTGGTGCACTCCGAAGGGAAGAATGCTGGCGAATTTCCTGGTCTTCCGGCGCGGCGAAGCCTATTGCCTGCTGCTTTCTGCCGACCTGTGCGCCGAAATGCTCAAGCGTCTGGGCATGTTCGTGCTGCGCAGCAAGGTGCGCCTGAGCGCGCTGGGGCTGCATTCCTTCGGCGTTTATGCGCCCGACTGCAAGCGCCTGGGCAAGGCGCTCGCCGCTGCGGGCCTTGCCGCGCCACGGGAAATCATGCAGAGCCTCAGCTTGCCGGCAACGCCCTCCCCCGCAGCGGAAGCGCAGGCAACGGTCATCCGCCTCGACGAAACGCGGGCACTGGTCGTCGCCGAAACCGGCACGGCAGCGGCCTGCCAGCGCAGGCTGTCAAGCCGGGCCACCCAGGCGGACACCTCGTTCTGGCAATGGCTCGACATCGAGCACGGCATCGTCCGCATCGACGCCGCCAGCCGCGAAGCCTTCGTGCCGCAAATGGTCGATTTCGACACCATCGGCGGCGTCAGCTTCAAAAAAGGCTGCTATCCCGGCCAGGAGGTCATCAAGCGCGTCCAGACCCGGGGAGAAGTCAAACGTCATCTGTACCGGATTCACGCGGCGCTGCCGCTGGAGGCCGGCAGCGCGCTCTTCGCTCCCGCAGCGGAGGATTCCGAAGCAGCAGGCGTCATCGTCAACGCCGCGCCGGTTCCGGAAGACGAAGGAAAATTCGCGGCGCTGGCCGTGATCCGGGACGGCGAAGCCGGCGCGCGGGAAGCCCGCCTCGGCGCTCCGGACGGCCCGGCGCTTTCCTGCACACGGGTATTTCCCGCCGTGATGCCGTGAGGATTTTTTTCAAAATGATTCCAGAGCTTAAAAGAACGTAGGATGGGTAGAGCGTAGCGAAACCCATCATTTCTCCATCTGAAACCTTTGTAGAGTCCAATTTAGAAAATATCGGGAGAATTCGCGGGAAAATTCATAGGTTGGGGTGAGCTTGCGAACCCCAACATCAGCACCGTTCCCCAACGGAAAAACCATCGCTCGCGCCTGCTGCCCAATCCTGCAACCTCCAGCCCTGGCGGAGCTAACGAGGGATCGTTTGTATTTCTTGCTCCCGAATGTTGGGGTTCGCAGGCTCACCCCAAGCTATGAAGTTGGCTTAGTACTTATTAAAAATCAATTTCGTATCGAAACATTCCTGCAGGCTTCCTCCTCAAGTAATCCAGGCAAATCCCGTAGTCAAACAGAATACGATCGTGGGGAAGTCTTATGTGTCTGATTCTCGTCGCCTGGCAGGTGCATCCGGATTATCCGCTGGTCGTCGCCGCCAACCGCGACGAATTCTTTGCTCGCCCCACCGCGCCCGCCGCATTCTGGGCGGAATCTCCGCATATTCTCGCGGGCCGCGATCTTGAAGCGGGCGGCACCTGGCTCGGGCTGGCTTTCGCCGGACAAAAGCCGCAGCTTCCCGGCTTGCCCAAGGCTTTCCCGTCCGGCGGCGCCCTGCGCTTTCCCGCTTTCGCGGCCTTGACCAATTACCGCGACCCCGGATCGGAACGAATCGGAGCGCCCTCGCGCGGGTCGCTCGTCGCCGATTTCCTTCAATCCGCAGCGAAAAGCCTGCCCGGCACCGAAAAAACGATGCTGGCGCAGTATTTTTCGAGCGTCTCCGCCCGCGTTTCCGCCTACAACGGCTTCAACCTGCTGGCCGCCGCAAACGGGCGGCTGGGCTACATCACCAACCGGGGCAAGGCTTTTTCGGTCTGCTGGCTCGCTTCGGGGATTTATGGGCTTTCCAACCATCTGCTCAATACTCCCTGGCCCAAACTCGATTCCGCCCGCAGCGCCTTTGCCGCCTCCTTGCAACGCCTGCCCGACGATTCGGCTTTCTTCGCGCTGCTCTCCAACGACAAACCCGCCCCCGACGATCAACTTCCAAGCACAGGAATACCACTGGCATGGGAGCGAATGCTCTCGTCGATCTTCATCAAGTCGCCGGAATACGGAACGCGCGCCTCGACACTGCTCGCCGTGCGCCGGACGGGAGAGGCGCTCTTCATCGAACGCAGCTTCGGCCCCGGCGGCACACCGCTCGCGGAAAGACGCTTCGACACCGGGGCGATGTGAGGCCAGCAAGGCGTGCCGCAAGCCTTGCTGGATGAAGCCACGCGCTCAATTGCTCCTGCCCCCTGATCGCCCCGCGCCGGAAGCATCGAAAAGCGAAAGCCGGAACAGCTTGATTTTCCGGAGATACCCCGCCGCCAATAAGAAAACGACCGCCGGAGCGGTCGTTTTCTTGCTGCGGAAATCCAGAACGATTATTTCGTGATTTTCGCTTTCTTTTTCAGGTCGTCGATCATCTTGTCGACGTTTTCCTTGCTGATCGCCTGCTGGATCTGCGGCTTGACCGCATCGAAGGGAGGCTGCTCGATCGGGCGCGTATCCTGGAGCTGGATGACATGCCAACCGAAATCCGTCTTGACCGGAGTTTCGGTGAATTTGCCCTTGGCAAGCTTGCCCAGCGCATCGGCGAACGGCGGAACATAGGTGCTCGCCGGGCTCCAGCCCAGGTCGCCGCCCTTTTCCTTGGAGCCGGGGTCTTCCGATTTCTTGGCCAGTTCCTCGAATTTCTCGCCTTTCTTCAGGCTTTCGATGATCGCCTTGGCCTCGTCCTCGGTCTTGACGAGGATATGACGCGCCTTGTACTCGGTGCCGCTGTTCTTCGCGACGAGTTCGTCGTATTTCTTCTTCAGTTGCTCATCGGTAATCGGATGGGTGCGCACATACTCCTGGACAAAGGCGTTGATCAGCACCGAATCGCGCATCAATGTCATTTGCATTACGATTTTCTTGTCCTTGTCCAGCCCTTTTTTCTTCGCTTCCTGCAACAGGAGTTCGCGGCTGATCAGATCGTCCAGGATCGCCTGGCGCAGTTGCGGCGTGTCTTCGACGCCCTTCTGATCCGCGACGATATCGTCGAGCAGGTTTTTCGAAATCGCAACGCCATTGACGGTAGCGACAGCCTTGCTGGGCGAAGAAGCCTTTGCGTCCGCCTTGTCTTCAGCAGCCTGTACGGAACAGGTCAAAAGTCCACCGAGAACGAGCGCCGCAGTCAAACGGGAAATCATGTTCATTTATCTACTTCCTTGAAAGTGAGGTTGCATCAGCATTGAAAGATATTGCGAAGAACGCCGGCAAGGCGCTTGCCTCCATCTGTCCGGCACGTGCTGCAAGCAAGCGCCTTGCCCGCGGCAAAGCCGTGGAATTATACCTTCCCCGGCCCGCACGGGAGCATCCTTCATTTCTCCTCGAAATATTTCGACAGCAACAAAACCTGAACGAGCACGAACAGGAACATCAGCCCGGTCGTTCCGAAGAGTTTGAAATTCACCCAGGCGTCCATCGAAAAATGGAAGGCGACAAACAGATTCAGCGCGCCGAGCAGCAAAAAAAACGCCGCCCACGAGAAATTCAGCCTGCCCCAGACAAATTCCGGCAGCGCAATCTTTTCTTCAAGCATCGCGCGGATCGGGTTTTTTCCGGAGACCCGGGGAGCGAGCGCGAGGACGGCGGAAAGAATCCAATATAGAAGCGTTGGTTTCCATTGAATATAGCGCGGATCGTTCAGCAGGATCGTTATGGTGCCCAGGGGGAAAATAATGGCGAAATTGACCCAAAGCATTTTTTCGACCTTGCCCCTCCACAACAGACCCGAGACGATCTGGATAAAAATGGTGAGCATCGCAACCGCAGTCGCAAAGGGAATATCGACGAATTTGTACGCGATAAAAAAATGGATGACCGGAAGCAGGTCGAAAAGGAATTTCATGAATTCTGTGCGCCGGGGAGAGGAAGGAGCAGGATTATACCTTTTGGAGCGATTTTGATTCATGCAACAACATACCGGGATTTGCAGGGGCGGCAGGATGCCGCCCCTGCGAACGGCCTCCCGTAATTCATGCAGAGTGTACGGAACCGCCCTGGCTCCTGTCTGCACGATTCACGCCCCGGGGCCTTGCGGTATTCCGTGTTGTATAAACGGGAACAGGAGTTTGTCCGTATTTATCAGGCTATTGCATTTAAAATCTTTTTTGGGATATAGTCTTTCTTCCGTTTCAACCGTTATAAATGGAGAATAAAATGCAGATGCAGAAAGACCTTGAAGCCCTGTTGAAACAACGCAATGCGATTGATCAACAAATCGAGGAAATGCGCAAGGGGGCGCGTGTCGAGGCGATCAATGCCGCAAGGAAACTGGTCGCGGAATATGATTTGACTCCCCAGGAACTTTTCGGAGGACGGAGAGGAAAGCGCAAGGTGGCTTCGCCGAAACCGAAATACCGCAACCCTGAAACCGGGGAAACCTGGAGCGGACGCGGACAGACTCCGCGTTGGTTGAGGGCGCTGGAAGAAAAAGGGTTCAAACGCGATTCGTATGGCGTTTAACCGCTCGGGACATCCTGAAGAAAAGGGCCGGGAAGAAGAATTCCCGGCTTTTTTTATTCCGCCCGTTCGGATATAAAGTCGATTCGAAAAATATTTCCGGACGGCGCCATCCTCAATTCTCCCGCTTTTCCGGCGCCGCATGGATCAGGCGGACGCCAGACAGAATCAGCAATATTCCCATTATTTTCAGCAAGGTCATGGATTCGCCGAACCAGGGCAGCACCGCCGCCGCCAGGGCTACCAGCGCGTAACTGAGGCTCAGCAGAGAATAGGCGCGGTTGAGCGGCAGGAAATTCAAGGTGAATATCCAGCACAACAGGGAAAGCGCGTAGCAAAGCACGCCGGCGGCGATGCACAGGAGCGGCATTCCGTGTGGCCGCAGGCTTTCCAGCAAAGCGGAAAATCCAGCTTCCGGCAGCGGCGGCAATTGCCCCACGCCCCATTTCATCATCAACTGCGCGAGGCTGACCAGCACGATGCTGGCCGTGGCCCAAAGGTAGCCCTGATAGCCCCGGCAGGAATTCTGGCTGCCCTGGGCGCTCACAATCCCGCCCCCAGCAGGACGATGCCGAACATGATGCTGACGATGCCCAGCCAGTGGCTGCGGCTGGTCCTTTCATCAAAAAACCAGCGCGCGGCGAGCGCCATCAGCACGAAATTGAGGCTGAGCATCGGATACGCGATGCTCAGGGGCAGAAGCCGCAAAACCCACAGCCAGAAGAGCAATCCCAGTCCCATGGCGGCAATGCCGGCCAGCAGCCAGGCCAGCGCCTTTTTCCGTCGCGCTGGCGGCGGCAGGCGCCGCCAGCATTCGACCGCCTGCTTTTGGCACAACTGGCCGCAGCAGGTGAGCGCGCATACCAGGAGGACGAGGAGGAAACTCATGGCTGGCACCGGTAGTAGATAAAAACCAGACGCCCGGCTGCCGCGTCGTCTTTCGGAAAACTGAGAAAGTCCGGCACGGGCAGCCGTTCGGGGTCGAAATCGAGCAGCACGAGCGAGACATTCCCTTCTTTCCGCGCCTTGGCCAGCCAGCCAGCGAAGTCTTTTTCCTCGATCAGGCGATGGGCGCCGTCGGGATAGTCGAGGCCATATCTCAACTCGCCGCGCCTGTCGAACAGGAGGATGTCGCTGCGTTTCGTTTCCCAGGCCAGCCCGAGCGCGATGCCGATGCTGTTGGAGAGAATATGCCGGCTCGTGGCGAGTTCGGAGCGGACATCCTCGATCAGGTATTGCGGTTGCTTGACCATCATCACCCGGTCCGGAATCGCCCCTCCGATGAAGAGCCCGAGAAGCAGCGGGCAGAGCGCCGCCAACCACCAGCGCCGCGCGCAGTGTTTGACGCTCCAGAGTCCAATCGCGCTCCAGGCGGCGAAACAGGCCAATGCCAATACGATTTTGGTCCTGTCGCCGGATTGGTAAACCGGATCCGCTATTCCTGCCGCCAACACCCCGATCACCACCATCGCGACCAGGCCGGCGGCAAGGTTGACCCAGCCATTGGCGCGCAATGCCTTCAGGCGGCCCTCATTGATCATCCCGGCCGCTGCGTCGGCGATGAGCAGCGCAAGCGGCGCGAAGCAGGGCAGGATATAGGTCGGCAGCTTGCCCTTGGCGATGCTGAAGAACAGGAAGGGCATCGCCGCCCAGCACAGCAGGTAAAAGCCTTCGGGGCGGAGCGCGCGGCCCTTCCAGCCGCGCGCCAATGCGGACGGCAACAATCCGAGCCAGGGGAGCGCGCCGAGTGCCAGGATGGGCAGGAAAAACCAGAAGGGCCTGCTGTGCTGCGCTTCGGCGCCGGATAGACGCTGGATGTGCTCGACCCAGAAGAAGTAATGCCAGAAATCGGGTTCGCGCAAATGAATGGCGATCGCCCACGGCGCGCTGATCGCGGCAGCGGCGGCAATGGCGATGAGGCCGTAGGCGGAGAGTTCCCGGATTCCGGCCAGGCTCCCGCGCCGCCATCCGTTTTCCTGCGCATGCTTCCAGAGCACGTAGGGCAGCACCGAAATCACCGGCAGCGCCAGCGCCAGGAAACCCTTGGTCAGGAATCCCATTCCGCAGGCCGCCCCGAGGAGCGCCCAGGCAACGATCCTGCCGCGCCGCGTTTCTGCCCGATCCGCAAAATGGAAGCAGAGCATTGCGGCACAGAGCCACAAGGCCAGCCCCGCATCGAGGACAGCGTAAGTGCCGATCGCATAGACGATGAAAAACGAGAGATAAATCGCGCTCGCCAGAAGCGCCTTTGAACGGTCGCGCCACAGGCGCATCGCGAGCCAGAACACCAGCAGCGCGGAAAGCGCGGTGCACAACACCGAACCGAAACGCACGGCGAAATTGCTGTCGCCGAACAGCCATTGGCCGAGGTTGTTGATCCAGTAGGCGGCGACCGGCTTTTCAAAATAACGCAGGCCCAAAAGGCGCGGCACGATCCAGTCGCCGCTTGCCAGCATTTCGCGGCTGATTTCGGCGTAGCGCGTCTCGTCCGGCTGCCACAGCAGGCGGCCATTGAGCGGCACGAGATAGAACACGGCGAAAAGGAGAAAGAGCATCCAGCCCTTGAGCGCCGCGAATGAAGGCGCAAGGAAGCGCGAGTTGTTCGGTTTTACAGGCATGTGGAGCAGATAATTTTCTAAATTACTAAAAGAATTATTTGATGAAATTGACTACTGTAGCGAAACATTATTTAAGCAAATTTAGAAAATTGGCATTTTTCGGAAACTTTCAAACGGAGGGGATTTCCGCAGGAGCGCCGGATTCTTCCAGCGCCTTCTGGCAACCGAGCCAGCCTTCGCGCCCCGGGAAGGAGGAGGCTTCGAGCCTTCCTGCCGGCAAGGCGGAAAGCTCGGCGGGCAGCAATTCGCCCAGCGGGCAGAAACGGAATCCCGCGTCCGCGACGCGCTCCAGCAATTGCTCGAAGGCCGCCGCCTGCGCGATGCCTTCGACTTCGGCGTGGATGGTATAGACCGGAACATTCCGGCCTGCATCGTGACGCGCCAGCGCGTCGAGCAGCCAGCCGTTGAATTCCTCTGCCGTGCCGACGCCCGCGATCACGCCGACGGCTTCGTCGTAAGTGGGCAGCGTCACCGGAATCTGCGGCGTACCCAGGTTCTCGCCGAACAGCGGACGGAACGGAGCGCTGCCCCGGCAGTCGCTGTTGTAGCGGAAACGGAAGACTTCCTTGCAGGCGGCGATGCGTGCGTCGGCACGCCAGCCGGGAGCGGCGGAGCAATCGACCGGACGCCCGATGATGCCGGAAAGCGCCTCGACGCCGCGCCGGATTTCTTCCTCGATCCGCGCAGGCGGCCAATGCCCGATACGCATCTGCCAGGCGTGGTGATCCCAGGCGTGCAGGCCGATTTCATGCCCCAGCGCGGGGTCGGCGGCGGCGCGCAGGATTCCGGGGCATTGCCTGCCGATATTCCTGCCCGGCCAGGCAGTGCCGGCGAGCAGGATATCCCAGCCGTAAAGCGAGGCGGCGTTGGAGCGCAGCATCTTCCACAGGAAGCGCGGTCTTGCGAGCCGCCACAAATGGCGGCCCATATTGTCGGGGCCGACGCTGAAGAAGAAGCTCGCCCGCACCTCATGCCGTTTCAGCGATTCGAGCAGGCGCGGCACCCCTTCGCGCGTGCCGCGCAGGGTATCGACATCGACCCGCAGTCCGACCTTCGTCATGAAGAAGAATGGCTTCCCTGCGCCTCTTGGCGATCCTGCTCCCAACTGCGCAGGAAGAAATCGAGCGTCTCGGCGACCGTTTTCCGCAACGGAATCCCCGGCTGCCAATCGAGCAGCCGTTTCGCGTTCCTGATGCTCGGACGGCGAAAGGCCACGTCCTGATAACCCTTGCCGTAATAAAGGCCGCTTTCGATCATCCTGAACCCGGCAAAGGGCGGGAAATGCCCGCGCAAGGGATGCGCCTCGAAGCATTCCAGCAGGTGTTCCGCCAGTTCCTTGATGCTGGCCTCATTGACGGGATTCCCGATATTGATGATCTGCCCGTCGCATTTTCCGTCGCGGTTTTCGATGATCCGGAAGAGCGCCTCGATGCCGTCCTCGATATCGGTGAAACAGCGTTTTTGCGCGCCACCGTCGACCAGTTGGATCGGCGAGCCTTCGACCAGGTTCAGGATCAGTTGCGTGATCGCGCGCGAGCTGCCGATGCGCGCCGCGTCCAGGTTGTCGAGCCGTGGCCCCATCCAGTTGAACGGGCGGAAGAGCGTGAATTTCAAGCCTTCCTTCGCGCCGTAGGCCCAGATCACGCGGTCCAGGAGCTGCTTGGAAACCGAGTAGATCCAGCGTTGCCGGTTGATCGGTCCGACGATCAGGCGCGAAGAATCCTCGTCGAATTCGGCGTCGTCGCACATCCCGTACACTTCGGAGGTCGAAGGAAAGACGATGCGTTTTTTGTATTTGACGCAGTCGCGCACGATCCTCAGATTCTCTTCAAAATCGAGTTCAAAGACGCGCAGGGGATTGCGGGTGTATTCGATCGGCGTCGCAATCGCCACCAGCGGCAGCACCACATCGCACTTCTTGATGTGATATTCGATCCATTCCGAATGGATGCTGATGTCGCCCTCGACGAAATGGAAATTCGGATTGCCGATGAAACGGCCGATGGCGTCCGAGCTGATGTCCAGCCCATAAACCTCGTAATGTTCCCGCAGCAGCCGCTCGGTCAGGTGGTTGCCGATGAAGCCGTTGACGCCGAGGATCAGCACCCGCGTGCGCCGTGGTTTTTTCAGCGGCGCATCTCCCAAGCGGGCGCGCTCGACGAGGCCCAACTCTTCGGCCAGCCGCTCCCCCTGCACGTACAGCCCGCCTTCGGTCTGCCCGCTCAGGATTTCCAGCGCGCCTTCGCCGCAGGCAACCGTAAGAGGCCGTGTCGACAACACCGTTCCGGGGCTTTGGCCGTGCCGGGGTTCCAGCACCCTGGAGCGCCAGACGATGAATTTTTTTCCGCCGACCGACGAAAACGCGCCCGGATACGGCTCGGTGACAGCGCGCACGAGGTTGTGGATTTGCTGCGCCGGGAGTTGCCAGCCGATCTTGCCGTCCTCCGGGCGGCGGCGGCCAAAGACGCTCGCCTGATCCGTGTTCTGCGGCGTCAGCGTGAGCTTGCCGCTCCTGATGCGAGGCAGCACCTCAGCGAGCAAAAGCGCCGCTTCGGCGTTCAGCTTTTCGTGCAGGATCAGCGCCGTATCCTCGCCGCCGATCGCCACCCGGCGCTGCCCGGCGATGTCTCCGGCATCGGCGCGAGGCGTCATCCGGTGCAGCGTCACGCCGGTTTCGGTCTCGCCGTTCACCAGCACCCAATTGACCGGCGCCCTGCCGCGATAGCGCGGCAACAGCGAGCCGTGCAGGTTGTACGCGCCCTGCGGCGGAATGCCCAGGATCTCCTCGCCAAGCAGATCGCGGTAATAGAAGGAAAAAACGATGTCCGGCTGGAATGCGCGGATGCGCTCGATCCACAGCGGATGATTGACATCCTCCGGCGCGAAGACCGGCAGCCCCAGATCCGCGCCAAGCCGCGCGACCGATCCGAAAAAGCGGTTTTCCGCCGGGTCATCGACGTGGGTGAACACCGCCTGCACCGTATAACCCGCCTCCTGCAGCGCCTTGATGCCGGTGCAGCCCATATTGTGATACGCAAAAACCACCGCTTTCATGCTTTACCTTTCCGGGATTTTTTGGAAAAACGCCGCGCCCCGACCGTCTTCCGGATGAAATAACGGGGACGGGCGCGAACATCGGTATAAATACGGCCTATATATTCTCCCAGCAGCCCCATGCCGACGAACTGCGCGCCGATAAACATGAACAGCAGCGCAAACAGCATGAACACGCCTTCCACGCCCCACTGGGAGCCGAAGATCAGGCGCATGACAATCAGGAAGAGCGCAATCAGGAAGCCGCCGAAGGCCACCACGCTGCCGAAGATGCTGAGGATGCGCAGCGGCGTCGTGGTCAGGCAGGTCACCAGGTCGTACATCAGGTTGATGAGCCGCAGGAAATCGTATTTCGAGGCGCCGAATTCGCGCTCATTGTGTTCGACCGGAATATCCGTCACCCGGTGCGCGAACATGTTTGCGAGAATCGGAATGAAGGTGCTGCGCTCGTGGCAGGAGAGCATCGCCTCGATCACCGGGCGGCGGTAGGCGCGCAGCATGCAGCCATAATCGCCCATCGACTTTCCGGTCGTCTTCTTGATCATCAGGTTGATCAGCTTCGAGGCGGATTTGCGGAACAGCGAATCCTGGCGGTTGACGCGGATCGTGCCAACCACGTCGGCGCCCTCTTCCGCAGTGGCGACCAGGCGCGGAATCTCCTCCGGCGGATTTTGCAGGTCGGCATCGAGCGTGACGACGAGATCGCCGCGCGCCTTCCTGAATCCGGCCATGATCGCCGAATGCTGGCCGTAATTGCGGTTCAGCAGCACCGCCAGCACGCGGCTCTCCGGCGCTTCGGCGGCGGCGGCGATGATCGCGGCGGAAGAATCGCGGCTGCCGTCGTCGACAAGCACGATTTCATATTCGCGTCCCAGCCGCTCGCAGGCCGCCGTCGTCCGTTCGATCAGGGCCGGCAGGCTTTCCTCCTCGTTGAACACCGGGATCACGATGGAAACGGTCTCGATGCGGTCTTCCTCAATCATGGCAGCATTCCAGAATCTCGCGCATCGCAGCGACGACGCGATCGACATCGCTCATCTGCATATCGGGGAAAAGCGGCAGCGAACAGATGCGCGCCGTATTCCATTCGCTGTGCGGCAGGCTCAAATGCGGATAGCGTTCGCGGTAATACTTCTGCGTATGCGCCGCCCGAAAATGCAGGCCGGTTCCGATCCCGCGCGCTTTCAATTCTTCCATCAGCGCATCCCGCGTCAATCCGTTGCAGCGTTCGGGGTCCGTGCGCACGATGAACAGATGCCAGACGTGCAGATGAGGATAGTCCGGCACTTGCAGCGGCGCGAACGGAAGATCGCGCAGGAGTTCCAGATAACGGTTTGCCAGTTCCGCGCGCCGCGCGTTGAACGCGGATAAACGCCCAAGCTGCGCCAGGGCCAGCGCCGCGTGAATATCCGACAGGTTGTATTTGTAGCCCGGCATCACCGCTTCCGCCTGCGGCTTGCGCCCCTGCTGCTGCCGGTCGAAGGCATCGACGCCCAGCCCGTGAAATTTCAGGCAGCGCATCCTTTCCGCCAGTGCGTCGTCGTCGGTGGCAATCATTCCGCCCTCGGCGCAGGTCATGTTCTTGATCGCGTGAAACGAAAAAATCGCGGTGCCCTGGCTGCCGATCCAGCGTTCCCGGTAGCGCGTCCCGGCGGCATGTGCGGCGTCCTCGATCACCGCGACGCCGAATTCCCGCGCGACGGCATAGATCGGATCGAGATCGAGCGGCGCTCCGGCATAGTGCACCGGCACAATCGCCTTCGTGCGCGGCGTGATCGCGGCGCGAATCGCATCGGCCCCGACCATCAGCGTGTCCGGATCGACATCGACCATCACCGGCTCCGCGCCGGAAAGGACGATCATGTTGGGCGTCGACACCCAGGTCTGCGAAGGCGTGATGATTTCATCGCCCGGCCCGACGCCAAGCGCCGCAAGCGCCACGTGCATCCCGCCGGTGGCGGAACTCAGCGCAATCGCGTGGCGGCAACCAAAATGTTCGCAAAAGGCCGCTTCCAGCGCCTGATTCTGCGGGCCGGTCGTAATCCAGTCGGAACGCAACACCTCGTTCACGGCGGCAATTTCCGACGCGCCGATCGACGGACGCGAAAAAGGGAGAAAGGGAAGTGTGGAGGCAGGAGAGGACATGGAACGCGCGAAGCAATCGTTCGCCCTTTTCAAAAAAGGGGGATTATCCCTTTAATCCATTGTCCAGCGGAAAAATTGTGCGGTAAAAATTTGTAACCGGCTGCCGGGCGCAATCCCTGCCATTCATGGCGGGGTCAGCGAGACATGGCCTAACAGGCGCCGAAGGCGCCCCGCATTGTGTAGGGGCGGGTGGTACGGGCGGGTTTCAAACCCGCCCCTACGCCGCCCCT